>JAGRPN010000435.1 GCA_019449555.1 Ramlibacter sp.
CGCCCGAGCACCAGATCTTCTCCTTCGCGCTCTCGAACACCACCACCTTCACGGCCGGGTGTTCGAAGCGGACGCGGTTGAGCGCGTCGTGCAGCTCGATGTCGACACCCAGGTCATAGCTGTTGAGCTTGAGCTTGTAGCCGGGCTTGATGCCGCCGTCCTCGTCGATGTCGAGCTTCAGGCGGGCGACATCGCCGTCCACCGAAAGCTTCCAATGCCTGTATCTGGACGGGTGGGTGGCGAAAGTCACCAGCTCCCGCTCCCCCTGCTTGAACAGCAGGGGCTCGGTCATCGCGTTCATTACCTGGTCTCCTTGAGAGGGCGTTCGGCCGCACTGCGCCGAGGGGTCTCGGCGGCTTGGGCGCGAACTGCAATGGGCGGAACTGCCCGTTCGAGGTCCTTGAAGGACTGCTTCACGGATCGCGCGGCGGTATCGACCACCGCATCGGCCCGGGCGTACAACGCTTCGCGGCTGGCGAGGATGCGCCGGATGTCTTCCATCGCTTCGCCCATCGAGCCGTGCGCGAAATGGTCATCTTCATCGCGGGTGGAATGGAACGGCCGCAGGTCGCCCTGGGCCACCACGCGGCTCATGTGCTCTTCCGGATTGGCCTTGAGCCACACGCAATAGAAGCGGCTCTGCAGCAAGTCGAAGGTCTCGCGCTCGCTCACGATGCTGCCGCCGGTGGTCACCACCACGCCATCGGCGTGGTCCTCGGCTATGCGCAGCAACGCGCGGCGCTCGTACCGGCGGTATCCCGCCTGCCCGTGCAGCAGCAGGATCTCGTTCATGCTGGTGCCAGCCTCGCGTTCGATCTCGCGGTCGAGCTCGACGAAAGACACGCCTCGCTGGGCGGCCAGTTGGGCACCGAGCGTGGACTTGCCGGCCCCGCGCAGCCCGATCAGCGCAATGCGCTTTTCGCGTCCCTCGAGGTCGGCGCCGCCGAAGCTCGCAGCCAGCGTGGTGTACGCCTGGTCGAGTTGGGCGTCGTCCAGCTGGGCCAGCAATCCATGCACGCGTGCCAGTGCCGGGCGCGGCGCATCCTGCAGCAGCTCCAGGATCGTGATATTCAAGGCCCGGGCCGCGGCTTCCAGCGAATTGATCGAGACATTGCCCTTGCCGGCTTCCACGTCGGCCAGGAACCGCTCGGACAGCCCGGAGTCGGCGGCGAGCTGCTTGCGCGTCATGCCGCGCCGCGCTCGCCAGGCACGGACCCGCGCGCCCAGCTCGGCCATTGTGGCTCTCGCGTCGTGGTCAACCATTAAGTTCATCGCTCGTGGGTTTTTTAAACAAAGTTTGCGCTAGATCAAGATTGAAGTATACTGCCGATCAAACCCTTGTCAAGCAGTTTAGTGCACGCGGAGAATCCAATGAAATTGAAGATCCTGGTCGGGACGATGACGAGCACGGCCGACTATGTAGCGCAGGCGATCCAGATGGACTGCGCCGACCTGGTGGACGAAATCGAAGTGCAGCTGATGGACGGCCTGGATATCGGCGCGTTCGACGAAGATGCGATATATCTCATCTGCACCTCCACCTATGGGTCGGGAGACGTGCCGGACAACGCTCGCGCGCTGTACGACTCGCTCGAGACGCAAGCCCGCTACCTGGGTCATGTTCGCTACGGCGTGATCGCGTTGGGGGACCGCACTTACCTCAACACGTTCGCCTTCGGCGGCAAGAAGTTCGACGAACGGCTGCAGGGCCTGGGCGCGCAGCGGATCGGCGAAGTGTGGTGCCACGACGCGAGCGCCGGTACCATGCCCGAGGAACTGGGCACCGCGTGGTGCCGCGAATGGTTGACGGAAGCCGTGGCCGCGACAAAGGCGACGGCATAGGGGGCGCCCCGGACTGCGGCACGGTCCATTGACAGCAAGGGGCGCTCCGGATAAATGGGGATTGGCCCCAGATGACGACATACGGAGACGAGACATGCACCTCAGCCGCGCCGACCACAGCTCCCGCCCGCCGCGGGTAGAGATCCCGAGGGACTACAACGCCGCCCACGACCTGCTTGCGCGCAACGCCGCCCGACCCGACAAGGTCGCTTTCATCGATGCCGCCACCGGCGCGCAGCTGACGTACGGCGAGCTGACGGACCAGGCCCACCGGTTTGCGAATGCGTTGCGTGCCGGCGGCTTCGCACCCGAAACGCGGGTCCTCGTGGCCATGCACGATACGCTCGAGTGGCCCGTCGTCTTTCTCGGCTGCATCCTGGCCGGCGTGGTGCCGATCGCGGCCAACACGCTGCTCACCACCAAGGACTTCGATTTCATGCTGCGCGATTCGCGCGCGCAGGCCCTGTTCGTCTCCAAGCCCTTGCTGCCGATATTCGAGCCGCTGATCGGCAACATCCCCACGCTGAAGCGCGTCGTCGTGGCGGGAGACTCGGCCCCGAACTCGGTGGCCGCCATGGCGGCGTCCGGCGCGACGGCGGCCGGCGTGGCCGGTACGTGCGCCGACGACGCGTGCTTCTGGCTATATTCCAGCGGTTCGACCGGCACGCCCAAGGGCACGGTGCACCTGCACAGTCACCTGATGCAGACGGCGGAACTGTACGGGCGAGCCGTGCTCGGCATCCGCGAGCAGGACGTCGTGTACTCCGCCGCCAAACTGTTCTTCGCGTACGGCCTCGGCAATTCGCTCACGTTCCCGATGAGTGTGGGCGCCACGACGGTGCTGCTGCCCTCCCGGCCCACGCCGGCCGACGTGTTCGGCGTGCTCAAGAAATTCAGGCCCACGATCTTCTATGGTGTGCCGACCCTCTATGCGGCATTGCTGGCCGATCCGGCCCGGCCGAAACGCGCGGAGTTGAAGCTGCGTGTGTGCACCAGCGCGGGGGAAGCGCTGCCGGCCGACATCGGCAAACGGTGGACGGAGGCGTACGGGGTCGAGATCCTCGACGGCATCGGCTCGACCGAGATGCTGCACATCTTCCTGTCCAACCGCCCCGGGGAGGTGCGCTATGGCACCACCGGCAAGGCCGTGCCGGGGTACGAGCTCAGGATCGTCGGGGATGACGGGCACGAGTGCGCCGTCGGCGAGATCGGCGAGCTGCAGATCAACGGGCCGAGCGCCGCGCTCATGTACTGGAACAACCGGGCCAAGACCAAGGCGACCTTCGCCGGCGAATGGACCCGCAGTGGCGACAAGTACACGCTGGACTCGGACGGTTATTACACCTACGGCGGGCGCAGCGACGACATGCTCAAGGTCGGCGGCATCTACGTCTCGCCGTTCGAGGTGGAGGCTTGCCTCAGCACGCATGCATCGGTGCTCGAAGCGGCCGTGATCGGCGTGGCGGACACGGACCAGCTTGTCAAACCGAAGGCGTACGTGGTGCTCAAGCCGGGCCAGGCGGCCACGGCCGAAGA
>JAGRPN010000436.1 GCA_019449555.1 Ramlibacter sp.
AGTCGTCCAGGCACTCGGGCAGCAGCGTCACCTGCTTGCGGTCACTACCTTCCACGAATCGCGGCATCGGCATCTCCGGCACGAGTTGCCGGAGTCTACCGATTTAGGGCGTTTTCACACAGCCTCGGCCGAAAGCGGACGCGAGCTCCTCGCGGAGCAGCAGCTCCACGCCAGGCAAGGATGTTGCTACTCCACGTGCTCGGGACCAACGGGCCTGCGCCACCGGTAAGCGAGCCGCGGCGCGAGCAGGGTCGCAAGCACGACAAGCAGCCAGGTATTGCCGTCCCGGAATGAATAGGCGCCGAGCATCTCGCCGAGGGATTTCTGCTGAGCCCAGCCCAGTCCCAACTCGAAAACGAGCGTGGCAGCAAGCCAAATGCCGCCGACTCGCCATGCGTCAACAGGCGAGCGCGGGCGTATCCACCGCACACTCGCAAAGGCCAGGACCAAGATCACCGCCGAAAGCAGGATCCCACTCAGGAACAAGCCTGGTGCGCGGCCAAGTCGCGGGATGAGAAACAGCTCGCGTGCTGCGCCGTTGACAAATGCCAGCACCAGGATGAGGAGCCATACGGCGCCGCCACGCATGAACATGGGGAATGTGGACTGCATGTGAACAGTATGCGCCGTGGCGGATGGCCGCTTTCGACCCCCAACTGACTTAGCGCCAATGGATCTGACTGCTGCAAAGCGCGTTCAAAGCGCAGCGTCATGAACCCCCGTGGCGCTAGATGCTCTGGACGATGGGCGACTGCGACATGGTGTGTGTGCTGGATGCCGAGTGGCCGGCTCAGTTCGACGCCTTCACCGAGCCGGCGTAGAACGCGTCGCACTGTTTGCCAAGGAAAAGATCGCGTCCTTTCCTGAGTAATCCGAGCGCCGACCCGGCAAGGGACTTCACGACGCTGGGCTGCTCCACCACGGGATGTTCGAAACTGCCGCGTATGGCCTGCCGCACGATGGCGCAACCTTTGGGGTCGACCAGGGCGACGGTGACGTCATTGAATCGGTCGTTCACGAAATCGAGCCCGCCGTGCAGGGCGATACGGTTTTCCTTCGTCGCCATCGCCACGTCCTGGGCTTGCGCCACGCCGTGCTCCACCTTCCAGTCCGAAACAAGTGTGCGGATCTCGCTGCTGTCGCCCTTGCCTTGAAGAACGGTCGCGAAGTTGAACCCCTTCGTCACGACCAGGCCGAGCGGCCCGGCGAAGAAGAACGCGCCCACGTCCGCGAGGTTGAAGTTCTGGCTCGATTCGAAGCGCGAGAACTGCCGGTCCAGGTCGCCGCCAAGAAGCCTGAAATTCTTGCCCCGCAGGGAGATCGTGCCTTTCGTCGTCTGACGCAACTGCTTCGTGGTGTCGCCCTGCATCTCCAGGCTCGCGCTGAAATCCATCCGGCCCACGGCAACCTTTTGGCGCGACATGGTCTTGACGAACTCCTCGATCGGGAATTGAGGGAGCGAATAGCGAATCTGGAAACGCGGAACACTGCCGGAAAAATCCGCTCGGGCCATTCCCGTCCCGTCGGTGCCGAAGATGCGCAGGGCGACCGGGTCCAGCGCAAATAAACCCTCTTTCGCAGTGACCGCGACCTTCAAGTCGGACACCTCGAAGTCGTTGCGGCGGACCTTTGCGCACGCAAGCTGCGCGGTGAACGAAAGGTTCTTCATGAGGCTCGAGCGTTTCCCGCCTGGCAGCAGCAGCCGTTGGACCTCGAGGCGGCATTCCCCGGCTTCGAACTGGACCGCAGCCCCGGATCGCTTGTCCGCGTAGAGAAATGTCGCATCGGGCGCGGAAACGATCGGCCAGTCCACGGTTGGCAGTGCCTTTTCCGCAGCTTCCGGTGCTGCCTCGAACGAGAATCGGCCGTCGCTGCTTCGTTCGACGGAGATCCAGGCGCGGTCGAGCGCGATCTTATCGATCCTGACCTGCCGCTTGAGCAAGGGCGGAAGCTCGATCCAGAACCTGGCCTGCTTCGCGGACGCAATCTCCGTCCCGCGATTGCGGATGTGCACGTCGGCGAGCGTGACGGTCAGGCCCGGTGAGAAGGCGAAGCCCAGCCGGCCGCCGGCGCTGATCTGCATGCCCAACGCTTCCGACATGGTCGCCTCAAGCCGGCTCTGGTAGGCCCTGGTATTGACCAGAACGAGCACGGCCGCCCCGAGAAGAACGGGCAGGCCCGCGAGCCCGATGGCCGCGAAGAGAATGACTCTGGATTGTCTCGACATAGGTCTCTGCCCGCCCCCGCGCGATGGCGTCTCCATGATGGGGGTGATCGTCTGTAAGACTCAGCAACAAATTCGAGGCCGCCAAGGACTCGTTCTAGCTCGCGGGCGAAGCGCGCCTCCGCTTCGATTCGCTCGCGCATCCGCAAGTCTCTGGCATCGTCAAGTGCCACGGTGGGGGTCACCCGCAGACATTGAGCGCTTGGATTTCACCGCTTCGTGGGTCCCAGTCTGCCAAGGACCGCGTTGCGCAAATTCGGAATCATCGTTACGGCTCGCTGACACTTGATCTTGATCCTTCGCAGAGTCAGCTCATCAGTAATACGGCATGATTACGCATGATCAACATCGGAGTTGTGGACGACCACGCCATTGTGCGGACTGGACTCAGGCAGTTCTTCTCGGAACAGGTCGATCTCCGAGTCGTTGGCGAAGCCGCAAGTGGCCGTGAAGCCATCGACTTTGTACGAACTAACCGCGAACTGGATGTTCTGGTGTTGGACCTCTCCATGCCGGGGCAGAGCGGTATCGACGCACTGGCCATGATCCGAGCCAAGGCACCCGACGTGGGCATTCTGATTCTCTCGGGCTATCCCGAAGAGCACTACGCGCTGACCTTGATTCGACAGGGAGCCAGCGGCTACCTGAACAAGGAATGCGACCCGATGGAAATCGTGAACGCGATCCGCACCATCGCCGTGGGCAGGCGCTACATCTCGCCATCAATTGCCGAGCTGCTCGCCCAGCAGCTCAATCGCAAGGAAGACGGCGAGCCTCACGAACACCTGTCCGAGCGTGAGTTTCAGGTGTTCCTCAAGCTCGCCAGAGGCGAAACCGCCGGTGACATAGCGAGGGACCTGTCCCTGAGCGTGAAGACGGTCAGCACGTATCGCACCCGAATGATGGAAAAGATGAGCCTCGCGTCGAACAGCGACCTGACCTACTACGCGGTCAAACACAAGCTGATTGACTGAGCTTCGGGCCGCTACAACTCATCGTTCAGTTCGTGGCCGATTCACCTGCTGGATTTCCTGCGCATGTCACCCGCGTCGTTTCCATAGTGGATGCAGCCAATGACGGAGCCGTCCCCATACGAGCGGATTTGAGTTGGCATTGACCACAACCGCCTAGCCAACGGCTAAAAGTCGATGTCTACTGCCGACCCGAAGCGGACATCGAGCCAAAGGCGCGGACGCCTGCGTGGGCTGGTAACGTGCCGACCGAGCCGGCAGGGCAGGTGATGTCTCAGGGTTGGGATGCGTCCGGCTGGCGCAAGGAGTCCATGACGCTGCGCCAGCCATGCGCGTCGTCCGCGTCGCGCCCAAGCATCCAGCGCATCCACGCGAGCGCGCGCTCGTGGTCCTGCGCCGCCAGCGCGAGATCGATGGCCTGCGCGACCAGGCGCAGCGTCGGCCGGTTCTTCGTATCGGCCCACGGTATCTGCGCGCCAGGCCAGCGTTGGGACGCGGCCACCACGAGTCCGGCGGCAGCATAGGCCAGTTCCCGCGCGGCGCGCGTGATCCCGCAGGTTGCGACCTGTGCCGTCATTCCACGGGCCCCTATCAATAGGTCATCCAGCACCGGCGCCGCGCAGCACAGCAGCGGACGCTCGCGCAGCCAGCGCGCTGCCTCCTCGGGCACGCCGAGCAGATCGTTCGCCTCGGCTTCCAGGCTGGTGAAGACGGGCACGGTCGTGCCGAATCGGCGCGTCCATGGCGCCAGTGCGCGCTTGACGTCCTGGCCCGGCTGGATGCGAAGCAAGGTGACCCCGTCCGCTTGGTCCACGCGGACCGGGTGCAATTGCGCAAAGACTTCCAGTTCGAGGTGCGGCAAGGGCGTGCGCAGCAACTCCGTCCAGGCCTGCACCTTGCCGCGTGGCGGCTGCGGCGCGACATTCCGGGATGCGGGCGCCTCGGGGGCCTCCGGATCGGGGGGAAACGGCTCGTTCCCGGGCCTCGCAGGCTTCATGCCTCTAGCTCTGTCTCGAGAAGAGCCTCCATCCGGACCGGAGTCGCCCAGCCGTCGATCTCGTTTTCCACCACACCCGGCGGCAGGATTCCACCCAGCAGCCACTCGACCAACTCGCGCACCGGACGGATCTGGGTACCGAAGGGCACTCGCCCCGCCCCGCGGAAGAACAATCCCTGGTTCACCTGTCCCGCCAGGGCATGGCCGAGGTGCTTGTCGATGCAGAACTGGCCCCATTCAGCGATGCCGTCTCGCAATCCGCAATGGGCCAGGCAGTCGAACGACTGGTGACAAGGCTGCACGTGCGCCTTTGCCTTGAGCTTGGCTTCCTGGCGTAGATACTTGTCCAGCCAGGGCGTGCGCACCGCTCGGGCCGGCAGTCCGGCGACGCTCGTGAATTCGACGATGTCCTCGGGTTTCGCGCCGGCCAGGATCCGCTTGAACTCCGGGTGTGCGTCGGACTCCTCCGTCACGGCGAAAGCCGTACCGAGTTGGACGGCAGCCGCGCCAAGCGCCTGAAGGCGCCGGATGTCCTCCAGGCAGGAGACCCCGCCCGCCGCAATCAGGGGGATCTGGCCATCGAGCCCCGCGCTGCGCAGGAATGCCCGCACCTGCGGCAGCACCATGTCGAAATCGAAACGACGGTCCTCCACTTCGGCGATCTTCGCGGCGCCGAGATGACCACCCGCCAGCCGCGGATTCTCGATGACGATGGCATCAGGCAGGCGGCCCTTCTTCTCCCATTTGCGCATCACCAGCTGCACGCCGCGGGCGTCCGACAGGATGGGGACCAGGGCGACCTTCGGGTAGTCGCGCGCGATCTCCGGCAGGTCCAGCGGCAGGCCGGCGCCCATCACGACGGCATCGATGCCGCATGCCAGCGCGTGACGCACGTAATGCTCGTACTCCATCACTGCCTTCATCACGTTGACGGCAACCAGGCCGTGCGCGCCGGCCAGCTTGCGCGCGCGCGCGATTTCGCGACCGAGCGCCTCGAGGTTGGCGGCGTCGATACGCGCCTTGGAGTCAGCCTCGCGGGCAGCTTCCATCGCCGCGAGCATGAGATCGGAATGGTGCCGGCGCAGATCGACCGATGAGATCGTGCCGATCGCACCGAGGTTCGCAACGGTGCCGGCGAGGCCACCGGCGGACACGCCCACCCCCATGCCGCCCTGAACGATCGGAAGAAGCTCCTTGCCACCGAGCTGCCATGGACTCAGCCCCGAGCGCGTTGCGATTGCCCGCAGTTGCGCGGATGCCGCCGCACTCATCCTGCGATTCGCCTGCGGCGCTGTGGGTGCCTGCACTTGTCGATGTTCATGGAAGCCCTGCTCCTTCTTGCTGCGCGCAGTCTATCAAAACATGCATCGTCCGTACATCTTTAGGCGCATCGGGAGTAGGGCCGGGCGCATGGCGGTTGCATTGCCGTCCGCCCAACCGAAACAAGGGCTGATGAGAGCCGGCCCGATGCGGCTCGGGCGGGTCAGATCTACCTCGGCGACGATGCCGGAAGGTGGGTCAGATTTCCGTCGGCCGTGCCAGCCATGTCGCACCATAGATGCCGAGCGCCTCGTACTCCCCACCTTTGCCGATACCGGCCGGTGACCAAGGGCGGCAGGAGGCGAATTCGTTCATCGGAGAGAAATGTAGCAGCGCAACG
>JAGRPN010000437.1 GCA_019449555.1 Ramlibacter sp.
ATGATGAAGCCGGGCATCGGCAACTACGACAAGTTCAAATTGCTGTTCGACAAGTACTCGGCCGAAGCGGGCAAGAAGCAGTACCTCGTGCCGTACTTCATCGCGGCCCATCCCGGCACCAGGGACGAGGACATGATGAACCTCGCGCTGTGGCTGAAGAAGAACGGGTTTCGCGCCGACCAGGTGCAGACCTTCTACCCGAGCCCGATGGCCACCGCCACTGCGATGTACCACACCGGCCGGAACCCGCTGCGCAAGATCACGCGTTCGAGCGAGGAGGTGGACGTCGTGCGCGGCGAGCGGCGCCGGCGGCTGCACAAGGCGTTCCTGCGCTACCACGACCCCAACAACTGGCCGCTGCTGCGCGAAGCGCTGAAGGCGCTGGGCCGGGCCGACCTGATCGGCAACGGCAAGCACCAGTTGATCCCCGCTTACCAGCCGATCACCGGCGGCAGCTACCAGAGCGCGCGCCGCAAGAACTCCACTGCGGGGGCTTCAGTGCTTCCCGCGAAGCCGGTCAAGGGCCGCATCCTCACCCAGCACACCGGTCTGCCTCCGCGCAAGACGCGCTGATTCTCACCGAGCGCTCGCGGCGCTGCGGGTGTCCGCCATCTTCGCCAGCAGGCCTTCGACCGCGGCCATGCCCGCCGGTTTCGTGAGGTGGTGGTCGAAGCCCGCGCTTTT
This sequence comes from Ramlibacter sp., assembly GCA_019449555.1. Classification (GTDB taxonomy): domain Bacteria; phylum Pseudomonadota; class Gammaproteobacteria; order Burkholderiales; family Burkholderiaceae_C; genus Ramlibacter. Next base: position 685 of record JAGRPN010000437.1, read on the forward strand.
CGAGCGCGCGCGATCGTCCTTCGCACCCCAGCCGGTGAGGGCCACCAGCACAGCCTCCTGGGTTTCGGGCTGGCTGCGCAAGGCCTTGGCCACTTCGTAGCCGTCCTTGCCCGGCATGCCGATGTCCAGGAACACGATCTCCGGGCGGAACTCGTGTGCCGCCTGCAAGGCCTCGTCCCCGTCGTGCGCGACACGCGTGGCGTGGCCCGCCAGGTCGAGCAGCGCGGCGAGGCTCTCAGCGGCATCGACGTTGTCATCGACCACCAGCACCCGCAACTGCGAAGCGGGTTTCTGCGCGGGCGGGGGCGCCGTAGCGCGCAACTCCGCTGCCGCACGGACCGGCAGCGGCAGCCGCACGGTGAACTTGCTGCCCCGGCCCGGTCCCGCACTTTCGGCCGTGACACTGCCCTCGTGCAATTCCACCAGGCGCCGCACCAGCGCGAGCCCGATCCCCAGCCCGCCCTGCGAGCGATCCCGGTGGCGCCCCACCTGCGTGAACATCTCGAACAACTCGGGCAGCGCTTCCGGCGCGATGCCGATACCGGTGTCGGCCACGGAAATGGCCACCGTATCGGCTTCATGGCGCACGCTGAGTTCGATGCGGCCACCGCTCGGTGTGTACTTGGCCGCGTTGTTGAGCAGGTTGCTCACCACCTGGCCGAGCCGCGTCGGGTCGGCCACGAGCTCGATGGTTTCCGCCGGCATGTCCACGGCGATGTGGTGCCGGCCGGCACTGATCAACGGCATGCTTGCTTCCACCGCGCCCTGGAGCACGGGAGCCAGCGCCATGCGCTCCTTCTTCAATTCCACCTTGCCGCTGGAGATCCGCGCGATGTCCAGCAGGTCGTCCACCAGGTGGACGAGCTGCTTGAGCTGGCGCTCCATCATCCCGCGCACCTTCTCCTGCGCGGCCGGATTGCCGAACGCGGTGCGCATCAATTGCAGGCCGTTGCTGATCGGTGCGAGCGGGTTGCGCAGTTCGTGGGCCAGCGTCGCCAGGAACTCGGTCTTGCGCCGGTCGGTCTCCGCCAGCTCGGCGGCGAGCCGCTCGAGATCCTGCTGGGCGCGCTTGCGTTCGCTGATGTCGTTGAACAGGATGGCGACCCTGGCGCTGCCGGGACCGCCCACGCGTGTTGCATACACGTCGAACCAGCGGCCCATGGCCTTGGCCTCCTCCTCGAAGCGTACCGGCTCGCCCGTCGTCGCCACGCGGCCATAGATTTCGAACCAGTGCACGTCGTGCTCCGGCACCATTTCGCGGATGCGCTTGCCCGCGGCGGCGGCGAGGCCGGTGTGCTTCGCGAAAGCCGGGTTGGTTTCCAGGAAGCGATAGTCGACCGGGCGTCCGCCGTGGTCGAAGATCATCTCGACGATGGAGAAGCCCTCGTCCATCGACTCGAACAGCGTGCGGTAGCGCTCTTCGCTGTTGCGCAGCTCGGCCTCGGCCTGCTTGCGCTCCGTGATGTCGGCGGCCGTGCCGAGCACGCGCAGCGGCGAGCCGTCCGAGCCCTGCTGGAGGATGCCGGTGAGTTCCATCCAGCGCAGCGCGCGGTCGCTGCGTCGCAGGAAGCGGCCTTCGAAATGCAGCCGCTCGCCGCTGCGCATCGTGTGCGACATGGCCCGCCTGAATCCGGCTGCGTCGTCGGGATGCGCGAACTCCTCGGCGAAGCGCCTGGCGGTCACTGGCTGGTCCGCGCTCGCCAGCCCCAGCAGCGCATACATCCGTTCGTTTTCCCAGCTCACGCGGTCGGCGGCGATCTCCAGCACCCACACGCCCAGCCCGGCGGCATCGGTCGCCAGCCGCACCCGCTCTTCGCTGGCGCGCAGCTGTTCGCGGCTTTCGCGCAGCAGTTCCGCCGTCGCTTCGGCTTCGCGCCGGCGGCCCTGCTCGCGGGCCGCGGCTGCAGCGGCGGCTTGTGCTTCGCGCCGCGCCGTGACGTCGTGCAGCGAGATCACGGCGCCGAGCTTGCGGCCCGCTTCGTCCTGCAGCGGGTCACCGCTGGCCAGCACGAGGCGCGCCGGGCCGCCCTTAGGCGCGATCACGAGCTCGGCGTCGCGGACGCGCTCCCCGGAAAAGGCGCGGAACAGCGGATTCTCCTGCTTGCGCAGCGGCGTCTTGCCATCCCCGTGATACAGGTCGTGGCGCCAGGCCCAGGGGTCGGCGTCCAGCGCCTGCGCGGACAAGCCGTGGAACTCGCGCGTGGCCCGGTTGACCAGCGTCAGCCGGCCGTCCGCGCCGCACGCCACCACACCGTCCTCGATCGCCTCCAGCACGGCGGCGAGGAACGCGCGATCTTCCAGGGCGCGCTGCTGGGCGCTGTGCAACTCCTGCTGGCTGCGAAACAGCTGCACGAAAAAGTCGACCTTGGCCTTGAGCACGGCCGGCACCAACGGTTTGACCAGCAGATCGACCGCACCGATCGCGTAGGCCTCCTCGACCGACAGGTCGGTGGTGTCGGCGGTCACGAAGATGATCGGAGTCGTGCGCGAACGGCGCTGCGCCCGGATCAGGCGCGCCGTTTCGAAACCGTCCATGTCCGGCATGCGGATATCCAGCAGCACGGCCGCGAAATCCCAGTCGCGCAGGCGCCTGAGCGCGTCCGCCCCCGACTCGGCGCGCACCAGGGGCTCGCCGAGTTCCTGCAGCACTGCTTCGAGCGCCAGCAGGTTGGCCGGCTTGTCGTCGACCAGCAGAACGGGGCAGGGGGGGCGCGCAGACACCCCGCGACGCTACACCAAAACGGATGGGTTGCGCGTCGGAATAAACGCCGAATGACGCTTGGGACGGGGAAACGTGCGACCCGCGGCGGCGAAATCCATGCGCATGAAGCCACGCAACATAATGCGGGAATGCACCCGTTGGCCTTCCGCTGCGCATGAGCATGGACGAATCCTCGGCCCGCCGCGTGATCCTGGTCCAGGCCATCGAGACGGCGGATGCGCAAGGCAAGCTCCTGAGCGAAGTCGAGCGCCACCAGATCGACCGCGACGCCCGGCACGCGGCGCAGGCGGTGGCCAGCGGGGCATCCGCGGCGGAGCGCTTCCTGGAGCTGCGCGCGCGCAAGGTGCTCGAAGCGGTCGGGCAGCGCAGTCCGCGTATTGCGGCACTGCAGAGCAGCCCCCGCTGGCGCCAATGGCTGCTGGTGGCGGCGCCGCTCGCCACGCTGGTGCTGGGTGCGATCACCGAGCGCATCGCCGATCCGCACCGCGTCGACCTGCTCTCGCTGCCGCTGCTGGCCATCGTGGCCTGGAACCTGGTCGTGTACCTGGTGCTCCTCGCCGGCTTGTTGCCTCGCCGCGCGCGCGAGCGGCCGCTGCTGCAGGCGATGAGCCGCTGGGCGGCGGGCCTGCGCGAATGGCGCCGGAGATCCGGGCACCTGGGGGCAGACGTGACGGCCTTGTTCTATGTGCGCTGGCATCAGGCGACCTCCGCGCTCCTATTGCGGCGCGCCACCGCCGGCCTGCACATGGCGGCCCTCGGCTGGGCCGCGGGCGTGGCCGCGTCACTACTCGTCAAAGGTCTGGTCGTGCAGTATCGAATCGGCTGGGAAAGCACTTTCCTCGACGCGCGGCAGGTCCACGCGATCCTGAAGGTGCTCCTCATGCCGGTGGTCGCGCTGTTTCCGTTCGAGCCGTTCTCGATCCAGGAGGTAGCGGCCTTGCAGCTCGGCCCCGGCGACATCGCCCGTGCCGATCCGCGCTGGGTCTGGATGTATGCGGCCCTGTTGCTGGTCGTCGTCATCGTGCCGCGCGCGGTCCTGGCGGCCATCGCTTCCTGGCGGGCCGCGTCGCTGGCACGGCGCATCCGGCCCGACCTCGGCGAGCCGTATTTCCAGCGCCTCATTTCGCTGCTGACGCCGGCACAGGTGCAACTGGGCGTGCTGGCGCGGCGCGACAGCGATCGCGCGATCCTGCTTCGCGTGCTGGCGCAGGGGGCGCCCGCCGATCGTCTCCTGATGAGCTCCGCGCACGGCGACACGCTTCGCTATGTGCAGCTCTCGCCCGCCGAGGCGCCGCTAGCCCCCGGCGAGCCGTCCGGCGCGCAGCAGCCGGGGTGGCTGCATCGCGTGCGCCGCGCCCTGCGGCAAACGCAGACGCTGCTCGGCCGTGGCCCGGCCGAGGCGCGCGCGGCTCCCGCGGCCGACGAAACCGACGTCGTGCTGCTGGTCGCGGGCGAAGCGGGCGACCTCGAGACGGCGAAGCCGTTCCTGCGGTGGCTCGGCAAGCCGGTGCTGGTGCTGGCGAATCGGCCCGATGCGCCGGAAACCGAACAGCCGGGCCTGGTGGCGCGCTGCCAGGCCGAAGCGCGCGAACTGCCGCTGGTCGCCGAGGTGCTCTCGTTCGACGCGTTCGCCAGGTGCTGGGTCCAGGACCCCGGGCTGCTCGATGCCATCGGCCGTTGCCTGCCGCAGGCCAAGGCGCCCGGCTTCGCGCGCGTCGTGGCCGCGTGGGACGAACGCAACCAGCAGCGCCTGCGGCGTTCGATGGCGGCCGCCGCCGAACATCTGGTGTACGCCGCCCGCCAGTCGCAAGAGGTGCCCGGCAGCGCGGTTTCGGCAAAGAGTCTCGTGAGTGCCGGCGAGCGGCAGGCCCAGGCCCAGGCGCGGCAGGCGACGATCGATGACGTCGTGGCGCGGCTCGATCGTTCGGCGGCGGAAATGCTCGCCCGCCAGCGCGCCTTGCACGGCATCGGCGAGGCTGCCGCGGGCTCGTTGCCTCATCGGCTCGAGCGCAAGTTCGTCGTGCAGCAGGGCGTCGATACGCCCCAGGCGGGCATCGCGGGGGCCGCCACCGGGGCGGCCATGGGCGCGTCGGTGGATCTGTTGGTGGGTGGCCTGACGCTCGGCGCGGCCGCTGCGATCGGAGCGCTGGTGGGCGGCAGCACCGCGTTCATCGCGGCGGCCTGGAAGAACAGGGGGACGGCCGGTGGATCCACCATCGTGCAACTGAGCGACGAAATGATGGAGGCCATGACAGAAGCGGCGCTATTGCACTACCTGGCCGCCATCCACTACGGCCGACGCGCGGCCGGCGCGGCCAGCGAACTGCCATCGGTGTGGACCGCCGACGTGGCTGCCGCGGTGGCTCGGCACAAGGCGGCCTTGGACCGGATATGGGGCATCGCGCGCGCCCATCCCGAACAGGCCGTCAGCGAAGCGTTGGCAGGCGAACTGGAGTCGATCACGCGCGAGGTGCTGCAGGCGCTGTATCACTCGTAGTTGGGCACGCATCCGGCGTCCGTGCGATCGAATAACGGTGGGCAGCAGAGCTGCCCCACCCTGCACGCACCACGCCGACGTGTCGCCGTCACTGCGCCGCGGGCGGGTGTTCCTGCGGCGGCTCGCTGGGGTTATGCAGCACCCGCACTCTTTCCTGGCGGATGAGCTGCTCGAGCGCGCTGGCCGCGCCCTGGCCCGACTTGCCCGGTGCCCGGCCATCGGGCTGGCCCGTTGCCTCCCGGTGGTCCTGCGCGGACCTCACATCCAGCGGCTTCATACAACTTCCTTCGCACGGGGAACTGCTTCCGTGTGCCCGCTCAACGACTGGGGC
>JAGRPN010000438.1 GCA_019449555.1 Ramlibacter sp.
AGTTGCGATTTCGCCGAGGGTGATCTGCCCGTTTCCGGACGTCGTCGCCAAAGCGGACAGCACCGCGTTGCCGCCAACACCGCCCGCCGACACGGAGCTGTCCCCGCCCCAGCTGCCGATGTAGCTCGTCACTGCAATATTGCCGCCGGTGGAAGTCAGAGCGACTTCGCCGCCGGCTCCCGCCGTACTCGCGTTATCCACGCCCCCGCTGGTGTCAATCGCAAAGCCGCTGATGTTCTTGCCCGCGGTAATTTCGACTCTGCCGGCAGTGAGGTTGCCAACCGGGCCCACCAGCACGCCGCCGCTAGTGGAGATGGCATTGAATGCGACGTCGCCGCTGGGAGCGCTCAAAGACACGGCACCGGCCTTGCCGCCGATCCCGTAGCCAGGCATCGCATCAACGTCCGTCACGCCGATGCTGCCGGCTGAAGAACTCAGCGACACGAGCCCACCGTTGCTGGCCGCCAGCGCAGAGTTCGAGTTGGCACCGCCGCTGGCCGACAAGACACCACCGATGCCGACGTCGGTCTGCGCCGAAATGGCGATGGAACCCGCGCCTCCGCCGCTGCCTAGATAGGCATTCCCGCCGTTGGCTGCCACGTTCCCAGACACTGCGACGCTGCCGGTTGGCGCGGTCAATTGCACGGCACCACCGGGACCCCCGTCGCTGCCGTAGCCTCCCGTGGCACTTACGCTCCCATTCAGGACGATCTTGCCGCCCGAGGAATGGATGCTCACGCCGCCGGCTGCACCACCGGTGCCGTCGCTGCTGGTGCCCGTCGCGTCGGCAGATTCGACGATGATGTCGCCGCCCGCAACAATGTTGATGTTGCCGCCATTGCTGACGAATTCAGCGGACGCGAGCGCGCCGCCCACGATCTTGCCGCCGGCGTTCACGTTGATGGCGGTGCCCTGCGTGCTCACCTGCGCCCAACCGTTGACGTTGATATCGCCGCCCGCTTTGAGCACCACGCCGGTGGCGCCGCTGAGCATCGGGTCGTTGTCGACGGGGAATGTGATGTCCTTGCCGGCATCGACCGTCAACAGACCGCCCGAGGTCAAGCTGCTGCCGTTAAAGAGCACGTTCCCGCCGGCAGCGGTCTTTAGGGTCACGTCGCCACCGGGCGCGTCGATCCAGTTCTCCACGGTCAGGTCGCCCGACGTGGTTTCGAGATAGATCTTGCCGCCGCTGGTGACCCCGTCGGCGCTGAGCGGACTGCCGATGGGCAGGTTCACAGAGCCCACCGTCAGCGCTTGGGCGTTCTTGAAACTGAAGTCCTTTCCGCTTCCGCTCGAGCCCGCCAGTGTTCCGACCAGGTTGTTTGCCGTCAGAGTGACGGAGCCCGCGTCGGCGGCCGCAATCAAGCTCACTACCTGGATGGCCCCGCTGTTTTGCACGATGTTGCCAGTAGCCGAATGGAGATGCAGGTTACCGCTGGCTACGCCGGCGTTCACGCCGCTCAAATTCGCATTGAGGACGATATCTTTGTCCGCGTCCAGAGCCAGCGTGTTCGCGGTTGACCAGGTCACCGGGCTATTGACTGTGATCTGGCCGCCCATCGGGCCGCTAGTGCCGGCACTGGTGTTCACAATAACGTTGGAGAAAAGCAGCTGACTAGCCAAGTCCACCGGAGCAATGACCGATGATGGGGAGCCGTCGCCCTCGAAAGTGATTGGGCCGGGGGGGGTTCCGCTGTAGAGGACCGTCGTGGAGCCATCCGCGATGGTGATGTCATTGGGGTCCAGCAGCAGCGACCCGGTGGCGCCATTAGGGGCCGTGAGATCGGCGCGGCCGGCGAAACGCAGATACTTCTTGCCTGAGACTTCCGCGAATCCGCCGTCTCCGGACTGCGCGCCGCCGCGCGCCGAAATGCCGCCTTGGAATGACGTCACATCGTCCGACCACACCACCACCGTCCCGCCATTGCCGCTGTCGGTCGCATTCGCCTTGATCATTGCGCCGCTCTCGACGGTCGTCTGCTGCGCGTTTGCGACGCGCGAATCCTTGCCTTGCCAGCCGCCGCCGATCAGCGCCTCGCCGCCGCCTTGCGGGCCGCTGACGTCGATGACCGCGCCGCTGCGCAGCACCACCTTGCTGGCGGTAGCATGCACCTGGCCACCGAGCTCAGCGCGGCTGGCCTGGACGGTGCCGGCCACATCTGCCACGTCCATCGCCTTGAGCACGACCTTGCCGCCCTCGGTGCTCACGCCCGTCGCTTGGATCAGGCCGCTGTGTTTGAGCTGGCCGGCGAAGATGCCGACGGCGTCGCCTCGCAGCGTGCCGAGGTTCACGGCCTGGTCGGAGGGCGCCTGCAGTTCCAGCCGGATGCCTTCCAGCCCGCGGCCGGTGAGTTCGACCTTCTGGCCGGCGGCCAGCAAGGTCGCCCCGTCGGGCGCCTGCACGAGCGCATTGGCGCCGACCTGCACGTTCGGCGCGATCAGTACCACGTCGCCACTGCGCGCGAGGATGCGGCCATCGACATTGAGCGGCCCCGCCGCCGATCCGTCGCCGAACACCAACCGCCCCGCCAGCGCGTCCGCATCACTCATGCGCAGGGTCGAGGCGGTGAAGGCGGCCGTGTCCACCACGGCCCCGGCGCCCACAGCGATGCCCGAGGGGTTGACCAGGACGAGCCGTCCGTTGGACGACAACGTCCCGAAAATGGCCGATGGGTCGTTTCCCAGCACGCGGTTGATCGACGTGCTGGTGGCAGTGGGCTGGTTAAATCTCGTGGTGCTGCCGGCCGGGACCGAAAAACTCTGCCAGTTGATCGCCGAGTGGTTGGTGCCGGGCCCATTCTGGGTCGTGACGAGCAGCGAATTGCCTTGCTGCACCAGGCTGGCCTGGCCGTGAATGACCTGCGCGCCCGCCGGTTGGGCCGATCCGTTTTGCGGAATCGCCACAAAAGCCGTCGCGATCGCGAGCGCCGCGCTGGCGGGCCGGAAGCCGGCGGCCACCGGGCTGGCGGTTGGGCGCGGAAAGCGCGGATCGATTGCAGGCGATCGGGCCCGGCTGCTCGCCGGCACTGCCTTGTTTGTCATGATGGAAGGCTCACGTCACTTTCGGAAAGTCGCCTCCCTTCCGGCTTCTTTCGCTGGGCCCCTATGAACAGCAGTAGGCTTATAGTTGTGTTCAACGGTAGCACAGCAGTAACAGGGGCGCAACTTGCTTCAGGTGCAGAAAGTGCTGCTTTCCGAGGGTCCAGGCCGTTGTGCTGGAAATATCACAAAGATGGCGGCTGGCTCGGGGTGCCAACCGTGCAATAGTTCCGCCAGCCTGCCGTGGCTGGACAAGCTCGGCCATCCCCAGCAACATTTCCCCCCATGAGAATGTTCATCAGCATCGCGTCGTACTGCGATCCCGTCCTTGGCTTTACGGTAGCGCGCGCACTGGCGCATGCGCGCTGGCCCGAGCGGCTGCACTTCGGCGTGGTCGACCAGAGCCCTGCGGCCTCGCCCCATCCCTTGCCGGACGTCGGTCCGGCCCGCCTGAGCTACGTGCGCATCGATCCCTTGTATGCGCGCGGGCCGTGCTGGGCCCGCTCGCTCGCGATGTCGCTGTACGACGGCGAGCACTGGTTCTTCCAGATCGACTCGCACATGGACTTCGACCAGTACTGGGACGAGCGTCTCATCGCCTGTGCCATGGGGCTGTTGCCGGGGCGCCCCGGCGTCGTGCTATCGGCTTACCCGAACGCTTTTGTGTTCGAGAACAACCAGGTGATCCGCCGGCCGGCGACCGACAAGGTGCTGGCCCATGTGGTGAAACCCGGCAGCAATTTCGAGCCGGACCACCCGGTGCTCGGGTTTGAGGCGCATCCGGTCGATCGGGAAGAGGCCGTGCCGGGCTTTCACGTAGGCGCCGGATGCCTGTTCGCCCCGGGGCCGTTCGTGCAGACGTTTCCGTACGATCCGTGGTTCTACTTCCACGGCGAAGAGCAGGCGCTGGCGGCGCGCATCTTCACCCACGGTTGGGACATCTTTCACATGGCGGGCCAGCCCGTTTACCACCTGTACAACAACAACGAGTCCGGCGCGCCGCCGCGCCCCATGCATTGGGACGCATCGCATGACAGCCAGCGCCAGCAGAACTGGTGGACGCTGGAACAGCGTTCGCGGATGCGCCTGGCCGCGCTGCTGGCGGGCGAACCGCTGGGCGCGTATGCGTTGGGCCATGCACGCTCGATGGCCGACTACGCCGCTTTCAGCGGCATAGACTACGCTGCGCGAACCATCGCGCCGCAGGCGTTCCAACCATTGACGATGGCCGCCGGCACTCAGCCCGCCTGAGCGCTCGCCACTTCCCGCGCCAGGCACAGATCCGCCCAGGCCTTGGCCTTGTCGGGCAGGTTGCGCAGCAGGTACGCGGGGTGGTAGGTCACCACGAGGGGCACCCCGAGGTAGTGGTGGACGCGACCGCGCAATTTGCCGATCGGCTCGGTGGTGCCCAACAGCGATTGGACGGCGAATCGGCCCATCGCCAGGATGATCCGGGGCTGCAGCAGCTCCACTTGCCGGCGCAGGAAAGGCTCGCACTGGGCCACTTCTTCAGGCTGCGGATTGCGGTTGCCGGGCGGGCGGCACTTCAGCACGTTCGCGATGTACACCCCATTGCGCCGGCGGTCGAGGCCGAGCGCCTTGAGCATGTTGTCCAGCAGCTTGCCGGCCTGCCCGACGAAGGGCTCGCCCTGCAGGTCTTCGTTCTCGCCCGGCGCTTCGCCCACGATGAGCCAATCGGCCTGCCGGTCGCCGACCCCGAACACGGTGTTGTGCCGGCTCGAGCACAGTGAGCACGCCCGGCAACTCGCAACCGCCTGCGCGAGTTCGTCCCATCCCATGAGCTCGACGCCCTGCGCACGCGCCTCAGCCGAAGCCGGGCGCAATGGCACCGCGGCTGGTTCTTGAACAACACCTGGTGGGTGCCGCACGCCTGCCGCGGCTCGGCCGGCGGATTGCGCCGGGGGAGCAGGCGGCGCAGCCGCGCCGACATCGCCCGACGTCGGCGGTGCGACCACCCGCACGCCCATTTCCGCCAGCATGGCGCGCCGGCGCTCGTCGAGTTGCAGGCTCATAGCTTCAGGCTCATCACGACGGCATCCTCGCGCCGCCCATGGGCCGCGGGATAGTAGCTCTTGCGCTCGCCGACGCGCCGGTAGCCGTGCTCCTCGTAGATCCGCTGCGCACGCGTGTTGCTCGCGCGCACTTCGAGCCACAGCCATTGCGCCCCTTGGCCGCGCGACCACAGTGCCAGCGCGTCGAGCATGACCCGGGCCCAGCCCTGGCGCTGATGCGCGGGCGTCACGGTGATATTGAGCAAGTGGACCTCGTCCACGCCTTTCATGGCCACGAAATACCCGAGCACGAGGCCGTCGGCTTCGAGCACCTGCGCCTGGTAACCGGAGCGTAGCGAGTCCACGAAATTGCCGCGTGTCCAGGGATGGTCGTAGGCCTGCCGCTCGATGGCGACGACCTCGTCCAGCCACGCTTCGGTCATCGGCTGGAACTGCGCCTCGACGGCTTTGAAAACGGCACTCATGGTCTGGCGGGCAAGGCGGCGCGCAAGGCGGCCCGTTCGTCGGTTGTTTGGGCGACTTTATCGCGAATGTAGAGGGGCAGGGCGTGGGCGGCTGGGCCAGCCTGGCCGGCGGCGATCAGGGCCGGCGCGAGGCTCAGCAGCGCGCTCGCGGTGGGCATCGCTTCCACGCAGGCTGCGGCGCGCGGCAAGCGAGCACCGTAGGCGGTGAAGGCGTTGCCCGCGAGCACCCAGCCGTGCGGCACGAGCAGCGCCTCGGGCGCCGCGAGGCCGAAATCGCCTTGCTGCCGCCAGCCGCCGCCCTCGTACGCATAAGCGGCCCAATAGATTTCGTCCATCCGCGCATCGAGCACGGCCACCACGCGCGTCGCGCCGTGCGAGAGCCGAGCCTGCTCCGCGATAGCCAGCAAAGTAGGCACCGGCAGCACCGGTACGCCCGCACCGAAGCCCAGCCCCTGCGCCACCGAGCAGGCCGTGCGCAAGCCGGTGAAGGAGCCCGGGCCGCGGCCGAAGACGATCGCATCGAGTTCCCGCAGCCGCAGGCCGGCTTGCGACAGCAGCTGCTCGATGGCGGGAATGAGTGCGGCGGACGCCTGTGCGCCGCCGGCCGCTTCGTGCACCAATGTCACGGCCGGCCCCGGCCCGCCGCTTTGGACGGCGGCGGACAAGATGTCGGTGCTGGTATCGAAGGCGAGCAGGTTCAAGCAACGGACTTTCGGGGAACCCGTCATTATCGAGGGGCTCGATAATCGCCGCATGCCCCTGCTCTGCCGCCTTGCCTGCTGGCTGTTCGCCGCGACCGCACTGCCGGTGTTCGCGCAGGGCCTGCCACCTGAAGTGGACGCGGCGCTCGCCCGCGCCAGGTTGCCGCGCGACGCCGTCTCGCTGCTGGTGGTCGATGCCGAGGGCCGGGCGCCGCCGCGTCTCAGCCACCGCGCATCCGTGCCCGTCAACCCGGCATCGATCGCGAAGCTCGCAACGACTTTCGCCGGGCTGGAACTGCTGGGGCCGGCCTTCACCTGGAGCACGCCGGTCTACGTCGAAGGGCCGGTGCGCGATGGCACGCTGCAAGGCAACCTCTACATCAAGGGACAGGGCGATCCCAAACTGGTCGCCGAGCGCCTGTGGCTGTTGCTGCGCCGCGTCCAGGGCCTGGGAATCCGCTCGATCGCCGGCGACATCGTGCTGGACCACAGCGCATTCGAAACCGTGGCGCGCGACCCTGGCGCGTTCGACGATGAGCCGCTTCGCCCCTATAACGCCGCGCCCGACGCGCTGCTCCTGAATTACAAGGCACTGGTCATGACCTTCACCCCGCTCGGCGGGCAGGCGCAGATCCAGGTGGAGCCGCCAATGGCCGGACTGGCCGTGCCGGCGAGCGTCGCGTTGTCGGCCGCGGCCTGCGGCGATTGGCGCGGGGGCCTGAAGGCCGATTTCAGCGACGCCTCGCGCATCCGTTTCGCGGGCGCCTACCCGGCGGCTTGCGGCGAAAGAATCTGGCCGGTCGCCTATGCCGATCCGGGGAGCTACGCCACGCGCGCCGTCGCCGGCCTGTGGCATCACATGGGCGGCAGCCTCGGCGGGCAGGTGCGTTCGGGGATCGTGCCGGCCGGGATGGTTCCCGCGTTCGAATCGAAGTCGCCGACGCTGGCCGAGGTCATTCGCGATATCAACAAATTCAGCAACAACGTCATGGCGCAGCAGCTGTTCCTCACCCTGAGCCTGCAGCAAAACGGCACCGGCACGCTAGACGGCTCGCGCGCCGCGCTGCAGCAGTGGTGGCGCGACCGCTTCGCCGACCCCGAGCCGCCGGTCTTCGTCAACGGGTCGGGCTTGTCGCGGGGCGAACGCATCACGGCCCGGCAATTGGGCCGCCTGTTGCAGGCGGCCTGGGCTTCGCCCTTCATGCCCGAACTGGCCTCTTCCCTGCCATTGACCGGCATCGACGGCACGATGCGGCGGGCGCGCGGCAGCATCGGGCTCGCGCACCTGAAGACGGGCAGCTTGCGCGACGTGGCCGGCGTGGCGGGATATGTCCACGGCGCCAGCGGCAAACGTTACGTGCTGGTGGCCATCGCGAACCATCCGCAGGCGAATGCGGTACGGCCGGCCATCGAAGCGCTGATCGACTGGGCCGCACGCGACCTCTGAACGCCGATGCCCTGGCCCGAAGTCATCGGCTACCTCGCCGCGGCCCTCACCACTTGCAGCTTCGTGCCGCAAGCGTGGCACACCTTCAGGACACGCGACGTCAGCGGCATCTCGCTGGGCATGTACTGCGTGTTCGCCTGCGGCGTCGGCTTGTGGCTGGCATACGGCGTGTTGCTGTCCGCCTGGCCGATCGTCGTGGCCAATGCCGTCACGCTCGGGTTGGCCCTCGCGATCCTCGCGATGAAATTGCGCTACCGGTAACGCGAGGCAAACGCTTCTCGACCGGCTGGCAATCCCGTGCAGCCGGCTGCCTGCATGATTAAGATCGAGCAGAACCAGGAATGTTTCACAGGGAGAGCACATATGGGAATCATCAGATCGAGGCTGGCAAGCCTAGTCGCGGCCATTGCGTTGGTCGCCTGCGGCGGCGGGGGTTCAGGCGGTGGCTTTGGCTCGATGGTGTCGTTCGGCGACAGCCTGAGCGACGTAGGCACCTACAGGGTCGGAACGATCGCGGCGCTCGGCGGCGGCAAATGGACAGTCAACAGCAGCACGGCGCAGAACTGGACTGAATTGGTGTCCGCCAAGGTGGGCGCCGGCGCGCCGTGCGCCGCCCAGACCGGGCTGCTGGTCAACATCCCCGGCTTCACCGGCGCGCCTGTCACCGACGTGCCGGGCTGCCGCAATTACGCGCAAGGCGGTTCGCGCGTGAGCAATCCCTTTTCGCTCAACTCAGCCACGCTGCAGGCACCCCCGTTCAACCAGATCAATCTCGGGGTGATGGCGGAGCCGGTTGCGACGCAGATGAGCAAGCATTTGCTCAATGTCGGCAGCTACACGGGTAACGAGCTGGTGACGGTCCTGGCGGGCGGCAATGACCTGTTCATGAATCTCGCGGGTGTCGACAGCGCTCAAGCGGGTGGCTCCGCCGCCGTCGGCGCTGCCATCGCGGCAGGCTGGCCAGCGCAAGTCCAGGCTGCAGTAGCGCCCGGTGGGGCGGCGGCTGTCGATGCGGCGATCAACGCTGCTGGCGCGGGGATGGCGCAGGCCGGCAGCGAACTGGCGAGTCTGGTCAGGACCCAAGTGCTGGACAAGGGTGCGCGCTATGTGGTGGTCATCAACCTGTCTGATGCGAGCCGAACCCCGTTCGGGCTGAGCCAGAACGCGCCGACCCGCGCCCTGATCGATACGCTGGTGACGACCTTCAATTCCCAGCTCCAGACCGGCTTGAACGGGACGCCGGTCGTGCTGGTGGACGCGTACGCGCAGCTGCGCGATGAAACCGCCAACCCTGCGAAGCACGGCCTGACGAACACGACGGATCCCGCCTGCAGCACCACCTCGCCCGCGAATCCGCTGCAGGGGTCGTCGCTCGGCTGCACGGCCGCCAGCACCGTAGCCGCCGACACCAGCACGTATCTGTTCGCCGATAGCGTTCACCTCACACCGCTGGGCTACCGCTTGTTGGCGGAGCAGGTGATGGCTCGAATGGCTGCCGTAGGCTGGATCTAGCGCTCGCGCCGATGCTGCTCGCAAACAAAAAGCGCCCGAGGGCGCTTTTTGTTTGTGCGTCTGCCGATCACCAGCGGGCGCGGATTCTCTGGTACGCGTAATCGCCGAACTTGCGGTGGCCGGTGGGCGCCGGGTAGATGCGGTCCGCAAACAAGTACTGCGTGTAGGTCGCACCCGCCACCAGCGTGCCCGTCGTGCACAGCGCGGAGTTCACCTGGCCGGCGCCGGTGCCGATGCCCGGCCCCGAATCGACCGACGTGCAGACGATGTCCGTCGCATTCGTCAGCTCGTAGGAAGGCGGGCTGGCAATCATCAGGTTGAAAAGCAGCGCCGCATCCACGTAGAGCACATTCGCGCCGAGGTCCACGATCGACAGCAGCAGCTGGTCGTTGAACCTGCCGCTCGCATCCGAGAGGCGGCTGGTCTGGCCGGTGGACACGGCCCACGGCGACTTGCTCAGGTCGTATGTGCCCACCACCACGACATGCGCGGCGCCCGCCTGGACCAGCCGGCGCACCTGGCCGCCCAGGTCGCGGCCCGCCTGCTTCACGTTCGCGATCATCTGTTCGGCGCTCTCGGCCCCGGAGTTCACCTTGGCGACCTCGGCCACGATGTCGGCGATCCCGCCGTTGATGATCACCAGGTCGGTCGGGGCGATGGCGTTGCCGGCGAGAAACGTATCGACCTGCTCCGTGACGGTCGGCGTGGCGCTGTTGCCCGCCGCGTCGGGCTTGAGGGTGATGCGGGCGTTGCCGGTCGCAAACGAAGTGCCGCCCGCCACCTTCGAGGCGAGCGGCAGCCCGAAGCTGGCGGCGACCTGCTGCGACCACACGTTGACCGATCCGTCGTTGACCGTGTAGCGCGAACCGCCCTGCCCGAGGTCGCTGAAACCGTCGCCGAACGCAAGGATGCGCGTGGGCGTCAGCTGCGACTCGATCGTGCCCGAGCCGCAGGCGGCCAGCCACAGCGCCGGGACGGCGGCCAGCGCCAGGACGGCACGGCGCATCCATTGAGATGACATGAATTTCTCCAAGTGGGAACTGGAATGTAGTTTAACGAGGGCGGCGGGCCCTCATCCCGCCGAGGCCCTTTGCAGTCGATCGCGCACGCCTTCCCATTGCGGATCGTCGGGCGGTGTCTCGACCCAGATCAGCCGCACGCCTTGCGCGTCGAATTCGCGCAGCACCGCGAACAGCTGGCGTGCGGTTTCCGCGGCATCGTCGGGCATTCGCCGGCGCAGCAGCTTGTCGGACGGCGTGCGCACGATGGCGCGCGAGTAGATCGCGATGCCGCTGGCGTCCTGTCCGAGCAGGTCCAGCGCCGTCTGCAGCGCCTGCGCATCCATCAGCCGCACCCGCGCGTTGGGCGCGTAGTGCGACTCCAGCGTGCCCGAGGCGCGCGGCGCCTGCTGCGCCAATTCGCCCGGGGATCGCAGCGCTTCGCCACTGGCCGCCTCCACCTGCTCGCGCGTGAGCACGCCGGGCCGCAGCAGCACCGGCACGCCGCGGGTGCAGTCCACGATCGTCGATTCGATGCCGATGCGGCAGGGCCCCCCGTCCAGGACCGGCAGTGCGTCGCCGAACTCCGCGCTCACGTGATCGGCCGTCGTGGGGCTGACGCGACCGAACTTGTTGGCGCTGGGCGCGGCCAGTCCGTGCACCGGCGGCGTCGCCCTCGCGCAGGCAAGCAGCAGCGCGTGCGCGACGGGATGGGCCGGGCAGCGCAAGCCGATGGTGTCGTGCCCGCCGGCCGCCGCGGCGGCCACGCCCTCGCGCCGCTTCAGGATCAGCGTCAACGGGCCCGGCCAGAGCGCCGATATGAGTTTTTGCGCGAAGGCCGGCACATCCGACGCGAACGCCGTCACGGCCGACGCATCGGGCACGTGCACGATCAGCGGGTGGTCGCTCGGGCGCCCCTTGGCGGCGAAGATCTTCGCCACGGCGGCGTCGCTGCCGGCGTCGGCGCCCAGGCCGTATACCGTTTCCGTCGGGAAAGCGACCAGCTCACCGGCCGCAAGCGCACGGGCGGCCTCCTCGATCGCTGCCGGGGAACTGCCGTCGAGGATCATGGGCCGAGGCGCATCAGAACGGCCCGATGCCCAGCAGGCCCGCCGCCTTGGCCGCCGTCGCGCGCACCGACTCCACGTCGGGCCCGGTGACGGTGAGATGGCCCATCTTGCGGCCCGGGCGGGCGCTCAATTTGCCGTACAGGTGCAGGTGCGCGCCGGGCAGGGCCAGCACTTCATTCCACGGCGGGGTGGTTTCCTTCTCGCCACGCGCGAACCACAAGTCGCCCAGCAGGTTCAGCATGACGGCCGGGCTGTGCTGCCGCGGCGCGACCAGCGGCAAGCCCGCCAAGGTGCGCACCTGCAGCTCGAATTGCGAAATGTCGCAGGCCTCGATGCTGTAGTGGCCGCTGTTGTGCGGCCGCGGCGCGATCTCGTTCACCACCAGCGCGCCATCTTCCAGGATGAAGAATTCGACGCACAGCACCCCGATGTAGCGCAGGCCCTCGGCGATCGCTCGAGCGGCAGCGATCGCCTCGCGCTCCCTTGCCGGCGGCAGCGCGCCTGCGTACACCTGCGTCACGGCCAGGATCCCGCCGCGGTGCAGGTTCAATTGCGGCGGCAGGTGCACCACGTTGCCGTCGTGGCTGCGCGCGACGATCACCGAGCACTCGGCGGCCAGCGGCAGCAATTTTTCCAGCACGCAGGGGACCTGCTTGAGCTCTTCCCATGCTCTTGCCAACTCCTCGCGCGTCGTCACCCGCACCTGGCCCTTGCCGTCGTAGCCAAGGCGCGAGGTTTTCAGCACGCCGGGCAGCAAGTCATCGCCGACGGCTTCGAGCTGCTCCGGGGTTTCGACGAGCGCATACGGCGCGCAGCGCACGCCGCAGCGCACGAAGTGGGCTTTTTCCTGGCCGCGATGCTGCGCGACGGCAACCGCCTCCGCGCCCGGCGCGACCGGCCGGTGCGCGCCGAGCGTCACCAGCGCGTTCGCCGGCACGTTCTCGAACTCGGTCGTGATCGCGGCGCTGCGCTGCATCAATTGCGCGAGCCCCTGCTCGTCAAGGTAGCCGGTCTGGATGTGGTAGTGGCTCACCAGCCCGGCCGGGCTGGCAGGGTCGGGGTCCAGCACCGCCGTGAAATACCCCATGCGCTGCGCTGCGTGGACGAACATGCGGCCCAGTTGCCCGCCGCCCATCACGCCCAGCGTGGCCCCCGGCAGGATGACCGTCATTGCGGCTCCGCCCCGCGCCGGGCAGGCGCTGGCGCGTCGGGCAAGCTCATCTGGCGCGCCGCCTCAGTCTGCCGGGCCCGGAAAGCTTCGAGCTTGGAGCGCAATGCCGCATCCGTGTTGGCCAGCATGGCCACGGCGAACAGCGCGGCGTTCGCCGCTCCGGCGGCGCCGATCGCGAACGTGGCGACCGGCACGCCCTTGGGCATCTGGACGATGCTGTGCAGTGAGTCCACGCCCTGCAGGTGCTGGCTGGGAACCGGCACACCCAGGATCGGAACGGTCGTCTTGGCGGCCAGCATGCCCGGCAGGTGGGCGGCCCCGCCGGCGCCGGCAATGATGGCTTTGAGGCCGCGGCCAGCCGCGCTTTGCGCGTACGCGAACATGTCGTCGGGCATGCGGTGGGCGGATACGACGCGGGCTTCATGCGCGATGCCGAATTCCTGGAGAATCGCAACTGCGTGCTGCAAGGTGTCCCAGTCGCTGCTGGACCCCATCACCACGCCAACCTGAATCGAGCTCATTGGACGCTCCCAAAGGTTGAATTTTACGGTTTCAACCTGAGTTGCCCCTCATGATCGACGTCACCCTGGAAAACTTCGAAAGCGAGGTCATTGCCGCCTCGATGACCCAACCCGTGCTGGTGGACTTCTGGGCGCCCTGGTGCGGCCCGTGCAAGGTGATCGGCCCGCTGCTGGAAAAGCTCGAGGTCGATTACGGCGGGCGCTTCAAGCTGGTCAAGATCGACTCGGACCAGGAGCAGCAACTCGCCGGCGCCTTCGGCGTCCGCAGCATTCCAACCTGCGTCCTGCTGATGAATGGCCAGCCGGTGGATGGCTTCATGGGGGCCGTGCCCGAGGGCAAGATCCGCGAATTCCTCGACAAGCACGTGCCGCCGGCCGGTGCCCAAGCGGAAGAAGAAATCGTGGAAGAGGAGCCGCTGGACGCGAGTCCCGCGGCGCAACTCGAAAAACTCCAGCACGCGGTCGCCACCGACCCGGCCAACGACGATGCCCGCTTCCAATACGTCAAGGCCTTGTTGCTGGCCGGCCGGACCGATGACGCCAAGGTGGCGTT
Organism: Ramlibacter sp.; assembly: GCA_019449555.1. GTDB lineage: Bacteria > Pseudomonadota > Gammaproteobacteria > Burkholderiales > Burkholderiaceae_C > Ramlibacter. Next base: position 13,510 of record JAGRPN010000438.1, read on the forward strand.
CGCGCCCGTGATCGGCAAGACCGCTGCCGTGCGGCGCCTCGATTCCCTGCAGAAGGTGATGGATGCGCTGGACTTCGCGGCGGCCGGGCCGGACGCATCGCGGATGGCCGAGCTCGACGGGCGCATCGGGAAGAACAAGCGTGACTTCGAGGCCCGCTTCGGCCGGGCGCGGCTATTGATGGCCCAGCAGCGCTGGACCGATGCGATGGACGAGCTGCTGGAGATCCTGATGCGCGACAAGGCCTGGCACGAAGACCTGGCGCGCAAGACCTATATCGCGATCCTGGACATCATCGAGCCGCCCAAGCCCAAGGTCGCCGAAGGCCAGATCCCGCCGGACGACCCGACGGTGGCTACCTATCGGCGGCGCCTTTCGAGCGTTGTATTGAGCTAACGGAGCACGGGGTTTCGTAGGACTCCGGAGTCGCTCACGCCGTCAACCGCTGCAACGCCTCGCGGTATTTGGCGGCGGTCTTTTCGATCACGTCCTGCGGCAGCCGCGGCGCGGGCGGCGTCTTGTCCCACGGCTTGCCGTTGATGCGCACCTGCTCCAGCCAGTCGCGCACGAACTGCTTGTCGAAGCTGGGCGGATTCGCGCCGCTGCGATACGCCTCGTCATAGCCTTCCACCGGCCAGTAGCGCGACGAGTCCGGGGTCAGGACTTCGTCCATCAGCAGCAGGGCGCCGGCCTCGTCGAGCCCGAACTCGAACTTGGTGTCGGCGATGATCATTCCCTTGGCCAGGGCGATCGCGGCGGCTTCCCGATAAAGCGCGATGCTGACGTCGCGGATCCGGGCGGCCAGCTCGGGGCCGACCAGTTCCACCACGCGCTCGTACGTGATGTTCTCGTCGTGGTGGCCGGCTTCGGCCTTGGCCGCCGGCGTGAAGATCGGCTGCGGCAATGGGCCGGCGTTCTTCAAGCCTGCCGGCAGTTTCACGCCGCAGATCGCCTGCGACGCCTGGTACTCCTTCCAGCCGCTGCCCGCCAGATAGCCGCGCACGACCGCTTCGACCGGGATCGGCTTCAGCCGTTTGACCAGCATCGAGCGCCCCGCGACCTGCGACACTTCGGCCGGCGTGACCACGCTCTCGGGCGCCTGGCCGGTGAGGTGATTGGGGCACAGATGCGCCAGCTTGCCGAACCAGAACAGCGCCATGCGCGTGAGGATCTCCCCCTTGCCCGGGATCGGCTCGCCCATGATCACGTCGAAGGCCGACAGCCGGTCGCTGGCGACCATGAGGATGCGGTCGGTGCCGACAGCGTAGTTGTCGCGCACCTTGCCGCGCGCGAGCAGCGGCAGGGACATGAGGGAGGAGGTGTGCAGGGCGGTCATGGCGAGCTCAAAGCAAAGGGCCCGTTGAAAACCAACGGGCCCCCGGATTATCGCAAGCTCAGCGAACGACCTGCGCCAGTTCGCCCTTCGCGTATCTGGACGCCATCGCCTGCAGGTTCTGGCCCTTGATCTTGCCGGCCTGGCCCTCGCAGCCGAACTGGAGGTAGCGCTGCTTGCAAATCTGCTTGGCCGCCTCACGGGCCGGCTTCATCCAGTCGCGCATATCGAACTTTTCGGGGTTCTCGGCCATGAACTTGCGCACGGCGCCCGTCATCGCCAGCCGGATGTCGGTGTCGATGTTGACCTTGCGCACGCCGAACTTGATCGCATGCTGGATTTCCTCCACCGGCACGCCGTAGGTTTCCTTCATGTTGCCGCCGTACTGGCGGATGATCGCCAGCAGCTCCTGCGGCACGCTGGAGCTGCCGTGCATCACCAGGTGGGTGTTGGGAATGCGGCGGTTGATTTCCTTGATGCGATCGATTGCCAGGATGTCGCCGGTGGGCTTGCGGGTGAACTTGTAGGCGCCGTGGCTGGTGCCGATGGCGATGGCCAGGGCGTCCAGCTGCGTCTTCTTGACGAAGTCGGCCGCCTGCTCGGGGTCGGTGAGCAATTGCTCGCGCGTCATGGTCGCTTCGGTGCCGTGGCCGTCTTCCTTGTCGCCGCGCATCGTTTCCAGGCTGCCCAGGCAGCCCAGCTCGCCCTCGACCGTGACGCCGACCTTGTGCGCCATGTCCACCACCTTGCGGGTGACGTCGACGTTGTAATCGTAGCTGGCGATGGTCTTGCCGTCGGCCTGCAGCGAGCCGTCCATCATGACCGAGGAGAAACCCAGGTTGATCGCGCCCTGGCAGACGTCCGGGCTCTGGCCGTGATCCTGGTGCATCACCAGCGGGATGTTCGGATAGGCTTCGATCGCCGCCTGGATCAGGTGCTTGATAAAAGCTTCGCCAGCATATTTGCGCGCGCCGGCGCTGGCCTGCAGGATCACCGGCGCGCCGGTTTCCTTGGCCGCTTCCATCACGGCTTGGACCTGCTCGAGGTTGTTGACGTTGAAGGCCGGGATGCCGTAGCCGTTTTCGGCGGCATGGTCCAGCAGTTCGCGCATGGAGACGAGAGGCATGATGTGCTCCGATCGGTTGATGGGTTGGGGGGCCGCTGGAACCCCGAAGGTCACTGAGCGAATTTTAGCCGCTGCCTCCCGGGCGAGAGCCGGTTTCGCGCACCAATGATGACTGTCGAGCTACTTCGCGCTCGCGCCGCCGGGCCGCTACACCGCGCGGCAGATCTTCAGCATGTTGGTGCCGCCGGGCGCGCCCATCGGTTCGCCGGCGGTGATCGCGTAGATGTCGCCGCTGCCGACGATGCCGCGCTTCTTCAGGTAGCCCTCGGCCTCGGCCAGCGCGGTGTCGCGCTCCGCGCTCTGGTCCATGAGGAGCGGCCGCACGTTGCGGTACAAGGCCATCTTGCGCTGGGTCGCGAGCTTGGGCGTCAGCGCATAGATCGGGATATGGATGCGGTGGCGGCTCATCCACAACGGCGTCGAGCCCGAGTCGGTCAGCGCGACGATCGCCTTGCAGCCAAGGTGGTGGGCCGTGAACAACGCGCCCATGGCGATCGACTGGTCGATGCGCCCGAACGTCATGCCGGTGAAGTCGGCGTCCAGCTTGACGTCCTCGGCCTTTTCCGCTTCCAGGCAGATATTGGCCATCTCGACGATGGTCTCCAGCGGGAAGCGGCCGGCCGCGGTCTCGGCGCTGAGCATCACCGCGTCGGTCCCGTCCAGCACCGCATTGGCGACGTCGCTCACCTCGGCCCGCGTGGGCACCGGGTTGGCGATCATGGACTCCATCATCTGCGTCGCCGTGATCACGACACGGTCGTGCTCGCGCGCGAGGCGGATCATCCTTTTCTGCAAGGCCGGAACCGCCGCGTTGCCGACTTCGATCGCCAGATCGCCGCGCGCGACCATGATCGCATCGCTCGCCTTCAGGATGGATTCGAGGTTGGGAATGGCCTCGGCCCGCTCGATCTTCGCGATGAGGCCGGGTTTGTGGCGATACTCCGCCCCCGCCACGTTGCACAGCTGGCGCGCCATTTCCATGTCGGTGGCATTCTTGGGGAAACTCACGGCCACGAAATCCGCCTGGAAGCTCATCGCCGTGCGGATGTCTTCCATGTCCTTGGCCGTGAGCGCCGGCGCCGTCAGGCCGCCGCCCTTCTTGTTGATGCCCTTGTTGTTGGACAGCTCGCCGCCCTGTTTGACGGTGGTGCGCACCTGCTCGCCGCGCACCGAATCCACCGTGAGCACGACCAGCCCGTCATTGAGCAGCAACAGGTCGCCGGCCTTCACGTCGCGCGGCAGTTCCTTGTAGTCGAGGCCGACGCCCTTGTCGTCGCCGGGCTCCACGCGTGAGGCGTCCAGCACGAACTTCGCGCCGGTTTCCAGCTTCACCTTGCCCTCGGCGAATTTGCCGACGCGTATCTTCGGTCCCTGCAGGTCCGCCATGATCGCCACCTCGCGCCCGGCGCGTTGGGCCGCCGCGCGCACGAGGGCGGCGCGGTCGATGTGGTCCTGCGACGTGCCGTGACTGAAGTTCAGCCGCACCACGTTAACACCGGCACGGATCATCTGCTCGAGCAGTGCGGGGTCGCTCGAGGCGGGGCCGAGGGTGGCAACGATCTTGGTGGCGCGACGGGCCATGAACTCTCCTGTAACTAAGTTTCTGATCTTCGCACGGAACCGGTTACAGGCGAGTTACCAAAGGCGTGTGTTGCGAGCAATTCAGTTTTGCCTGCGCCGACATTCCGGACGAGGCACCCGCAGGCAAACTGATCTCCACGGCCAAGCCGCCGAGTTGCCCGGAGCGCCCGATCCGCACCTGTGCCTGATGCGCGTCGGCGACTCGGCGCACGATCGACCAGCCGAGCCCGCTGCCCTCCTCGCCGCTGCCGAGAATGCGGAAGAAGCGTTCGCCGAGCCGCTGCGCATCTGCAGCGCCGAGACCAGGGCCGCCGTCTTCGACCTGCAGCGACACGCGGTCGCCCCGCGCGAGGACGCTGATGCGCAGCTTCGCGCCCGGCGGGCTGTAGCGGATCGCGTTGTCCACGAGGTTGCGCACCAGCACCGCCAGCAGTACCGGATCGCCGCGCACCGGGCAGTCCGGGTCGGCGTCCAGCTCGATTTCCTGCCGCTTCGCGATCGCACTCGCCGCGGTTTCGGAAACGACCTGCCGAACGAGCGCGGCAAGCTCGATGGGAACGAGGTCCGGCACGGCACCGGCGTCGAGCCGCGACAGCGTCAACAATTGCTCTACCAGCCGCGTGGCCCGGTCGCAGCCTTGCAGCGTGGCCAGCAGCGCATGGCGCCGCTGCGCGTCGTCGCTCTCCGCCAGCGCGACCTGGGCCTGCGCGCGGATCGCGGCGATCGGCGTGCGCAGCTCATGCGCGGCATCGGACGTGAAGCGCCGCTCCGAATCCATCATGCGGGCGATGCGCCCGAACAGGGCGTTCAGTGCATCGAGCATGGGAACCATCTCGGATGGCGGGCTGTCGAGGGTGACCGGCTCGAGGGCTTGCGGCTGGCGTTCGGCCAGCGTGCGCCCGAGCTTGCGCAGCGGCGCGACGCCGCTGTAGACGGCCCACCACAACGCGAGCGCCAACAGGGGCAAGGCGGCCAGCATGGGCGCCAGCGAGCTGCGCAGCACGGCCCACAGGATCGAGCCCCGGGAGTCGACCCGCTCGCTCACGTAAACCTGCACGTCGTGCTCCGCGCCCTCGGCCGCGAACACGCGCCAGGCGATGCCGGCCACCTTCACGGTCGTGAAGCCGGGCTTGAACGGCCTGCCGCTTTCCGTCATCGGCAGGTCAGGCGCGTTCGGCGAACGCAGCGCAAGCCGCCCCTCGTGAAACAGCTGGAACGCCACTTTCGGTGCATAGCGATGCAAGATCGGCGCGTCGGCGGCATCGCTGCCTTCACCGACGTCGCGCGCCTGCTGCACGACGAGCAGCGCCGCGGCTTGCGCCAGATGCCCGTCCAGCAGCTCGTCGATTTCATGCCGCGCGTCGACCCACGTGAACGCCGCCGCGGCCAGCCACACACCGGTCACTACACCAAGCACCAGCACCAGCAGGCGCCGTTGCAGCGAAGCCGGCAGCAGCTTCATGGACGAGGGCTCTCGCGCGCCACCATGTAGCCCACGCCGCGCACCGTCTGGATCAGTGCGTTGCCCAGCTTGCGCCGCAAATGATGGATGTGCACCTCCACCGTGTTGCTTTCGACCTCGCGGCCCCAGCTGTACAGGCGCTGCTCCAGCTGCTCGCGCGTCATCACGCGTCCGGCGTTGAGCATCAGCGCGTGCAGCAGGTCGAATTCGCGCGCGGCCAACACCACCGGCACGCCCGCCTTCACCACCGATCGCGCCGCCGGGTCGAGCACCACGTCCTGCGCCGTGAGGCATTCCTGGGGCTGACCGTGGGCGCGGCGCACCAGCGCGCGCAGGCGTGCGGCCAGCTCGTTCAGGTCGATCGGCTTGACCACGTAGTCGTCCGCCCCCAGATCGAGTCCGCGGATGCGGTCGGGAATCGCGTCACGGGCAGTCAGCACGAGCACGGGTGTGGTGATCCCTGCGCGGCGGACCTCGGCGAGCACCTGCATGCCGTCTTTCAGCGGCAGTCCAATGTCCAGCACGGCGGCCGCGTACGGTTCGGCGCGCAGCTCGCGCTGGGCCGCTTCGCCGTCGCGCACCCAATCCACGTGGAATCCGAGCTGGCGCAGGCCGGCGCGCAAGCCGTCGCCCAGCAACGGATCGTCCTCGGCCAGCAGGATGCGCATGCCCGGATTATCCGCGCCGCACGCGCTCAATCGTCATCGCGATCGTGGTCCCGCTCTGCGTGCCGATGCTGGGTCCCCGGCGCCGCCTGCGTCAGCTCGAAGCCGCCCGGGGCCTGCTGCCACTGGAAGGTCCAGAAGCCGAGGACCGCGAGCACCATCACGGCCGCCACGCTGCGCCATGCACGGCGAGTGGCCTCGTGCGGCGGCGCGGCCTTGCGTCCCGTGATCATCGCGCGCACCAGGTTCTCGCGATGCAGCCAGCTGCCCACCAGCACGCCCGCCACGTGAATTCCGACCACTGCCAGCATGACGCTCGCGATCGCCTCGTGCGTTTTCCCCAGCCAACGACCGCCCAGGTCGGCGTAGTTGGCCCAGCCGGTGGCGGTGACGGCGAATGCGAGCAGCAACAGAGCCACGATCGCGATTGCGCCGGCGGGATTGTGTCCGGTGTGGTGGTCCGGCCGGCCGCGCAGCGCGTTGGCGAGATAACGCGCCGCTGCGGACGGCCCGCGGACGAAACTGGAAAAGCGGGCGTGCCGCGGGCCCACGAGGCCCCAGACGATTCGAAATGCCAGCAGGCCCGCCATCGTGAAGCCGAGCGTGACGTGGACCAGGTGCCAGCGGTCGCTCTCGGCCGTGAGCCACGCGCCCGCGAAGCTGATCACCATCAGCCAGTGAAAAATGCGCACCGGTGCGTCCCACACCAGTACCTTGGCTCGCGCGGGTGCCGCATCGGCCTCAACGCGGGATTCGGACGTCGTGCTCATTGAATTCTCCTTGATCGGCCCGCGCATGGCAGGCATTGCAGTTGGCCGCGCTCTTCACAGCGGGCGATTTCCAGGTGGCCGCCGCGATTTCGTCGTGCTTGCGGACGAACCAGGCGGAACGGGTGATGCGGTCCTCGGGCGGCTGCTCGCGGACCCGCTTGTAGCTGCCGGCGTTGGCGGCGAGCCAGGCGGAAAGCTCCTTGACGGCAGCAGCATCCGTCGAGGCGTCGGTTCCGAAGTGGCGCTGCAGATTGGCCACCACGCGCTGCCAGGAAGCGCCCGGCAACAGCGCCGGTGGATAAGCGACATGGCAGGCCCCGCATTCCTGCCGGTACTGCGGCAGCAGCGGAACGCGCGTTGCGTGCTTGCCGTCGTCGGCGAACGCCGCGCCGGCCACGGCCAAGGTCGCGAGCACCGCGCAGAGCGCGCGCCGCGGGTCGATGCGAATGTGGGAGTTCATCGCTCGCTCCTCAGGGCTTGAGCGTGAGCAGCCACGCCAGGACATCGGCCTTCTCGGCGGCGCTGCATTCCCGGCCGATCACGTCATTGCAGTTGCGGCGAAACCATTTTTCTGTTTTCACCGGGTCGGTGAACCGCTCCGGATTGAAGGCCGGCGCCATGGGCGCGATCGTCCTGCCCGTGGACGCGTGCCTGCCGGGCTGCGTGGGCGGCACGCCGTGGCAGGTGGCGCAGCTCCATTCGCGCCCGTGCCGGCTGGTGAACAACTGGCGGCCGCGTTCGGCGACGGGCGGTGCGCCGGCCTGGGCGCTGTAGCCGGCCAGCAGCTGCGCCGGTTCGGCGGCCGGCGCGGTGGCCGGGATCAGGCTCGCCGCGGTGGCAAGCAGCGCGGCGATGGGTGGAACAAGCACGTTCATGGCAACTCCTTGGCCGCCATGGTCCGAATCGCCGCTTAGCGTTTTCTTAACGCGCTGCTAAGGCGCTCTTAAGGTCGTGTCCCCAGCATGAGAGCATCCAAATCAACCCGGACGCACGCAATGGACGCTTCCCTTCTCGCCTTCATCCGCCAATTCATCGGCGTGATCGCCGCGTCGGCCCTGCCCGTCGTGTTCGCCGCGTTCGTGTCGATCCCGTATACGCTGCAGGCGCAGCCCGGCGCGCTGCACGGCGCCGATCCCGCCGCTGAACGGCACTTCACCTGAAGCCCGCGCGCGCGGCGCCCGAAGGGCGCTCACGCGTGCTCAGCCGTTCGCGCGCCGCTGCAGGATCTCGAACGCCGGCAGCGTCGTGCCTTCCCGCACCTCGAGGAAGGCGCCGCCGCCGGTGGAGATGTAGCCGATGTCCTGCTCGATGCCGTATTTGGCGATCGCGGCCAGGGTATCGCCGCCGCCCGCGATGCTGAACGCCTTCGATTGCGCAATCGCGCGCGCGATCGTTTCCGTGCCCTTGGCGAACGCGTCGAATTCGAACACGCCGACCGGGCCGTTCCACACGATCGTGCCAGCCGACTTGAGCTGCTCGGCCAGCCTGCGCGCGGTCTGTGGCCCGATGTCGAGGATGAGGTCGTCGTCGGCCACCTGGGCGGCCGCCTTCACCGACGCCGGCGCGTCCGCCGCGAACGTCTTGGCCGTGACGACGTCGGTGGGAATCGGCACGTCGGCGCCGCGCGCCTTCATCGCCTCGATCACTGCGCGCGCCTCGGCGACGAGGTCGGCCTCCGCCAGCGACTTGCCGATCTTCAGGCCGGCGGCGAGCATGAAGGTGTTCGCGATGCCGCCGCCGACGATCAATTGGTCCACGTTCCTGGCCAGCGCCTTGAGGATCGTGAGCTTGGTCGACACCTTCGAGCCGGCGACGATCGCGACCAGCGGCCGCTTGGGATGCGCCAGCGCCTTGGTGATGGCATCGATCTCGGCGGCCAGCAGCGGCCCGGCGCAGGCGATCTTCGCGAATTGCGCGATGCCGTAGGTGGAAGCCTCGGCCCGGTGCGCGGTGCCGAACGCGTCGTGCACGAAGATGTCGCACAGCGCCGCCATCTTGCGGGCCAGCTCGGGGTCGTTCTTCTTCTCGCCCTTGTTGAGGCGGCAGTTTTCCAGCAGCACCAGCTGGCCGGGCTCCACCTTGACGCCGTCCACCCAGTTGGCGACCAGCGGCACTTCGCGCCCGAGTAATTCAGCGAGCCGCCGCGCGACCGGCGCCAGCGAATCCTCGGGCTTGAACTGGCCTTCGGTGGGCCGCCCGAGATGGGAGGTGACCATCACGGCGGCGCCCGCGTCCAGCGCCATCTGGATGCACGGCACCGAGGCGCGGATGCGGGTGTCTTCGGTGATGTTGCCGGCATCGTCCTGCGGGACGTTCAAGTCGGCACGGATGAAGACGCGTTGCCCTTTGGCCTTGCCTTGGGCACAGAGATCGGTGAAGCGCAGGACGTTCATGGTGTGGTCGGGTCGGCGAAGAAACTTCGATTCTAGGAGGGCCCCAGTGTCGAGCAGCGCTGCGCCGCTCGCACTACCAGCCGAGAACGAGATGAAGCGGCAAGTACACGGCCATGCCCGCGATGATCGTGAGCAGCACGCTGCGGCGCCAGAAGTACAGCAGCGCGCCCGCCGGTGCGGCGAACAGGCGCGCATCGTGCCAGCTGGCCACCAGATGGCCGCCCGACATCACGATCTCGGGCGCGATCACGCCGGCCAGCGCGGCCACCGGCGCGTATTGAAGCGCGCGCTCCGCCCAGTGCGGCAGGCTCCAGGGCCGGTCCAGGATGAAAAAGAAACAACGGGTGAGCACCGTGACGCCGGCCAGGCCGACGATCACCGCCATCGTCCAGGGATCGGCCGGCGCGGTCATGCGGGAAGCTCCAGGCCGGCCAGCACCGCGCTCATGCCGGGCGCCTCGCGACGCGCGCGACGCTCTTGTCGAGCCAGAAACTCGCCAGCACCGCGACGGCGATCGCAACCACGATGTTGAGCTTCAGCGGCAACGCGTACGCCGCCACCGCCGCCGCTCCGGCGAGCACGGCGGATAAAAGGCGCAGCGGCGTGGTCGCCAGCGAGCAGAGAATGCCGATCAGGCACAGCACCCCGGCGAAGCCGAGGCCCCAGGCGCTGGGAACCAGATTGCCCAGCGCGACGCCCGCCACGCCCGATGTCATCCAGCTGGCCCAGGTGACGAAGTAGTTGCCCGACAGATAGGCCTCCTGCTCGGCATGCTGGGCGGGCGCCGCACCGGGCTGCGGGAAGCGGCGCGTGAACAGCGCATAGGTCAGATCCGCCGTGAGGTAGCCGTTCACGAGCCGGCGCCAGCGGGGCAGGTGCATCAGGTAAGGCCGCAGGTGCAGGCTGAACACCACGAATCGCAAGTTCACGCAGAACCCCGTGGCCAGGATCACCCAGGCCGGCGCGGCCGCGACGATCAGCGGAATGGCCGCGAGCTGCGAGCTGCCGGCGTAGACGAGGAAGGTCATGGCGAGCGCCTCGACCACGCTCATGCCCGACTTGACCATGGCCACACCCGCCATCAGGCCCCAGGCGGCAATGCCGGTGGCCAGCGGCGCCATGTCGCGCGCGCCCTCCCGGAATGCGGGATGGCCGTAGTTGGAACGGAGGAAGAACACTAGGGCGGCAGCTCGAACATCATGCCGGGCTTCACGTCGAAACCCCGCAGGAAGTCTGCCACAGCCAGCCTCTTGCCGCCCGCACGCTGCAGCTGCGCGATGCGCAGGACGCCCTCGCCGCAGCGCACGTCGATGCCGGCGGCACCGACGGCGATGACCCGCCCGGGTTTCGCCTCGCTATGGCTCACGCTTACCGGCTCGGCCCGCCACAACTTCACCGTCTCGCCTGACAGCATGCTGCTCGCGCCGGGAAACGGATCGAATGCACGGATGCGGCGGGCAATCACGTCCGCCGGTTGCGACCAGTCGATCGCCGCCTCGGCCTTGTCGATCTTGTGCGCGTACGTCACGCCCGCCTCGGGCTGCCCGACGGGATGCAGAGCGCCGCACGCCGCCAGCTCCAGCGCTTTGACGATCAGCCGCCCGCCGACTCCGGCCAACTTGTCGTGCAGCGAGCCGGTCGTCTCCTGGCCGGTGATGCCGACCGGCTCGGCCAGCAGCGTCGGCCCGGTGTCCAGGCCGGCGTCCATCTGCATGATGGTCACCCCGGACTGCGCGTCGCCCGCTTCGATGGCGCGGTGGACCGGCGCCGCGCCGCGCCAGCGCGGCAACAGCGACGCGTGGATGTTGAGGCAGCCCAGGCGCGGGACATCGAGCACCCACTGCGGCAGGATCAACCCATACGCGGCCACGACCATCGCGTCGGCTCGGGCCTGCTCGATCGCGGTCTTCGCCGCGGCCGCGTCCTCGGCGTATTTGCCATCGAGCCGCAGGCTGCGGGGCTGCGCCAGCGGCATCCCGTGTTCGAGCGCGGACAGCTTCACTGGGGAAGCCTGCAATTTCATGCCACGGCCCGCGGGGCGGTCCGGCTGCGTCAACACCAGCGCAATGGAAACGCCGGCTCGATGCAGATGCTCCAGCGCCACGCGAGCGAAGTGGGGGGTGCCCGCGAAGATGATGCGCATGGGATCAGCGGCGATGGCGCGGTGGCCGGGAGTTCCGCCCGCCTCAGCTCCGGTCGTTGGGTGCGTTGATGAATTCCATCCCGGGATGGGCGCGTTGCACGACGTTGCGTTCGTCCAGGTAGATCCAGTAGAACATGTCGCTGTTCTGCACATCGCGCCAGCGGTAGGTCATGATCGGGCCGCGCCAGCTCGCCACGCCATCGACCCATGCGGGGCGGCCGAATTCGCGCTCCACGTCGTCGCGCGTCCACGTGCCGGGCACGATGCGGTTGAAACTGGCTTGCGTCAATACCTGGCGCGCCTGCACGACCCTGCCCGCGGCGTCCAGGTCCACCATCCACGCGTACTGCCCCACCGGCTGCATAGAGTATTGAAGTCGCTCGCCGGTGGGCAGCCGCACGACGCGCTGCGGTTGCCCCATGCGCGCAAGCACGGCGTCCCGAGGGGTGCCCGGCGCGATCTGGAAAGAGTTGAACGGATTGCCGGCGCAGCCGGCCAGCAGTGCGGCCAGGCCGGCCAGCAGCAGCGTGCGCAATCCGGTCATGACGCGATTCTCCTGGTGCGCCGGTGCTTCAGGCCCGGACCGTTTCACGCCGCGCCTTCAGCATCTTGGTCTTGATGCGATTGCGCTTGAGCGGCGACAGGTACTCCACGAACACCTTGCCCAACAGGTGGTCCATCTCGTGCTGGACGCACACGGCCAGCACGCCTTGCGCTTCGATCGTGCGCGAGCGGCCGTCGCGGTCCAGCGCCGTGACCCGCACCGCGGCGGCGCGTTCGACGCCGTCGTAAATGCCCGGCACCGACAGGCAGCCTTCGTCGCTCACCTGCTTCTCGGGGCTGGCCCAGACGATCTCGGGGTTGATCAGCACCAGCGGCGAATTGCGGTGCTCGGAGATGTCGATCACGATCAGCCGCTCGTGCACGTCGACCTGCGTCGCCGCCAGGCCGATGCCGCTCGCGTCGTACATGGTTTCGAGCATGTCGCCGATCAGGTTCCTGATGCGCGCGTCCACCGCCTGCACCGGTTTGGCCACCGTGTGCAGCTTGGGATCCGGGTAATAAAGAAGCGGAAGAAGTGCCATTGGTTAGTGAAGATCGGCCGCAATGCGTTAACGCCCCAATCAGGCTTTTCGCGGGCGCAGGTGTCGCTATTTTCGCTACTTTTGCCTTTTCCGGCACGGCACCAGCGCCATAAACGTTGCCCAATCAAGGGCTTGAGCGCAGAATCGCCAGTACTTTGTCAAGACTTTCGACTGCATCGGCCCCGCCGACGGTCGCGGCCACAATGCACCAAAACAGCTGTCCCCCGACCATCGCCCCGCGCCGGCCGTCCGGCCTGCCGGGTACGCAGGCCCTGAGCGCTTGGGCGGCGCTGACCGCCCTGGCCGCCGGGCTGGTCGCGGCGCCTGCGCTCGCGCAGAACTTCCCGATCACGCCGGCCCAGCGCGCCACGGCGCAGCAGGTCGCGCAAGCCGGCGTGCCGCTGGCGGAACTCGCTGCCAACGCGCCGGAAGAATACACGGTCAAGCGCGGCGACACCTTGTGGGCCATTTCGGGCCTGTTCCTCAAGAGCCCCTGGCGCTGGCCAGAGCTCTGGGGCATGAATCTGCAGGACGTGCGCAACCCGCACCGGATCTATCCCGGCCAGCAGCTGGTGCTGGAAAAGACGGACGGACGCGCCAGGCTGCGGCTGCGCCAGTCGGCCGAGGCCGGCGGGCAGCCCATCGAAACCGTGCGGGTTTCACCGCGCACCCGCGTCGAGGCGCTGCCGGACACGTCGCTGCCGACGCTGCAGACGCACCTGATCGAGCCGTTCCTGGCCGAGCCGGTCATCATCGACGAGGCAGCCCTGTTGGCGGCGCCCCGGATCGTGGCTGCACCCGAGAGCCGCGTGCTGATCACGCGCGGCGACCGTGCCTATGCCAAGGGCCTCGCCAGCGCCCCGCTGAGGCAGCGGGTGGCGGGCCGTACCGACGATTACCGCGTGTTCCGCAATGCGCAGCCGCTGAAGGATCCCGTCACCCGCGCCATCCTGGGCTATGAGGCGCAGTATCTCGGCAAGGCGGTGCTGGTTCGCAGCGAAGGCTCGGAACTCGTGAAGACGAGCAGCGGCGGCCAGCAGGACCTGTCCGTGCCCGCGACGATCGACATCGTGTCGGCGAAGGAAGAAATGCGCGTCGGCGACCGCCTGCTGCCCGAGCCGCCGCGCCAATTCCTGAGCTACGCGCCGCACGCGCCCGCCGGGCCGATGGACGGCACCATCGTTTCGGTCTATGGCAATGCGGTGGCCATCGCCGGCCAGAGCCAGGTCGTGGTGATCAACAAGGGCACGGCCGACGGCATCGAGATGGGCCATGTGCTGGCGATCCTGAAACAGGGCGAGCGCCGGGTGGATACCTCGCAACCGGGCGAGCGCACGGATATCAAGTTGCCCAACGAGCGCAACGGACTGCTGATGGTGTTTCGGCCGTTCGACACGCTCTCCTATGCGCTGATCCTCGAGATCAGCGATACGGTGCAGATTGGCGATCGCGTCGCCAATCCGCGCTAGCCAGCGGCCGCGGATGGGGCGCGAAGAACTCGCCGCCTGGTTCCGCCTCGACCTCACGCCGGGCATCGGTAGCATCGCAGCGCGGCGCCTGCTGGCCGCCTTCGGGTTGCCGGACAACGTTTTCATCCAACCGGCCGAGGCGCTCGCTCAACTGGTCAGCTCCGAGCAGGCGCAGGCGCTGCGCCGCGAGCCGGAGGGATGGGCGGCCGCCGTGGACGCCGCATGGCAGTGGCTCCAGGAAGCAACGGCCGCCGGCGAGCGCCGCATCCTCACGCTGGCCGACGACGAGTATCCGCAGGGGCAGCTGAACATCGCAGATCCGCCCCTCATGCTGTACGTCGTGGGTCAAGTGCGATCGCCCTGGCCCGCGGCGGTCGCGGTGGTGGGCAGCCGCAATCCGACGCCGCAGGGGTTGGCGAACGCGCGGCAGTTTTCACGCAGCTTCGCGCAGGCGGGCCTCACGGTGGTGTCGGGGCTGGCGCTCGGTGTCGACGGGGCCGCTCACGAAGGCGCTCTGGAAGGTGCCGCCCCCGGGCGCGTGGCAACGATCGCGGTGGTCGGCACCGGGCTCGATCGCGTGTATCCGAGCCAGCACCTGGAACTCGCGCAGCGCATCGCGCGGGATGGGTTGCTGGTGAGCGAGTACCCGCTCGGCACGCCGCCCCTGGCGCCCAATTTCCCGAAACGCAATCGCATCATCGCGGCGCTCAGCCAGGGCACCCTGGTCGTGGAGGCCGCGCTGCGATCCGGGTCGCTCATCACGGCCCGGCAAGCGGCCGAACAGGGCAAGGACGTGTTCGCGATACCCGGCTCGATTCACGCGCCGCAATCGCGCGGTTGCCACGCGTTGCTCAAGCAAGGCGCCAAGCTCGTCGAATCGGCACAGGATGTGCTCGAGGAGCTCTCGCTGCCCGGGAGCCGGGTCGCGGCCGCCGCAGCGCAGACGACGGACGAGCCGGCGCATTCGGGACGGCCGGAAGACGCCAGCGTGCTGGCCGCTCTCGGCTTCGATCCGGTGAGCCTCGACGCGCTGGTGGCGCGCACCGGTATCGCGCCGTCCCACCTGCAAGCCAGGCTGCTCGAACTCGAACTGGAAGGCGAAGTGGCGCGACTTCCGGGCGGCTTGTTCCAGCGCGTCGGAACTGCCTGAGGCGCGTACGCAACACACTGGCCAGACGCATCTCGGCGACGGCATTCTGGGCTATATTGGGGCATGTTTGAAGTGCTCGTTTTCGTGTACGAACACTACTGGCGCGGCGATGCTTGTCCCGAGCTGCAGCAATTGGGGCGCAAGCTCAGCGCGCATGGCTTCGAGCCCGAAGAAATCCACGACGCGCTGGTGTGGCTCGATGGTCTCCATCTCGCGGCTCAGAGCGCTCGCGTGGTCGATGGTGCATCCGCCGAGGCAGCCGCGCCGTCCATCCAGCCGGTGCAGTCGGCGACCAGCCTGCGGGTCTATTCGGTCGCGGAGCAGGACCATCTTGGAGCGCAGTGCCTGGGGTTCGTCTCGTTTCTCGAATCTTCCGGCGTGCTGCCGGCCGCCATGCGCGAGATCGTGATGGATCGCGCCATGGCCGCGCCGGGGGACCCGGTGTCCCTGGACGACCTGAAGATCATCGTGTTGATGGTGTACTGGAGTTTCGGCGAAGAGCCCGACGCGCTCGTGCTCGACGAGCTTTGCGATCCCGCCGACGGGCGTTTGCCGCACTGACTGACGAAACAAGGGCCGCTCAGCGGCCCTTGTACTTTTCCTTGCGGGTTCTTACTGAAGCAGTCGTTCGGGGTTGGCGTCGAGCTTGGCGAGGGCGTCGCGCGTCGCACGCACCGTGAGCGCTTCCTCTTCGGCGGGCAGCAACAGCCCGGCTTGCAGGTACGCCGCCAGCCGGCGCGCCTGGATCAGGTAGCTGCGGCCGCCGGGCGCGGCAAACAGGTGGAGCTGCTTGCGCTGGCTGCGCCAGGCGTATTGCACCTGGGTCCGGTTGCCGTTGTGGTCGAGGGAGAACCAGTTGCCCAACTG
The DNA here is from genome assembly GCA_019449555.1 of Ramlibacter sp. Classification (GTDB taxonomy): domain Bacteria; phylum Pseudomonadota; class Gammaproteobacteria; order Burkholderiales; family Burkholderiaceae_C; genus Ramlibacter. Next base: position 29,552 of record JAGRPN010000438.1, read on the forward strand.
CAGTTCGCCCGCCCAGCCCAGCATGGCCGCACTGGGGCGCGAGCCGCCGTCGGCCACCACCTCGATCGACGACGCATCGATGCCCAGCATCAGCTCGAGACGTTCGGCGTCGAGCGGCATGTCGGTCGACGCGTCTTCTGAAACGAAGTCCTCGAGATGGGCCAGGCGGTTGGCCATCGCCTCGATCTTCGCGTGCGGGATCGATTCCGTCTGGGACAGGAACGCATCTGCCAATGTGGCGCCGATGACCTTGATGTGGCCTTCCTGCGCCTTGCCTTCGATGCCCACCAGCGTCATGCCCTGGCGCAGCCGCTGCAGCAACCGGGGCAGGTCCCGGATCACGCGGGCCCGCTCCTCCCGGTTGGGCTTTGCGCTGGCCGCCCAGACGAGGTCCGAGGCCGAAGTCTTCAGCGCCAGCGTATCCTCGTGCTGCGAGCCGTTCTTGACTGCCGACAGGGCCAGCACTTCAGCCCAGACTTTGAAAAGGAATTCGCGGATTTCATCGCGCACCGGCATGTCCGCCAGCATGCTGCGCAGCTCGATGGTGTACTGGATCGCCAGCGTTTCCTTCTCTTCGACCTGCTGCGCGAGGCTGACCAGGCGCTGCGTGGGAGCCTGGTCGGTGAGGAATTTCGACAGGAACTTCTGGAATTCCTCGTACACCAGCTGGAATACGCGGCGCCCCGTTTCCGGATACTGCTCGATCACCTGCACCACGCGCTTGATCTCGGTCTCCAGCGCGGTGCCGTTGATCCCGCTGGCGTCGAACCCCATCACGCAGGAGCCCATTCGGTCGATCAGCTGGCGGGCGGGATGCTCCAGCGAGCCGAAGAACTCAGGCTCGGCGATGGCGACCCTCAGCACCGGCATCTGCAGCCGGGCGAACCATACGCGCACCGACGGCGGAATCCGTTCTTCCGCGAGGATGCTCTGGAACATGAGCGCCACGATTTCGATCGTGGCCTTCTCCGCCGAGGTGGTGGCCTTTTTCTTGAGCTCGCCGGTGCGGCGGCGCAGGTCCACGGCAACCTGCTGGACGGCGGCGGCATCGTAGATGAAGTCGTCCTGGCTCGCCGTCCCCGCGCCCCGGGTCGCCTGGACCATCGTGGCTTGTTGGGACAGCGCTTCCGCCAGTGCGGGCGAGGGCCGTGTGGCGGGCGGCCCGTCGAAGCCGGCGACCCGCTCCGTCAGAAGGCGCTTCAATTGCCCCAGCACGCCGGTGGCGCGCATGCGCGCGCGGGCCAGCGGCGGGCTGGATGTCATCAAGCGCGTCTCGTCGGCAACACCGCCCCCGCGCTGCCCGCCGGAATCGGGCGCCGGTGCGCCGCTTGCGCCCTGGCCGGGACCAAACTGCTGATGCGGGCCGGGCTGGTGCTTGCCGCCCTGGTTGAAACCGCCCGCCTGGCCATAACCGGCTTGTGGGCCCGAGCCGCCGTAGCCGCCGCCGTGAGACCCATGGCCGCCCTGCGCGCCGGAGCCGGCTTGGCCTTCGTATCCGCCTGGCGTGCCATAACCGCTTTGTCCACCGCTGGCACCACCGGCACCGGTATCACGATAACCGCCCGCTCCGCCTCCGCGCGGACCCGAGCCGCCGCCAGCGCCGTCTTCAGCACTCCCCGCCTCGCCTGGCGGTGTTTCGGCAGCTCCGCGATCCTGCGCTCGGCCGGGGCCCGCGGCTGTCGCGCCTCGCTTCACCCGTTTGCTCAAGTCGATGTCGCGCATCACGCCCTGGGCGACCAGGAACTCGTTGACCAGCCGATACGCGTCGGGCACATGCTCCAGGATGTGCCGCTGAATGACGTCCTGCACCATCGTCCAGACCCCGCGGGAGAGTTCGGCATTGCCCCACTGCTCTACCATCAATTGCGAGAGTGCTTCCGCGCGCAAGACGTCCGTGGCGGCGAGCTCGTCACCGCCCTCGAGGTGTTGCATCCGCACGCGAAGGTCGTTCAGCTCCCACGTGGCCTTTTCCTGGATGGCGAGGGCCAGTCGCGAGGACAGTATCTTGCGTTCGACCACCTCATCGCCGATCAACTCCAGGCTGGCGGCCTCGAGCCTGACGCGCGCGGGCGCGATGGGAGGGACGATCGCCTGCCGCCAGGCCTTGGCGACCGCCTGCGCCCAGGCTTGCCCTTTGCGGTCGAAGTCCATCATGGCATCGCGGCGGTCGTACATCTCCCGCGAACTGGGGCTGGAGTCCACCAGCTCGCCCAGACGGGCGCGGATCGCCTGCACCATCGGCGCAAGCGCGCCTTCCGCCCGCGCAACGAACTGCTCGCGTGCCTGGCGCGCGATCTGCGCGCCGGAGCCCTGGGGCAGTTGGTGAGAGTTCACCGGGTCACCCTAAACGGTGGCACCCGCGTTGGGGTCATTGGGGTCCTCGTCCTTGCGGGCCGCGGACGACTTGACCAGGTCCTCACGTTTGATGCCGAGCCACATCGCGATGGCGGCGGCAACGAACACGGAGGAGTAGATGCCAAACAGGATGCCGATGGTCAGCGCGAGCGCGAAGTGGTGCAGCGTCGGGCCGCCGAACAGCAGCATCGACAGCACCATCGCCTGCGTGCAGCCGTGGGTGATGATGGTGCGGCTGATGGTGGACGTAATCGCGCTGTCGATGATCTGCACCGTGTTCATCTTGCGGTAGCGGCGGAAGTTCTCCCGGATCCGGTCGAAGATCACCACCGACTCGTTGACGGAATAACCCAGCACCGCCAGCACCGCGGCCAGCACCGCCAGCGAGAACTCCCACTGGAAAAACGCGAAGAAGCCCAGGATGATGATCACGTCGTGCAGGTTGGCGATGATGGCCGCCACGGCGAACTTCCACTCGAAGCGGAACGCCAGGTAGATCATGATGCCGGCCACGACCATGCCCAGCGCCTTCAGGCCGTCGGTGGCGAGTTCCTCGCCGACCTGCGGCCCGACGAACTCCGTGCGCCGCAGGCTGACGCCCGGGTCGGTGGCCTTCAGCGTCGACAGCACCTTCTCGCTTTGCTGGGCCGAACTGACGCCCTTCTGGGCAGGCAGCCGGATGATGACGTCGCGCGACGTGCCGAAGTTCTGCACCAGCACGTCGGCGAAGCCGAGGGCGGAAACCGTGCGCCGGACCTTCTCGACGTCGGCGGGCTGCGAATAGGTCACTTCCATCACCGTCCCGCCGGTGAACTCCACCGACAGGTGCAACCCCCGGTGGAACAGGAAGAACACCGCGGCCGCGAACGTGAGGAACGAGATCACGTTGAAGATCAACGCGTTCTCCATGAACGGGATGTCCCGGCGAATCTTAAAAAACTCCACTGCTTTGCCTTTCCGGAGTTCTTCAGCGAAAACTCGTATGCGCTCGCGCTGTGATGCTGGAGCTGAAAAATTCCATTTTTTCGACCGGTTCCCTCACTCGGCCTTCGTCGTGGCGCCGGCGCTGTCCGGCCGCCACACGGTGCCGATCGAAACGGTCTTGAGTTTCTTCTTGCGGCCGTACCAGAGGTTCACCAGGCCGCGCGAGAAGAA
>JAGRPN010000439.1 GCA_019449555.1 Ramlibacter sp.
GACCAGCTGCCGTGGTCCAGCCCCCACTCCTGGTCGAGCCCCACTGCCGGCTGGGAGATGCTGCGGCTGATCTCCCCGGCGACTCGCGGCGCGCCCGGTGCGGGGTACTGCTGTGCGTACAGTTCCCGCGGAAAGCCGCCGAAGTCGTGGATCGTTCGGGGCTTCTCCATGCCGGTCAGCCACCAGCCCTGCGTCAGCCAATGCGCCGAAATGCAGAGAACGAGCCGCGGCCGGGGCAGTAGCCGGCCGAACTCGGAACCCAGCGCCTGCCACTTGCGCCGGTATTCGTTGTCCTCGATCGCATTCATCGGACTGCCATGCCCGATGAACAGGACCGGCATGCGATCGGACTTTCCCAGCGCAGTGAGGCGGCTCAGCCCATCCGTGGCAACGTGTTCACTCATCAGGGTTCCTCAAGTCAGGTCAGCAAACTTACCAGCCGTAAGTTCCCTTCACAGATTGTGGTTTCTACCGCGTCCACGCTGTTGTTACAGGTGCTATATTGCACTGCACAACGGACGGGACGAGAGAACATGCTTTACCAGATCTACGAAACGCAGCGGTCGATGATGGAGCCGTTCGCCGACTTTGCCCAGGCCGCGTCGAAGCTCTACAGCAATCCTCTGTCGCCTTTCGGACAGAACCCCTTCGCGCAGCGCGTGTCGGCCAGCTATGACCTGATGTACCGCCTGTGGAAGGATTACGAGAAGCCGCAGTTCGGCATCACGACGGTGGACGTGGACGGGACGGCCGTGGCCATCCACGAGCGGGTCGAAATCGACAAGCCGTTCTGCGAGCTGCGGCGCTTCAAGCGTTTCTCCGACGACCCTGCGACGTTGACCAAGCTGAAGAGCCAGCCGGCGGTGCTGATCGTCGCGCCGTTGTCGGGGCATTACTCAACGCTGCTCCGCGACACCGTGCGCACCATGCTCATGGACCACAAGGTCTACATCACCGACTGGAAGAACGCCCGCATGGTGCCGCTGGCAGAGGGTGAGTTCCACCTCGACGATTACGTCCACTACGTCGAGGAGTTCATCCGTCACCTGCAGAGCATCTACGGCAATTGCCATGTGATCAGCGTGTGCCAGCCCACCGTGCCGGTGCTGGCTGCCGTGTCGCTGATGGCCACGCGCGGCGATGTCACGCCCCTGACGATGACCATGATGGGCGGGCCGATCGATGCCCGCAAATCGCCCACGGCCGTGAACAACCTGGCGATGAACAAGAGCTACGACTGGTTCGAGAACAACGTGATCTACCGGGTGCCCACCAACTTTCCGGGCGCCGGCCGGCGCGTGTATCCCGGCTTCCTGCAGCATTCGGGTTTCGTGGCGATGAACCCCGACCGCCACATGTCGAGCCACTACGACTACTTCCGCAACCTCATCAAGGGCGACGACGCCAGCACCGAGGCACACCGCAAGTTCTACGACGAATACAACGCCGTGCTGGACATGGACGCGGATTATTACCTCGAGACCATCCGGGTCGTGTTCCAGGAATTCGCGCTGGTGAACGGCACCTGGGACGTGATCAGCGACGAGGGCGACCTCGAGCGCGTGCGGCCGGAAGACATCCGCACGACCGCGCATTTCACGATCGAGGGCGAACTGGACGACATCTCCGGCGCCGGCCAGACAGCCGCTGCGCACGACCTCTGCTACAACGTGCCCAAGGCGCGGCAGAAGCACCTCGAGGTGAAGGGAGCGGGCCACTATGGCATCTTCGCCGGCCGTCGTTGGCGCGATTCGGTTTATCCGCAGGTGCGCGACTTCATCCTCCAGTTCAACGAAGGCCCGCGGGTGCCGGTCAGTCCGGGCAAGCGCTCGACGCCGATCGCGGCAGCGCCCGCCAGGAGGGCGGACCGCCAACGCTCCATTGCGTGAGGTGAACGAGCTGGCCGCGCGGCTGCACGCCGCCCTGCCCCAGACCCAATGCACTCGCTGCGGCTACCCCGACTGCGCGGCTTACGCGCAGGCGATCGCCGACGGCCGGGCTGAGATCAACCAGTGTCCGCCGGGCGGTGCGCAAGGCGTGGCCCGCCTGGCGGGCATCACCGGCCGGCCCGTCCTGCCGCTCAATCCGGCCCACGGCGCGGAAGGCCCGCGCAAGATGGCCGTCATCGACGAGCCCTGGTGCATCGGCTGCACGCTGTGCGCCAAAGTGTGTCCCACGGATGCGATCCTCGGCACCAACAAGCTGATGCACACCGTCATCGAAGACTATTGCACGGGCTGCGAACTGTGCGTGCCGGCCTGCCCGGTCGACTGCATCGGCCTGGAAAACGTCACGGGCGAGCGCAGCGGCTGGCAAGCCTGGTCGGATGCGCAGGCGCGGCAGGCGCTGGAGCGTTACGAGTTTCGCAAAGAGCGGCTCCGGCGGGAGGCGGACGAACAGCATGCGCGTCTCGAAGCCAAGGCGTCCACGAAGCGGGCGGGCGTGCCCGGCCAGCCGCCTGGCGCAAAAAAAGGTGCGGACGCCGACGGCAAACGCGCGGTGATCGAGGCAGCGCTGGCACGCGCCCGCGCGCGGCGCGGCGGCTGAGGTTGCGTCCGCGCTAACCCAGCGCGTCGTTCACCTGCTCGTTGAATTCCGCCATGCTGACCGCGGTGCCGATTTCGGGCGGCAACGCGTCGCGCACCGAGAACACGCCCAGCAGCTTCGATCCGCTGCCCATCACCGGCAAGTGGCGGAAGCCCCGCTCGATCATGATCAGCACCGCGTCGGACACCAGTGTCTCGGGCGGCACGCACAGCGGATTGGGCGTCATCACGTCGCCCAGTTTCGTCTTGGCCGGATCGAGGGCCTTCGCCAGCACACGCGTCATCAGGTCGCGTTCGGTGACGATGCCGAGCAAGGTGCCGGGCAGGTCCAGCACGAGGACGCTGCTGGCGTTGGCGCGCGTCATCACGCACGCGGCCTCCCAGACAGTCGCACTGGGTGCCAGGCTGAGAACGTGCTTCTGGGACATGGATTGGAAAACGGTTCGTTCCGTCATGATGCGCTCCCTTGCAAGTGAGGATATCGAGACCCTCTCCTCCTGGATTTTCCTCTTAACGCAGGGCGGCATTGACCGACTCCAGCGCCTTGGCGCCGGGGCACAATTGCTTCGCCCCCAGCGATGCCAGCGGCTTGTGGCTTGTGTTCAGTGCCATGTGCAGATCGGTCGCCACCGGATCCACGTACAGCAATCCGGTGACGATCTCACCGCGCGCCTGGTGCGTCTGCATGTAGCTGATCGCGCCGTAGCGGTCGGTCGGGTCGTAGTCCTGGTGCAGTTTGCGCAACCGCAGCATGGAGCCGTCGTGCTGCTGCACCTCGATCACCGCGCCCGGCTCGTACTGGGCCGTGATCTCGCCGCGCGGGGTGATGAAGTCGATCCGGCTCACCGCCTCGTTGTGCTGGCGCACGTAGTCGTAGCTCTTGGTGCTGCCGCCATGGTTGTTGAAGGTCACGCAGGGGCTGATCACGTCGATGAACGCCGCGCCGCCGTGCGACATCGCGCCCTTGATCAAGGGAACCAATTGCGCCTTGTCGCCGGAGAAGCTGCGGCCGACGTAGGTCGCGCCCAATTGCAGCGCCAGTGCGACCAGATCGACCGGGCTGTCGCTGTTTATCACGCCCTTCTTGCTCTTGGAGCCGCGGTCGGCGGTGGCCGAGAACTGCCCTTTCGTCAACCCGTAGACGCCGTTGTTCTCCACGATGTAGGCCATGCACACGCCGCGGCGCATGGCGTTGGCGAACTGGCCAAGGCCGATGGACGCGGAGTCGCCGTCGCCGGAAACTCCCAGGTAGAGCAGGTCGCGGTTGGCGAGGTTCGCACCGGTCAGCACCGACGGCATGCGGCCGTGCACGGTATTGAATCCGTGCGACGCGCCCAGGAAGTAGTCCGGCGTCTTGGAACTGCAGCCGATGCCGGAGAGCTTGGCCACGCGGTGCGGCTCGATGTCGAGTTCCCAACACGCCTCGATGATGGCGGCGGAGATCGAATCGTGCCCGCACCCGGCGCACAAGGTCGAGATGCGGCCTTCGTAGTCGCGCCGCGTGTAGCCCACCTTGTTCGCCGTCAGCGTCGGATGGTGGAGCCGGGGTTTGGTGATGTAGGTCATGCGAGTTCCTGGTGCAGCGAGCGGCCGCCCGATTTGCGCGCGGCGGGCTGGACGTGTTCGCGAATGGCGCGGGCGATGAAACGGGCCGTGATGGGCGTGCCGTCGTAATGCACCACCCGCACGAGGCGGGCTGGATCGATCTCGAGTTCGTTGATCAACATCGAACGCATCTGACCATCGCGGTTCTGTTCGACCACGAACACCTGGTCGTGCTCCGCGATGAAGCGCCGCACCGACTCCGGGAACGGGAACGCGCGCAGCCTCAGTGCATCGACATGCATTGCCTCTTCCTCGAGCACGTCCAGGGCCTCCTGCATCGACGGGCTGGTCGACCCGAAGTAGATGACGCCCAGCGGCGTCTTCTGCGTGGCGCTGCGCAGCACCGGCTGCGGCACCAGGTCGGCGGCGGTCTTGAACTTGCGGATCAGCCGTTCCATGTTGTAGATGTAGTCCGGGCCGCGTTCGGAATAGCGGGCATACGGATCGCGCGTGGTGCCGCGGGTGAAGAAACTGCCCTTGGTCGGGTGCGTGCCCGGCAGCGTGCGCCACGGGATGCCGTCGCCGTCCACGTCCTTGTAGCGGCCGAAGTCCTTGCCCGCTTCGAGCTCGGCGGCGGTCATCACCTTGCCACGGTCGAAATCGCGCGCATCGTCCCAGACGAACGGCCTGGTCAGGCGCTGGTTCATGCCGATGTCCAGGTCGGTCATCACGAAGATCGGCGTCTGCAGCCGGTCCGCGAGGTCGAGCGCGGCGGCGGCATGTTCGAAGCAGTCGTGCGGGTCCTGCGGGACCAGCAGCACATGCTTGGTGTCGCCGTGCGACGCGTACGCGCAGGCGATCAGGTCCGACTGCTGCGTGCGCGTGGGCATGCCGGTGGACGGGCCGCCGCGCTGCACGTCGATGATGGTCACGGGAATCTCGGCGAAATACGCGAGGCCGATGAACTCGGTCATCAGCGAAATGCCCGGGCCGGAGGTCGCGGTGAAAGCCCGCGCGCCGTTCCAGCCCGCGCCCACCACCATGCCGATCGAGGCCAGCTCGTCTTCGGCCTGCACGATCGCGAAATTGGCGCGGCCCGTCGCGGGATCGACCCGGAACTTCTCGCAGTACTTCTGGAACGCCTCGGGTACGGACGAGGACGGCGTGATGGGATACCAGGCCGCCACCGTGGCGCCGCCATAGAGACACCCCAATGCCGCCGCGCTGTTGCCGTCGACGAAGATCTGGTCGCCGATCCTGTCGGAGCGGCGAACGCGGATGCCGAGCGGGTACTCCAGATGCTCGGTCACGAACTCCCGCCCGAGGTGCAGGGCCCGGATGTTCGAATCCAGCAGCCGCTCCTTGCCCTTGTACTGCTCGGAGAAGAGCTTCTCGAACACGTCGGCGTCGATGCCGAGCAGCACCGACAACGCGCCCACGTAGATGATGTTCTTGAACAGCTGGCGCTGGCGCGCATCGGTGTACACCGCGTTCGTGATCTCCGTCAGCGGCATGCCGATCACGTGCACGTCGTCGCGGAACTTCGACGGCGGCAGCGGGCGCGTGCTGTCGTAGAACAGGTAGCCGCCGGGCTCGATTTCGGCGATGTCGGCATCCCAGGTCTGCGGGTTCATCGCGACCATCATGTCCACGCCGCCGCGCCGGCCGTGGTAGCCCTTCTCGCAGACGCGCGCCTCGTACCACGTGGGCAGCCCCTGGATGTTGCTGGGGAAGATGTTGCGCGGGCTCACCGGCACCCCCATGCGGATGATCGCCTTGGCGAACAGTTCGTTGGCGCTGGCCGAGCCGGAGCCGTTGACGTTGGCGAACTTGATGACGAAATCGTTGACTGCTTCGATCTTCTTCATGCTGGAACCCCCTGGCGCGGAGCGGGCGCGACCCGGTCCCGGCAAGCCGGGCCGGCCGGCGTCATCTTGAGCAGGAACTTCTGCATGTCCCAGGCTCCCGTCGGGCACCGTTCGGCGCACAAGCCGCAGTGCAGGCAGACGTCCTCGTCCTTGACCATCACGCGGCCGGTCTTGAGGCCGCCGGACACGTACAGGGGCTGCTCGAGGTTCGCCGCCGGCGCCTTCAGGCGCTTGCGCAGGTCCGGCTCCTCGCCATTGACCGTGAAGGTGATGCAGTCCATCGGACAGATGTCGACGCACGCATCGCATTCGATGCACACGCTCTCGGTGAACACGGTCTGCACGTCGCAGTTCAGGCAGCGGTGCGCCTCCTTCACGGCAGTCGCGACGTCGAAGCCGAGCTCCACCTCGACCTTGATGCTCGCCAGCGCCTTCTCGGCCTTCGCCCATGGCACCTTGAAACGGGTGTCGTCGCTGGTGTCGTTGTCGTAGCTCCACTCGTGGATGCCCATCTTCTGGGACACCAGATTCGTCATCGGCGAGGGCCGCACCCGGATGTCCTCCCCATTGAGCAGCCGGTCGATCGACACGGCCGCTTCGTGGCCATGCGCCACCGCGGTGATGATGTTCTTCGGACCGAAGGCCGCATCGCCGCCGAAAAACACATTCGGCACGGTCGATTGCAGCGTGACCTTGTCCAGGTTGGGCAGGCCCCATTCGTCCAACGCCACCCCGCAGTCGCGCTCGATCCATGGGAAAGCGTTTTCCTGGCCGACGGCAACCAGCACCTCGTCGCATTCGAAGAACGCATCCGGTTCGCCGGTCGGGACCAGTTTGCGCCGGCCTTTCTCGTCGTAGATGGCCTTCACGATCTCGAATGTCATGCCCTGCAATTTGCCGCCCTGCTGGACGAACGCCTTGGGCACGTGGAAGTTGAGGATCGGAATGCCCTCGTGCATCGCGTCTTCCTTTTCCCAGGGAGACGCCTTCATCTCGTCGAAGCCGCTGCGCACGATCACCTTCACGTCCTCGCCGCCGAGCCGGCGCGCCGAGCGGCAGCAGTCCATCGCCGTGTTGCCGCCGCCCAGCACGATCACGCGCTTGCCGATGGTCGTTACATGGCCGAACGATACCGACGCGAGCCAGTCGATGCCGATGTGGATGCTGCGGGCAGCTTCGCGCCGCCCGGGAATGTCGAGGTCGCGCCCGCGCGGCGCGCCGCAGCCCACGAACACCGCGTCATACCCCTCGGCCAGCAGCGCCTTCATCGACTCGACGCGCTGCCCGCTGCGGAAGTGCACACCCATGCTCAGGATGTAGCCCGTCTCCTCGTCGATGACCGACTCGGGCAGGCGGAAGCGCGGGATCTGGGTGCGGATGAAACCGCCCGCCTTCGCCTCGCCGTCGAACACGGTAATGTCGTAGCCGAGCGGCGCCAGGTCGCGCGCGACCGTGAGCGACGCCGGCCCCGCGCCGATGCAGGCGACGCGCTTGCCGTTCTTCGGCGCGATCCGGGGCATGCGCTGCCCGACGTCGTCCTTCATGTCGGCGGCCACGCGCTTGAGCCGGCAGATCGCCACCGGTTCCGGATGCTCGCCGTTGTTCTCCTCCACGCGGCCGCGCCGGCACGCGGGCTCGCACGGCCGGTCGCAAGTGCGCCCGAGAATGCCCGGGAACACGTTCGACACCCAGTTGATCATGTAGGCGTCGCTGTAGCGGCCCTGCGCGATCAGGCGGATGTACTCGGGAACAGGCGTGTGGGCAGGGCAGGCCCACTGGCAATCGACGACCTTGTGGAAATAGGCCGGGTTGGAAATATCCGTTCTGTGCAAAAGCGCTCTCCTGACCGGTGCCGAGCCGCCTCGACCCGGCGGGGACCCTTGTGGGGACACACAAAATTTCGCCCGAACGACCCCGGGTCGGGGGCCGCAGACCAGCATTCAGTCTACGCGCCGACGACGGCCGTAACCTTTCGGGCATTCCCGAAGCGCGTGAGTGTAGCTTCAGCCGGGCAGTGGCGCAGGGCCCCTGCAAAAAGCCTCATGCTCGGGCTTGGGCCGCATTAAACACGCCCCCACGCGAGTCCAGTTGATGCTCATCAACTGGACCCATGCGCAGCTGCGTGCCGTCAGCTTTCCAGCGCCGCGAATGCCTTGATCACCTCGGGCGGCGCTTGCACCAATTCGATGAGCACGCCCTCCCCGCCGATGGGCGACTGCTCGTTGCCCTTGGGATGGACGAAGCAGATGTCGAAGCCCGAAGCGCCGCGGCGGATGCCGCCGGGCGCGAAGCGCACGCCCTGGGCCGTGAGCCACTGCACGGCCTTCGGCAGGTCGTCGATCCACAAGCCAACGTGATTGAGCGGCGTCTCGTGCACGGCTGGCTTCGATGCGGCATCGAGCGGCTGCATGAGGTCGACCTCCACCTTGAAGGCGCCGGCGCCGAGCGTGCAGATGTCCTCGTCCACGTTCTCGCGCTCGCTGCGGTAAGTGCCGGTGACCCGCAGGCCGAAGATGTCGACCCAGAGTTTTTCCAGCCGCTGCTTGGACGCACCGCCAATGGCGATCTGTTGCAGGCCGAGGACCTTGAACGGCCGGTCCCGACCATCCTGAGCTTGTCGAAGGGCCTGAGCCTGTCGAAGGGGACTTTGTGGAACTGGTTCTGTCATGCCAAGACCCTGATTGCAATGTGTGTTTGGTTCAGGCGAACTCGACGATCGGCTGATCGACGATCAGGCTCTCGCCCTTGCTCGCGAGCACCTTGACCACGACGCCGTCGGCGGCCGCGAAGAGGACGTTTTCCATCTTCATCGCCTCGATCACGGCCACGCGCTCGCCGGCCTGCACCTTTTGCCCGGGTTCCACCGCCACATCGACCAGCAGGCCGGGCATCGGCGAGAGCACGTAGCGGCTCATGTCCGGAGGCGCCTTGTAGGGCATCAGTGCATGCAGTTCCGCCGCGCGCGGCGTGAGCACGAGCGCATCGAGCCGGGTGCCGTTGTGCATGATCCGGATCGCCAGCGGGTCCTTGCCGACGCCCCGCTCCACTTGCGCGGTGAAAGGCTGGCCATTGACGGTGCCGCGGATGCGCGTGCCGCCGAGATGCCAGCCGTTGCTGCAGATCTCGTAGCGATTGCTGCCGATCTCCACGGCGCTGGAGCCCGATTTCGCCTCGAAGTCGCGAACCTTCGCCGGCTGCCTGCGGTGTTTGCCGGCCACGTCCAGCACGACCACGACGAAGTCCTCGCCCACCGTGAACTCGTGCCCCGGCATCTGGCCGCTGATCCCCGCGGCGCGCTGCAACGTGCGGCGATTGACGTACGCAGCGAGGGCCGCGAGGAAGTCGGCGTCCCCGTGCGGCACGTCCTCGGCCACGAAGCCTTTGGCGTAATGCTCCGCGATGAAGCCGGTGTTGAAGTCGCCGGCAATGAACTTCGGGTGCGCGAGCAATGCGGCCTGGAACGGAATGTTGCTCGACACGCCACGGATCACGAATGCATTCAGCGCTTCGCGCATCTTCGCGATCGCGTCGTTACGGTCCTGCCCGTGGACCACCAGCTTGGCGATCATCGAGTCGTAGTACATCGGGATCTCGCCGCCGTCCTGCACCCCGGTATCGACGCGAACGCCGTACAGGTGCTCGGTATCGGCGGCCCACATCGTTTCCTTCGGCGGCTGGAACCGCACCAGCCGTCCGGTGCTTGGCAGGAAGTTGCGGAACGGATCCTCCGCGTTGATGCGGCACTCGATCGCCCAGCCCTGGCGCTTGACGTCGGCTTGCGCCAGCGGCAGCTTCTCGCCGGCCGCGACGCGGATAATCAGCTCCACCAGGTCCAGGCCCGTGATGGATTCGGTGACCGGGTGCTCGACCTGCAGCCGCGTGTTCATCTCCAGGAAGTAGAAGGTTTCGTCCTTGCCGACGACGAACTCCACAGTGCCCGCGCTCTGGTATTTCACCGCCTTCGCGAGGGCCACCGCCTGCTCGCCCATCGCCTTGCGGGTGGCATCGCTGATGAACGGGGAAGGCGCCTCTTCGATCACCTTCTGGTGCCGGCGCTGGATCGAGCATTCACGCTCGTTGAGATAAAGCACGTTGCCGGAGCTGTCCCCCAGCACCTGGATCTCGATGTGGCGCGGCTCCTCGACGTACTTCTCGATGAAGACCCGGTCGTCGCCGAAGCTGCTGCGCGCTTCGTTGCGGCAGGAGGTGAATCCCTCGAACGCCTCCTTGTCGTTGAAGGCGACGCGCAGACCCTTGCCGCCGCCGCCGGCCGAGGCCTTGATCATCACGGGGTAGCCGATACCTTTCGCGATCTCCACCGCCTGCTCGGCTGTGCCGATGGCTTCGTTGTAGCCGGGGATCGTGTTGACCCGGGCGTCCTTGGCGAGTTTCTTCGATGCGATCTTGTCGCCCATGGCCGCGATCGAATAGTGCTTGGGGCCGATGAACGTGATGCCCTCTTCCTCCACCCGCCGCGCAAACGCCTCGTTTTCCGAGAGGAAACCGTAGCCGGGATGCACGGCCTGCGCGCCGGTCTGCTTGCAAGCCGCGATGATCCGGTCCGCCTGCAGGTAGGACTCGCGCGAAGGCGCCGCGCCGATGTGCACCGCTTCGTCCGCCAGTTCGACGTGCCGCGCGTCGCGATCGGCATCGGAATACACCGCGACCGTCCTGATTCCCATCTTCCTGGCCGTCTTGATGACGCGGCAGGCGATCTCGCCCCGATTGGCTATCAGTATTTTTGTGAACATGTCAGGACCTGAAAAACGGATGCCGAAATTTCAAAGAGGGATGTTTCCGTGCTTGCGCCACGGGTTTTCCAGCTTCTTGCCCGCCAGCATGATCAGCGAACGGCAGATGCGCTTGCGCGTTTCGTGCGGCAGGATCACGTCGTCGATGAAGCCCCGCGCGCCCGCCACGAACGGATTGGCGAAACGGGCCTTGTACTCGGCCTCGCGCGCCGCCAATTTGGCCGGGTCGTTCTTGTCCTCGCGGAAGATGATCTCCACCGCGCCTTTCGCGCCCATCACCGCGATCTCCGCGTTCGGCCACGCGAAGTTCACGTCGCCGCGCAGGTGTTTGGAGCTCATCACGTCGTAGGCCCCGCCGTACGCCTTGCGCGTGATCACGGTGATCTTGGGCACGGTGCATTCGGCGAACGCGAAGAGCAACTTGGCGCCGTGCTTGATGATGCCGCCGTATTCC
>JAGRPN010000440.1 GCA_019449555.1 Ramlibacter sp.
CGATCAACCAGTACTTCCTTCACTACCGGATCCTCAAACACTGGGGCTTCGGCAAGCTCGCGATTAAAGAAAACGAGGAGTCGATGGGTGAGATGAAGCACGCGGACCGGCTGATGGATCGCATCCTGGTGCTGGAAGGGCTGCCGAACCTGCAGGACCTGGGCAAGTTGATGGTGGGTGAGAACGTGCCGGAGATCCTGGAGTGTGACCTGCGCCTCGAGCGCGGCGCGCAGGCCACGATCAAGGACGGCATTGCTTATTGCGAGAACGTGCGGGACTACGTTTCGCGCGAGCTCCTCGAAGACATCCTGGAAGACACCGAGGAACACATCGACTTCCTGGAAACGCAGCTCGACGTCTTGGCAAAGGTGGGGGTGCAGAACTACCTGCAATCCCAGATGAGCGACGTGAGCTGATCGCTCGACGGCACCGGGCGCAAGGCGCGGCGCCGGATCCGGCGAGCGCCCGCAGGCACCACTTGGGCGGCCGCATGGGAGTGATGTCAACCGGAAAAAGCCACCGCTGGTTGACCCACATCAAGGATGGATATTACAAATGCGAGCGATTCGTATTTATAATCGACTCAACCTGTCCATCACACTCCAAACCTGCTCCAGCCATGATCGTCTGCGTCTGCCATCGAATCTCCGACCGCGAAATCGCACGGCATGCGCGCGCCGGCATGGGTTTCGAAGATATCCAGTTCGAGCTGGGCGTGGCCACCCAATGCGGCCAATGCGAGTGCGCGGCACGCGAAGTGGTGGCCCAGTGCTGCGCGAGCCGTCCGGTCGCGGCGATCCAGCACAACTGCGCGGGCGGGGAAGGCAGAGCATGGACTTCGCAGCAATCGTCGCAAGCCTGATCCTGGTGCTCGGCTCAACCTGGTGGGTTTTGAGCCCCTAGCGAGCGGCGCGGGACGCCCATGCCCGCTCCTACACTATGGGTTTGACCGATTCCGCCCTTCCCGTTGTGCGCACGCTCGACCGCAACATAGCCATTGCCGGCGGCGTGGTTCTCTTGCATGTCGCCGGTCTGTGGGCGTTGCAGGCGGGCTTGTTGCGAAGGGCAGCGGAAATCGTGGTGCCGGTGCGCATCCTTACCGAAACGGTTGCGCCACCGGAACCCAAGGTGGAACCGCCGCGGTTGCCGCCGCCCGCGCCCCGGAGGAACGAACCCGTCAAGCAGCCCCCCAGGAAAATGGAGCGAGCGCCGCCGCCCGCGCCCAAGCCCCAAAGGGCGATTGCGGCCCCACCCGCGCCGGAGGCGCCGTTGTCCGTCGTGACGCCGGAGCCGGCGGCCGCGCCCGCGGCTGCAGCCCCGGCCGCACCGGCCGAGGCTGGCGCCGGCGCATCGGCTGGCGCTGCGGGAACCGGCAAGGTCGAACTCCCCTCCTCCGATGCCAGTTACCTCCAGAATCCCGCCCCGGTCTATCCGACGATCAGCAAGCGATTGGGCGAGCAGGGAAAGGTGATCGTACGAGTGCTGATCGGCAAGGACGGCACGCCCCAGCGGGCAGAATTGAAGCGCTCGAGCGGCTTCGACCGGCTTGACCGGGCCGCGCTCGATTACGTCATGAAGTGCCGCTACGTCCCGGGCAAGGTCGGCGGTGAGCCGCAGGCCATGTGGTACGAAGCGCCTGTGAATTTCGTCCTCGAATAAACCTGCGCGAAGCGATATCGGTCATGGAAACGCAATTCGGCCTGATCAACCTGTGGACCCGGGGCGACCTGATCACGAAGGGCGTCGCGCTGCTGCTGCTGGCGATGTCGCTCGCCACCTGGATGGTGATCATCGTCAAGGCGCTCGACCTGCGCAAGTTCGCCGCCCAGGCGCGCAGGACGGAGAGCTTCTGGCATGCGGCGGATTTCGCCGACGGTCTGGCGAAGCTCGGCGCAGAGCCCGCCAATCCGTTTCGCGCTCTAGCCATCGAGGGCCGCGAGGCCACCGCGCACCACCACGCGCAACCGCAATTGCACGACTCGCTCGATGTCAGCGAATGGCTCACGCGCTCGCTGCGCAACTCCATCGACGAGTGGACCGCCCAATTGCAGACGGGACTTGCCGTATTGGCCTCGGTCGGTTCGACGGCGCCTTTCATCGGCCTGTTCGGGACTGTGTGGGGCATCTATCACGCGCTGATGTCGATCAGCGCCGCCGGGCAGGCGACGATCGACCAGGTAGCCGGGCCGATCGGCGAGGCGCTCATCATGACCGCGCTGGGGCTGGCGGTCGCGA
>JAGRPN010000441.1 GCA_019449555.1 Ramlibacter sp.
AGACGGTGCGCTCGCCGTCCAGGAGGTCCATGGCGTGTTGGGCGAAATAGCCCATCTTCACACTGGCGCCCAGGGCAACGCTGCCCTGGTCCGGCTCGGCGGACCCCGTCACCAGCTTCAGGAGCGTCGACTTGCCAGCGCCGTTGATGCCCATGATGCACCAGCGCTCCCTGCGCCGGACCATGAAATCCAGCCCCTCGTAGATTCGTCGGTTGCCATAGCTCTTGTGGACGTTCTTCAGGTTGACCACATCCTCGCCCGAGCGCGGCGCCGGCTGGAACTCGAACGCCACCGCCTGGCGGCGCTTGGGCGGTTCCACCCGGTCGATCTTGTCCAGTTTCTTGACGCGACTCTGGACCTGGGCGGCGTGCGAGGCGCGCGCCTTGAAACGCTCGATGAACTTGATCTCCTTGGCCAGCATCGCCTGCTGGCGCTCGAACTGGGCCTGCTGCTGCTTTTCGTTCTGGGCCCGCTGCTGCTCGTAGAAGCCGTAGTCACCCGAATAGGTCGTCAATGCGCCGCCGTCGATCTCAATCACCTTGGTGATGATGCGGTTCATGAACTCGCGGTCATGCGACGTCATCATCAGCGCGCCGTCATAATTCTTGAGGAATTCCTCGAGCCAGATGAGGCTTTCCAGGTCGAGATGGTTGCTCGGCTCGTCCAGCAGCATGACATCGGGGCGCATGAGGAGGATGCGGGCCAGCGCCACGCGCATTTTCCAGCCGCCCGACAAGGCGCCGACATCGCCGTCCATCATCTCCTGGCTGAAACTCAGGCCCGCGAGCACTTCCCGAGCGCGCCCGTCCAGCGAATAGCCGTCCAGTTCCTCGAAGCGCTCCAGAACTTCACCATAGCGCTCGATGATCCGGTCCATGTCGTCGGCCTGGTCGGGATCCGACATGGCCGCCTCGAGCGCCCGCAATTCGCCGGCAACGGCGCTGACCGGGCCTGCGCCATCCATCACTTCGGAGACGGCGCTGCGGCCGGCCATTTCGCCGACATCCTGGTTGAAGTAGCCGATCGTCACGCCCTTGTCGACGGAGACCTGTCCCTCGTCGGGCTGCTCCTCGCCGGTGATCATCCGGAAGAGCGACGTCTTGCCTGCCCCGTTGGGACCGACGAGGCCGACCTTCTCGCCCTTGTTGAGCGCCGCGGACGCCTCGATGAAGAGAATGCGGTGGCTGAGCTGCTTGCTGATATTCTCGATGCGAATCATGTTCTGACGGGACCTGAAAAGTTGCGGCGCCCTTATGGCACGTGTCGCAGGGCCTGTCGCAATCTTTTGAGGACAATATTAAGGCAGGGCGCAGAGCGATTTGGCGATTTTCGCGAACCGACCGGATTGCCGGCTTCAACGCGACGAAACCAACGCGTTGGGCCGATTGCAGCGCTTGCGTCCGTTCACCTGTCGCGCCCGGTTCCACCCGCGCCCGACATGGCATGGTTTCCTGAATTTGGGCACCGGGAATTCCCGTGGCAATGCCTTGCCGCTGCTGACCGGCGGCAGGCCAGGCTCATCGCCGGGCCGTCTTTTCGCGGATCCGGTCTTCCTGTTCGGCGATCTCCGGCGTCAGGGCTTCTCCGAAATCGGCCGCCTCGAACAGCGGGCGGATTTCGATCTCGCTCGGGCCGGCCATCGGATTGGGGCAGCGCTTCACCCACTCGACCGCCTCGGCCATGTCCTTGACCTCCCACAGCCAGAAACCCGCGACCAGTTCGCCTGTTTCGGCGAAGGGACCGTCGATGACGGTGCGGCTGGCGCCGTCAAAGGCCACGCGCTTGCCCTTGACGGACGGATGCAACC
>JAGRPN010000442.1 GCA_019449555.1 Ramlibacter sp.
CGGGGTCGGATCGGAATTCAGGACAGCGCTCTTTCCGGAGCTCGCGGTCTCGTTCGAAATTCCGCTCTGACCCCGATTGCGTTCTGGCCGGCCGCCGAAATTCCGCCCCGACCCCGATTGCGTTCTCCCAGCTACACACGAGCTGCCTTTCCTCCAGCACCATGGACACGCCGTCCAACCGCACGCAAAATGCGGCCTCCTGCCACGCCGCCAAGGAAGCAATCATGGTCAAGCCAACTCATGTGCTCAGTGGTCTGCTCGTAGCCGCCGCGCTCGCCGGATGCGCTGCCCCAGGACGAAGCGATGAAAACAGCCGGGAGCTGGTCGGCGCCTGGGAGGTCACGGTCAGCCGCCCGGGCGGCGTCGGCAAGAACCTTCTCACGTTTTCATCGGACGGCACCTTCTTTCGAAGCGGCGACACGCATCCGGTGCTGAGTGGCGGACACGGCTCATGGAAGCGTTCCGGCGCGACGGATTTCGATGCGACCTATGTCGCCTTCCGCTTCGACCAGGCCGGCAAATGGATCGGCAGCACCAAGACCCGCATCCACATCACGCCGGGTCCGGCATCCAACGAGTTCAAAGGCGTTGCCCGCGTGAGCGCGCGCGACTTGCAGGACAAGGAAGTCGGCACGTCCGAGGTGAAGCTGCAGGGCAAGCGGATCGCTGTCGAGCCCCTGTAGCCGGCGCGCGGCGCGCTTGACGCCACGGCCTGTTTCTGGCTTCATCCCTGCACTTTCCTCCCGGATCACGAGACCACCTATGTCCGACGCCAAATCCATCGCCGACCACTGGGGCAAAGGCGACGTTTTCGCCCTGATCACCTCGGCGCTCACCAAGCAGGGCAAGCCCCTGGACGCGCTCACCGTGGAGGACCTGGCGCCGGTGGACCATTACCACGCGCGCGGTTTTCCAGCCACCGTCGAACTCGCCGACCGGCTTCCGATCCGGCCCGGACAGCACCTCGTGGACATCGGCTGCGGCCTCGGCGGCCCGGCGCGCTACATCGCCAAGCGCTTCCAGTGCGTGGTGAGCGGCGTGGACATCACGCCGGCGTTCGTCGAGGCCGGCAACAAGCTCTCGGCGCTGGTCGGGATCCAATCGCAGGTGAAGATCGAACTCGGCGATGGCCAGCGCCTGCCGTACGCAGACGCCTTCTTCGACGGCGGCTACACGCAGCACGTGACGATGAACGTGCCGGACCGGCCGAGGTTCTATGCCGAAGCCTTCCGCGTCCTCAAGCCCGGCGCGTTCTTCGCGTTGACCGAACACGGACTCGGCCCCAGCGGTGAGCCGCACTATCCCCTTCCGTGGTCGGAAGACGGCAACGGTGCGTACCTCGTCACGCCCACCGAGACCCGGCGCTTCCTCGAGGAGGCTGGCTTCGAAGGGATCGAGATCGAGGACACCGGCCCGAAGTACCTGGCCGGCTACCGGGCCGCCATCGAGCGAGCCGCGGCCGGCACCCTGCCGCCGCTGGGCATCCATATCCTGATGGGCGAGACCGCGCCGCAAAAGATGCGCAACGCCGCCCGCAACATCGCCGAGGGCCGCACGCACCCGATCCAGATGATTTGCCGCAAGCCTGCGCGGTGAGTTAGCAATCGGGGGGCGGATCGCCGCTGGAGCGCGGCAAGCATTCGGGGTCGGATCGGAATTCGGGACAGCGTTCTTTCCGGAGCGCGCGGTTTCATACGAAATTCCGCTCTGACCCCGATTGCGTTTTCCTCTCCGCCAAAGTGACCCCGGCCCTGTCAAACTTATAGGATCGTGAAAAGGTCCACCCTCGCCTCCTGCTTCGTCCTGCTCGCTTCCCAGCTGGCTGGCGGCTCACCCGCCCATGCCGACGAACTGCTCGACGCCTGTGACTACGTCGCACGCCAGGTGAGCACGTTCGAAGGCGGGCTCTATCGGCAGGTTCCGGACACTTTCGAGGACGAGGGCAAGATCTACCGCGGCTGCCTTGTCACGGTCGTCGGCGACCGCGGCCGCGTTCCGGATGGATTTCCGCCGGCGGAGGCGCCGTATCCGAAAGACGGCGCGACGGGGGCCAGCGCGCTCTGGCGGGCGGATCGGCAAGCCGATGGGCCGGATGGCACGTCGTACCGGATCATGCGCGGCGAGGTGTTCTGCCTGGTGAGCGGAATGTGGGACGGCGGCGACCCGACCGAAGCCAGCGTCGTGCCCTCGCCGCTGTTTCTCATCACTGCGCGCTGCGCTCGAACCCAATGACGCAAACCCTGCCCCCTCCCCTCACCATCCGCCCCGTCGCCCAGCGCGACTTTGACGCATGGTCCGTCCTCTGGGATGGCTACAACGCGTTCTATGGCCGGCACGGGGCGACGGCGCTGCCGCCCGAGGTCACGCGCACGACCTGGTCGCGCTTCTTCGATGCCGCCGAACCCGTGCACGCGCTGGTCGCGGAAGCTTCGGGCCAGTTGGTCGGGCTGGCGCACTACCTGTTCCATCGCAGCACGATCCAGGTCGCGCCCACCTGCTACATGCAGGACCTCTTCACGTCCGAAGCCGCGCGCGGCAAGGGCGTCGGGCGCGCCCTGATCGAAGCGGTGTACCGGCAGGCGAAGCTCGCCGGCGCGCCACGCGTGTACTGGCAGACGCACGAGACCAACGCCGCCGCCATGCTGCTGTACGACAAGGTGGCCGAGCGCTCGGGTTTCGTCGTCTATCGCAAAATGCTGTGACCGGCGCGGCTTGCGCGCCCTCTTCATAAGGCTCACGACATGCTCCGACAACTGGCGCTCCTGCTGCACCTGCTGAGCGCGATGGCGTGGATCGGCGGAATGTTCTTCGCGTACTTCTGCCTGCGGCCCGCGGCCGGCCAGGTGCTGCAGCCGCCGCAGCGCCTGCCGCTTTGGACGGCGACGTTCGAGCGGTTCCTGCTGTACACGGCGGTAGCGGTCACCCTCCTCCTGGTCACCGGCATCGGCATGCTGGTGCAGACGGGTTTTCGCAACGCGCCCGCGGGCTGGCTCGTGATGTTCGCCCTCGGCGTGGTAATGGCGGCGGCGTTCGTCTTCGTCTACGACGTGCTGTTCCCGCTGCTGCGCGAACACTGCGCCGCATCGGCGTGGCCGGCCGCCGGCGAAACACTCGACAAGATCCGACGCCTGGTGTTGCTCAATCTCGTACTCGGTGCCTTGACGGTGATCGCGGCGGTGTCTGCGCGATGAACGAGCGCACGCTTTACTTCGCCTATGGCTCCAACATGGCCGTCGAGCGGCTGCGCGCACGCGTGCCCTCGGCGCGGCTGGTGGGCTCCGCGGTATTGGCAGGCCATGCGCTGCGATTCCACAAGCCCGGCTCGATCGACGGGTCGGCCAAGTGCGACGCGGCCTTCACCGGCAACGCCGCGGATCGCGTGTTCGGCGCGCTGTATTCGATCGCCACGGCGGAACTGGCGCTGCTCGACCAATTCGAAGCCCGCGGGCACGGGTACGAACGCAAGACCGTCTCCGTGATGACGGCGAAAGACGAGACGGTGCAGGCGGAAACCTACATCGCCACGTTGACCGATGGGCGCCTGCGCCCGCTCGACTGGTACAAGGAACACGTCTTGCGCGGCGCACGGGCGCTGCAATTGCCCGGCGCGTACATCGCGACGATAGAAGCCGTCGCGGCCGACGTCGATGCCAACGCGGAAAGGCGGATGCGCGAATTGTCGATTTACGGCTCGCGAGCAGGCATGGATCCCGGATCAAGTCCGCGATGAAAAAGTGAAGAACTCCGGGATGACAACAGGCGTGAAATGGCGGGCACACGCCGCACCGGGTTTTTCCTGATGTGATTCCGGGGGAGCGGGACCTTAATGACCGCTCAACACCCGCCGCGCGGGCCATGCGAATGGCCTGGCCGGTCTCGCTGGACTGTCAATCGGAGGTCTTATGACTCATCGGACACCTGGTGCAATCGGAAGGCGCGAGGTCGTCTCGCTGATCGGGGGGGCCGCGGTCGGCGCCACGGGGCTCGCCTTCGGGCAAGCTGAGCCGCCCAAGCCGGACCATATCGTCATCAATCACTCCGGCGGCTCGATGGGCGCGGCCATGCGCAAGGCGTTCATCAACAGCTTCGAGAAGAAGTACGGCATCCGCGTGGTCGAGACCAGCCCCGTCGATTTCGGCAAGCTGCGGGCGATGGTCGATTCGGGCAACGTCGAATGGCAGGTGACCGAGATCGGCGGCCAGGATGCGATCCGCGCGATGAAGCTCAACCTGGTCGAGAAGATCGACACCAAACTGGTGGACCGCACCAACTATCCGCCAAAGGCGCAGCAGCCCAGCGTGTTCGCGTCGTCCGTCTACACCACCGTCATCGGCTACCGCACCGACGTGTTCAAGGGCGGCACGCACCCCAAGAGCTGGGCCGAATGGTGGGACGTCAAGAAATTCCCCGGCGCGCGCTCGATGCGCAATCACCCGATCGACAATCTCGAGTTCGCGCTGATCGCCGATGGCGTGCCCAAGGACAAGGTCTATCCGCTGGACCTGGATCGCGCCTTCAAGAAGATGGATCAGATCAAGCCGCACGTGACGGCGTGGTGGACCACCGGCGCGCAGCCGGCGCAGCTGCTGCTCGACAAGGAAGTCGTGCTCGCCACCGGGTGGAACGGGCGCTTCTACGACCTCATCAAGAAAGGCGCGCCGATTGACATCGAGTGGAACGAGGGCGCGCTCAAGCAGGGCAGCTTCGTGATCCCCCGCGGCGCCAAGCACCAGTACTGGGCCAACAAGTTGCTGGCCGAGATGGCGATCCCGCAGGAGCAGGCGATCTACGCGTCGGAGATGGGCTACCCCGGCCTGAACCTCGATTCGTTGAAATACATCGACCCGAAGGTCAAGGAGTACCTGCCGACCAACGAAAAACACCTCAGCCGGCAGTTCTGGATCGACGACGCCTGGCACGCCGAAAACGGCGCCAAGGCGCAGGAACTCTGGAACGCCTGGATGCTGAAGAAAGCCTAGGGTGTCCTCGGCGGAGCTGCGGCTCGAGGGGATAGCCAAGACCTTCGGCGAAGTCGTCGCCCTCGACCAAGTCTCGCTGACGGTTCAGCGCGGCGAACTGCTCACCATCCTGGGCCCCAGCGGCTCGGGCAAGACGACGCTGTTGAAAGTGGTGGCCGGCTTCGAGACGCCGGACCAGGGCAGCGTCAAGGTGGACGGCGTCGAGATCGCCCGGCTGCCGCCGGCCGAGCGCGACATCGGCATGGTGTTCCAGAACTACGCGCTGTTTCCGCACCTGAACGTGCGCCGCAACGTGGCGTTTCCGCTGGAGATGCGCAACACGGCCAAGGGCGAAATCGAACGGCGCGTGACCGATGCGCTGAACCTGGTGGAGCTGGCCGGCTTCGACGAGCGCCTGCCGCGGCAACTCTCGGGCGGCCAGCAGCAACGGGTGGCGCTGGCGCGTGCGATCGTGTTCAACCCGCGGCTATTGTTGCTGGACGAGCCGTTCGGCGCCCTGGACCGCAAATTGCGCGAGATGCTGCAACTGGAGGTCAGGCGGCTGCAGCAAAGGCTGGGACTGACGACGATCTTCATCACCCACGACCAGGAAGAAGCGCTGGTGCTCTCCGACCGGATCGCGGTGATGAGCAAAGGCTCCATCCTGCAGATCGCGTCGCGCTCGGAAATCTACGAGCGGCCGGTCAATGATTTCGTGGCGGATTTCGTCGGCGAGTCGAACATCTTCCACGGCGCGGTCTCGGCCCAGAACACCATCACCTTGGACAACGGCCGCGTGCTGCAGGTCAGGAGCGATGCCACGCCGGGCAAGCGGCTCGGGGTCCTGATGCGGCCGGAGCGGTTTTCTTCGTCGGGCGCGAATGTGTTCGCGGGCGAAGTGCTGGAGGCGATCTATCTCGGCGCTTCGTTCAAATTGCGCTTGCGCTGCGAATCGGGCATGGAACTGCTGGTGCGGCAACCCGCCCGCGGCAAATTGCCCGCGAAGGCGGATCGCCTGACGGTCGGCATCGATGCCGATGAGCTGCACCTGTTCGACCTGTAATGGACTCGCCGAAGGACATCCTTGTCGATGTGGGTAATCGAAATACCGGTGGGCACGAAGTGCCCGCCCCACGAGATGTTGCGCGTCGGGGCATGAGTCGCTCCACCGGCTTCAGGCCGGCCGTACCGGCGCTCATCCTGCTGTCGGTGTTCTTCCTCTTCCCGGTCGCGCGGTTCCTCGGCTTCAGTGTAGAGACCGGCACCCTGCAGTGGTACGCGGACGCATTGGGCAAGGAGCTGTACCTGCGGGTGCTCTGGGACACGTTCGTCATCGCCGCCCTGGTGACGTTGTTCTGCCTCGTGCTGGGTTACCCGCTGGGATTCCTGATCGCCACCACCACGCCTTTGTGGGCCACCGTCGGTTTCGTCTTCGTGCTGCTGCCGCTTTGGACCAGCGTGCTGGTGCGCACCTACGCGTGGATGGTGCTGCTCGGTCGCAATGGCGTGCTCAATCGGCTGCTGATCGACGGCGGCGTGATCACCGAGCCGCTGCCGCTGTTGCACAACTTCACCGGCGTGCTGATCGGCATGGTGCACGTCCTGCTGCCGTACATGGTGCTATTGATCTACGGAGCGGTGCGGCGCCTGGACCCCGCGATCGTGCAGGCAGCGCAGGGCCTGGGCGCCTCGACCTGGCGGATCTTCTGGCGTATCTACGTTCCGCTCACCATGAACGGCATCTTCGCGGGCTGCGTCATTGTCTTCGTGCTGGCGCTCGGATTCTTCATCACGCCGGCGCTGTTGGGGGGCGGCCGGGTGATCATGATCGCCGTGCTGATCGAGCAGCAGGTGCGCGAAACGCTGAACTGGCCGTTCGCCGCCGCGATGTCGGCGGTGCTGTTGACGGCGACGCTGGCCGTGTATGCGATTGCCCAGCGCTTCGCGCGCGAGGAGCCGGCGTCGTGAGCGGGCGCAAGCTCCTGGTCGTGGCCTGCGCCGCGATCTATATCTTCCTGATGCTACCGCTGCTGGTGGTGTTCCCCATCTCGCTCAGCTCGGCGCCGTACATGCAGTTCCCGCCGCCGGGGCTGTCGTGGCAGTGGTACGGCCGCTATTTCGCCGACCCGCAATGGATCGACGCCACGCTGCGCAGCCTGCAGATCGGCCTCGCCACCTCCGTGCTGGCGCTGCTCCTGGGCGTGCCGCTTTCGTTCTCGCTGGTGCGCGGCAAGTTTCCGGCGCGCCAGCTGCTCGACCGGCTGACGATGGCGCCGATCGTGGTGCCGACCATCATCTTCTCCGTGGCGATCTACGGCCTTTTCTCCAGGATGAAACTGATCGGTGAATGGTACGGGCTGGCGCTCGCACACACCGTGCTGGCGCTGCCGTTCGTGGTGCTGGTGATGGTCGCCGGCTTGCGCGATTTCGACCGCGCGCTGGAGCAGGCGGCCGAGGGCCTGGGCGCCAGCCGCTGGCAGACGCTGCGGCGGATCACGCTGCCGATCCTGCGGCCGAGCCTGATTTCGGCCGGCCTGCTCGCGTTCATCAGTTCGTTCGACGAAGTGGTGGTTGCGATGTTCCTGGCGGGCGCGCGCATGACGCTGCCCAAGAAGATGTTCGACAACATCCTGATCGAGATCGACCCGACGATCGCGGCCGTGTCGGTCATGCAGATTCTTCTCGTGGCCATCGTGCTGTTCGTGATCGGCCGTTTCGGCCGGGGCCTCAGCGCCACCGCACGCTGACCGGAGCCGTTGCAACTTGAAAAGGAGACGCGCCATGACGGACACCATCTTTCACAAGGACTTCAAGTCGATGCCGTGGTGGTGGGAGTGGTGGCATCCGAACAGCGAGCTGTCGCAGGAGCCGCCGGCACGCACCGAGGTGCTGGTGATCGGCGCGGGTTACGCGGGCCTGTCGGCCGCCATGGAGATCGCGCGCTCGGGCGGCGATGTGACGGTGCTCGAGCGCGGCGACTTCGGCGTGGGTGCGAGCACGCTCAGCGGCGGCGCGGTGAGCGGCGGCACGTCGATCGGCAAGGGCTTCTCGGGCAAGAGCGCGGTGGCGGGCGGCCAGGCGGATGTCCAGATGGCGGCGATGCTGCACGACGCGGCCGAATCGCTCAAGCACGTCGAGGCCATCATCGAGCGCGAAGGAATCGAGTGCCACTGGCATCTGCGCGGCCGCTTCATCGGCGCCTTCACGCCCGGCCACTATGCCGACCAGGAAAAGAAAGTGGCGATGTACAACCGCGCGGCCGAAGCGGGCACGCGCATGGTGCCGCGCGATCGCCAGCGCGAGGAGATCGCCTCGGATTACTACCACGGCGGCATGGTGGTGGACCGCTCGGGGCAATTGCACCCCGCGATGTATTACGGCGGCATGCTCGAAGCGACGGCGCGCGCGGGCGCGAAGCTGTGCGCCAACACCGACGCGCAGCGCATCGAGCGCAAGTCGGCCGGCGGGTTCACGGTCTACACCAACAAAAAGCGCATCGAAGCGGACCAGGTAGTGATCGCGACCAACGGCTATACCGGCGACGTGACACCCAACCTGAAGCGGCGGCTGGTTCCGGTCGCGAGCCACATCATCGCGACCGAAGAGCTGCCGGAAGACCTGGCGAAAAGCCTGATACCGAAGGGCCGCACGATCAGCGACAGCAAGCGCGTGCTCTGCTATTACCGGCTGTCGCCGGACGGCAAGCGCGTGATCTTCGGCGGCCGTGCCCGCTTCACGCAGGTGCCGCCCGAGGTGAGCGCGCCGGTGCTGCACCGCTACATGACGGACCGCTGGCCGCAGCTCAGGGGTTACAAGATCACGCATGCCTGGACCGGCAATGTCGCGTTCGCATTCGACTACCTGCCGCACATGGGCCAGGACAAAGGCATGCATTACGTGATGGGATGCAACGGCAGCGGCGTGGCGATGATGACGTACCTGGGCCACGAGACCGGGCGCAAGATCGTCCAGCAGTCGAGGGGCCCGGTCAACGCTTTCGACGGGCGCGAGTTTCCGACCGTGCCCCTGTATGGCGGCAATCCGTGGTTCCTGCCGCTGGTCGGCACCTGGTATCGCACCCGGGACTGGCTGGATCGAAGGGCGGCGTGAGCCCGAGTGCGTTAATTTCGATACTGCCGAGCTGACAAGGGCCTGGGACAGGGTGGCCGACCTGGCCGGCCATCGGTCAGCGGTTTTGCTTGAGCTTCCATTTGCGCCATCGCAACATGGAACAGGTGGTTCGCAGCACCCCGGAGGCACTTGGCCCTGTTGAGCTCGATGGATTCCGGCGAGTCGCCTGTCCCTTCGGCCGCACGAAGCGAATCTGCGATGACGGATTGTTCCGCGGCGCAGGCAGCTCGATCGGCCGCCCGCCATGCCCGAAAAAGATCATCATTCACGGAGCACCGTCTTAGTGCAGGCCGCAGCGGCTCACCGCCGGCACGGCCAACTCGCGGCCGACCATGGCGCGGGCGAACAGATAGTTGTTGCGCGCCCGCTCGCTCAACCGGTCCAGATCGACCAGCCCCTTCGGGTCGCACGGGAATGCAAACCCCCGCCCTGGGTCGAACAATGACTGGAAGCGCAGCTCGAATGTGGTCGTCGAATCCATGATTTCTTGTCTCCGTGATGCGTTGAAATCTGGCTTCAGTATGGCCAGGCGACCGGTGGTGCGACATCGGCGCATACCGAATCAGGGCCTCGGCGGCGTCCGAATTTGCCGGTTCAGGCCGCCCGAGAGCGCCTAGGAATCGTCCGAGTTTTCTGTAGGCGAAAGGCCCGTGTGTACAGATGTATGCTGCGCACAGTCGCCTTTTCACTTGCCAGGAGCCGCCATGCCGACACGGGGCCTGAACCACATCAACTTCCACGCGGAGCGAAAGCTCCTCGATGCGCTGAAGGACTTCTATTGCGGCATCGTCGGGCTCGAAGTCGGGGCGCGGCCGAACTTTCCCCGCTTCGGGTACTGGCTGTACGCCGGGGGTCAGCCCGTCGTGCACCTATACGAGAGCACACCGAACGAGATGCGCAAGACGGATGTCGCGACCGCGTTCGATCACGTCGCGTTCAGCTGCGAGGACAGCGCGGCATTCGAGGCGGCATTGCGCGAGCGCGGCATCGCGTACTCGAAGGCGCTCGTGCCGGGCAGCGAGCAGGTGCAGTTGTTCCTGACGGACCCCGCCGGGAACAAGGTGGAACTCAATTTCGCGGCCAGGTAACGCCTGGATGGATCGGAGGGCCTGAATTGAATCGAACGAAACGCATGCGATGGTTGCAGGGCGCATTGGCGCTCGTGGGGATCCTGTTCGGCATCGCGACGATCGTTGCCGGCAGCCGCGTGCTGGCCGGGCGGGATCCGGGGTACGTCGTGTTCCGCCCCTTGCTGCTGTTCAACACGGCGATGGGGCTGGCCTACGTCATCGGCGGCATCGTCGCGTGGCGCAACGGCAAGGCCGGGGCCTATCTGGCCGCGGCCATCTTCTGCCTCAATGCCGCGGTGCTTGGCATCATCGGCTACCTGTACACGATCGGCGACGCCGTTGCCGTCGAGAGCCTGCGCGCGATGACGCTGCGCACGTTCGTCTGGCTGGTTATCTTTCTCGGGCTGGCGTGGGTGAGTCGCGAGGACACCCGATCCGCCGCGTGATACCCGCAGGCGGTGCAGAATGCAATCAAACAACCGGAAGAAGCCATGAACGCTGCCAGGATCGTCGGAATCGTGCTGATCGCCGCAGGGGTGCTCGCGCTCGTCTATGGCGGCTTCAGCTACACCAAGGACACGACCGCCGTGAAGCTCGGCCCGCTCGAGCTTTCGGTGAAGGAAAAGAAGACGATCGATTTGCCGATCTGGCTGGGCGTCGGCGCGATCGTGGCCGGCGGGCTATTGCTCGTGCTGGGCGGGAAGAAGAGCTAGTCCCGTTCCGCCTCCTGCAAGGCCCGCCACATCACCTTGCCCGTGCCCGACTTGGGCAGGCTCTGCACGAACTGCACGATGCGCGGGACCTTGTAGGCGGCCATGTTGTCGTGGGCCCAGTCGGTGATCTGCTGCTCGGTGACCTTGCCGGCGAACGCGGGCTTGAGCACGATCACGGCCTTCACGGTTTCGCCGCGGCGCGGGTCCGTCGCCGCGATCACGCACGCTTCCTGGATCGCCTCGTGGTGGTACAGCATGGCCTCGACTTCGGCGGGCCACACCTTGAAGCCGGCCGCGTTGATCATGCGCTTGAGCCGGTCGACGAAGAAGAAATAGCCTTCCTCGTCCACGTACGCCAGGTCGCCGGTGCGCAGGAAGCGCTTGCCGTCGATCTCGACGAACGCTTCCGCCGTGGCCTGCGGCTGGTTCCAGTAGCCCAGCATCACCTGCGGCCCGTGCACGATGATCTCGCCGGTCTCGCCGGGCGGCAGCTCCTTGAACGTGGCCGGGTCCACCACCCGCGCATCGACGTCGAAGATCGGGACGCCCAGGCACTGCTCCTTGGGCCGCTCGGGCGGATTGGAGTGCGTGGCGGCCATCGTTTCCGACATGCCGTAGCCCTCGCGGTACTTCAGGCCCAGCTTCTGTTCCATGGCGAGCGCCACCGCCTTGGGCATCGCGGCGCCGCCACCGCCGACGGTGCGCAGGCTCGAGAAGTCGTACGCGTCGAACTTCGGGTTGGACATGAAGTCGATCACCATCGCCGTGATCAGCGCCATGCTGGTGACGCCGTAGCGTTGCACACAGATGGCCGCGGCGTCGCGATCCCAGCGCGGCAGCAGCACGACGGTGCCGGCACTGTAGATGGCGCCGTTCAGGTTGTACTGCATGCCGGTCACATGGAACATGGGCAGCACGGCCAGGCCGACACCGCCCGTGGCCTTGGTCCAGACGCCCCCGCTCACCGCGTTGTACATGGTGGTGCGGTGCGAATGCATGCAGCCTTTGGGCTGGCCCGTGGTGCCCGAGGTGTAAGGCATCACGGCCAGGTCGTCCGGCCCGGCCTGCATGGGCGCTGGCGCTTCGCCTGCTGCCAAAACGTCGGCCCAGGGCACGGCGCCGGCATCGGCCATCGCAAGGCGCGGTGCGGCGACGAACTCGGGCACCTTCAGGTCGGTGCGCGCTTCGAGGTAATCGCTGTAGGTCGCCACCACGACCCGGTCGAGCCCGCGTCCGAGCAGCGGCTGGATGCGCGGATAGAGTTCCTGCGCCGCGAACGCCACCTTGGCGCCGCTATCGGTCACGTAATGCCGCAGCTCGTTGGTGAGGTTCATCGGGTTCACCGGCACCACCACGGCGTCGGCGCGCAGGATGCCGTAGAACGCGATCATGAACTGCGGGCTGTTCTGCATGTACAGCAGCACGCGGTCGCCTTTCTTGACGCCACACACCTGCTGCAGCCAGCCGGCCACCTTTTCGGTTTCTTGCTTGAAGCGGCGGTAGTCGATCGCCGTGTCGTAGAAGATGATGAACGGCTTGGCCGGGAAGCGCGCCGCCGCCACCTCCACGTTGTAGTAGAGGCTGGTCTGCGGCACCCACAGGTGCCTGGGCGCGTACTCGGGCCAGAACGGCAGGTGCAGGTCCGACATGCGGGCGTTGCTCAGGGCCTGTTAACACTGTTTTTGGCAGTGCGAACGTGATTAAAACCGCGCCAATCTAGGCGCGCGACGACGCCAAGGCTGGACGCCTTGGCTAGGAGCGTAACAACGAGTGGCGCGGTTTTAATCACGTTCCCTCCGGGTTGCGGCCAAAAAGGCCAATTGCGTTGTTGCGGCGGCTGGCCGCACGTCAAGTGCGGCTGCACCGCCGCGCCTAGCACTTGACC
>JAGRPN010000443.1 GCA_019449555.1 Ramlibacter sp.
CGTGCCAGGGCGAGACGAATTCCGCGCCCCACTTCTCGATGCCGATCGCCTTGACCTGCTCGCCCACCCCGAGCTTTTCGAACAGGGCCAGGTTGGCCGGCAACAGCGATTCGCCGATGTGAAAGCGGGGGTGGCGCTCCTTTTCGAGGACCGTCACCTTGTGCCCCTGCCGCGCCAGCAGCGTCGCCACGGTGGAGCCCGCCGGGCCGCCGCCGATGACCAGGACATCGCATTCGAGGGCGGGCGCGCCAGCCGAGCGGTCTGACAAGCTCTGCTCGCTCACGGTGTCATTTCCTTCGGGACTGCAAGCCGTTGATTCTACTTTGCCGGGCAGGAAAATCCGCCATAAATTACCCGGATGCGGACCGCCGCCAGGCACGAACCGGGGCTGGGGGCGCGGCCCGCGACTGCGGTGACAATCGGTGCCCATGTCGAACGAAAAGGAAATCGCGGGCGGACCGGCGGAACAGGCCGGCAAGCACACGCCCGTGATGGCGCAGTACCTTGCCATCAAGGCGCAGCATCCGCAGACGCTCGTCTTCTACCGCATGGGCGACTTCTACGAGCTGTTCTACAGCGATGCCGAAAAGGCCTCGCGGCTGCTCGATATCACGCTCACCCGACGCGGCAACTCCGGGGGCGAGCCCGTCGTCATGGCGGGCGTGCCGTTCCATTCCGTCGACGGCTACCTCGCGCGCCTGATCCGCCAGGGCGAGTCGGTGGCGATCTGCGAGCAGGTCGGCGACGTGGCGACGGCCAAGGGCCCGGTCGAACGCAAGGTCGTGCGCGTCGTCACGCCGGGCACGCTCACCGATACCGAGCTGCTCGACGACAAGGCCGAAGCGATCCTGCTGGCCGTGCACCAGGGCGCGCGCCACCGCCTGGGCCTCGCGTGGCTGAGCGTGACACAGGGCGCGCTGCAGCTCGCGGAATGCGGCGCCGATGAACTCGAAGGCTGGGTGGCCCGCATCGCCCCGAGCGAACTGCTGTTTGCCGCCGACGTGACGCCCTCGTTCGAGCAGCGGCTCAGGGGCTTGCGATTCGCCAACTCGCTGTCGCTGACGCAGCGGCCCGAGTGGCAGTTCGAGCCGGGCCTGGGCCAGCGCAAACTGCTCGAACAGCTCGGGAGCGCGACGCTCGCCGCCTGGGGCGCCGAGGACCTGGCGCACGCCCATGCCGCCGCGGCGGCGCTGCTGTCGTATGCCGAACATACGCAGGGGCGCGCGCTGTCGCATGTACAGAGCATCCGGGTGCAGCGCGACGACGAGCTGATCGACCTGCCGGTGACGACCCGGCGCAACCTGGAACTGGTGCAGACGCTGCGCGGCGAAGACTCGCCCACGCTGTTCTCGCTCATCGACACCTGCATGACGGGGATGGGCAGCCGCATGCTCAAGGGCTGGATGCTCGAGCCGCGGCGCGACCGGCGCCAGGCGCACCAACGGCATGAAGCGATCGAGCTATTGCGCGAGCAGCTGTGGCAGGGCCTGCGCGCCGAGCTCAAGGGGTGCAGCGACGTCGAACGCATCACGGCGCGGGTGGCGCTGCGCCAGGTGCGCCCGCGCGAGCTGGTCGGCCTGCGGCAATCGCTGGACAAATCCGCGCAGCTCGCGCGCCAGCTCGCCGGCCGGGAGGCCTTGTTGGGCGAACTGGCCGCCAACATGGCGCCGCCCCGAGGCTGCGCGGACCTGCTGGCGCGCACCCTGCTCGAGGAGCCGGCGGCGCTGGTGCGCGAAGGCGGCGTGATCGCGGCCGGTGTGGACCCCGAGCTCGACGAACTGCGCGCGATCCAGGACAACTGCGACGGGTTCCTGCTGGAACTCGAAGGGCGCGAGCGCGCCCGCACCGGCATCGGCAACCTGCGCGTGCAGTTCAACAAGGTGCACGGCTTCTACATCGAGGTTTCGCAGGGGCAACTCGACAAGGTGCCCGGCGACTACCGCCGGCGCCAGACGCTGAAGAACGCCGAGCGCTTCATCACGCCGGAGCTGAAGGCGTTCGAGGACAAGGCGCTGTCGGCGCAGGACCGCGCGCTGGCGCGGGAGAAATGGCTGTACGAGCAACTGCTGGGCGAGCTGCAGGGCTTCGTGCCCGCGCTCACGCGGCTCGCGCGCGCGGTGGCGTCATTGGACGCGCTGTGCGCGCTGGCGGAACGCTCGCTCACGCTGGGCTGGTGCCGCCCGCGCTTCATGCGCGAGCCCGGGATCGAGATCGTGCGCGGCCGCCATCCGGTGGTCGAGTCGCGGCTGGCGGAAACGTCCGGCGGCGCTTTCATCGCCAACGACACGCGGCTCGGCCCCAAGCAGCGGATGCAGATCATCACGGGCCCGAACATGGGCGGCAAGTCCACCTACATGCGCCAGGTCGCGCTGATCTGCCTGCTGGCGTCGATGGGTTCGTATGTCCCGGCGAGCGAATGCCGGCTCGGGCCGATGGACGCGATCCACACGCGCATCGGCGCGGCCGACGACCTGGCCAACGCGCAGTCCACCTTCATGCTGGAGATGACCGAGGCGGCGCAGATCCTGCATGCAGCCACACCGCGCAGCCTGGTGCTGATGGATGAGATCGGCCGCGGCACTTCGACCTTCGACGGCCTGGCGCTGGCCTCCGGCATCGCCGCGCACCTGCACGACAAGACGCAGGCGTTCACGCTGTTCGCCACGCACTACTTCGAACTCACTGAATTCCCGGCACGGCACCACTCGGCGGTCAACGTGCACGTGAGCGCGGCGGAGTCGGGCTCCGACATCGTGTTCCTGCATGAAATCCAGGCCGGGCCGGCCAGCCGCAGCTATGGCATCCAGGTGGCGCGGCTGGCGGGCATCCCGGCCGCCGTGGTCAACCACGCGAGGCATGCACTGGCGGCCCTGGAAGCGCAGCAAACGCTCAGCCGCGACCAGGTGGACCTGTTCCAGGCCCCGCCGGCGGCCGAGGCGCCGGCGCCCAGCGCGGTGGAAGCGGCGGTCGCCGCCCTGAACCCCGATGCGCTGAGCCCGCGCGAGGCGCTCGACGCCCTGTATGCTCTCAGGAAGAAGCTTTCAGGAGACCGGAAATGACCTACTGCGTCGGCATCAAACTCAACGCGGGGCTGGTGTTCCTGTCCGATTCGCGCACCAACGCGGGCGTGGACAACATCAGCACCTTCCGCAAGATGATCATCTACGAGCGGCCGGGCGACCGCTTCATGGTGCTGCTGTCGGCCGGCAACCTGAGCATCGCCCAATCGGTGCGCGAGATCCTGCAGGTCGAGCAGCTCAAGGACCGCGCCGAGGACAGGGAGGTCGTCACCATCTGGAACGCCAAGAGCATGTTCGACGCGGCGCGGGTGCTGGGCAACGCGGTGCGGCATGTGTACGACCGCGACGCCGAGGCGCTGAAATACGCCGGGGTCGAATTCAACGTGTCGCTGGTGTTCGGCGGCCAGATCCGCGGCGAGAGCATGCGGCTGTTCCAGGTGTATTCGGCCGGCAACTTCATCGAGGCGACGCCCGAGACGCCGTACTTCCAGGTCGGCGAATCCAAGTACGGCAAACCGGTGCTCGATCGCGTGATCACGCCCGACACGCCGCTGGACGAGGCGGCCAAGTGCGCGCTGGTGTCGATGGATTCCACGATGAAGTCCAACCTGTCGGTCGGGCCGCCGCTGGACCTCGTGGTGTACGAGGCCAACCGCTTCCAGACCGACAAGATCGTCTGCATCGACATGCAGAACCCGTACTACCGCATGCTGCACGGCAGCTGGGGCCAGAAGCTGCGCGAGGTGTTCGACAGCCTGGAGGACCCGGTGTGGGACGACGCCCATACCGAGACCCCGCTGAAGGTCACCGACGGGCGCAGCAAGCCGCTGAAGAAGATCACGCGGCCCGACGAGCGGCTGATCTGAGCCTGTCGTCATCCCCCGATCCGGGATGCATGGATCGCGGGTGTTGAAACCCCGGACCTGATCCGGGGCCGCAGCGACAATCCAGGTCCACAAGGCAATCCAGCCATGTCCCTCATCATCTTTTCCCACGGCAACAGCTTCCCCGCCGCGACGTACGGCGTCCTGTTCAGGCATCTGCGTGCGCGCGGCTTCGTGGTCCGGGCCGTGGACAAGTTCGGCCACGACCCCGAGTACCCGGTCACCGACAACTGGGTCCACCTGGTGCGGCAATTGCAAGACTTCGCCGCGCGCGAGGTCGAGCGGCACGGCGAGCGCGCGTTCCTCGTCGGCCACTCGCTCGGCGGGTTCCTCAGCCTGATGTGCGCGGCGCGCCACCCGCAGCTCGCGCGGGGCGTGCTGCTGCTGGACGCGCCGCTGCTCGGCGGCTGGAAAGCCACGGCCCTGAGCGCCATGAAGCGCACGCAGCTGGTGGGCTCGCTCTCGCCGGGGCGCATCAGCCGCCGGCGCACGAACCGCTGGCCGGATTGCGATGCGGCCTTCGAGCATTTCCGCCACAAGAGAGTCTTCGCCAAATGGGACGAGCAGGTGCTGCGCGACTACGTGATCCAGTGCACGCGCGACGAAGACGGCGAACGCGTGCTGGCCTTCGACCGCGACGTCGAGACGGCGATCTACAACACGATGCCGCACAACCTCGACCGGCTGCTGCAGCGCCACCCGCCCAAGTGTCCGGTCGCTTTCATCGGCGGGCGGCAGTCCGACGAAATGAAGCAGGTCGGCATGGGCATGACCGAGCAGGTCACCAAGGGCCGCATCATGATGCTCGATGGCAGCCACCTGTTCCCGATGGAAAAGCCGATCGCCACAGCGGCGGCAGTGGAAGCGGCGTTGCGCGGCTTCGACTTCCCCGCCTAGGTGCGCAGCAATCGTTTCGGTTAGTTCCGTGCGCATTGGGGGCGTGGTCCTACAGGCAACTCCGCGCGTTCTCACAAGGATGCCAGTCCTGCCCCGGCACATTGCGAGGGATGGACACCTTTCCCGCTGCGCTGCAAGCGCCGCCGCTATCTTTGCTGGCCGTCGAGCCCATGCGCGCCCTGTTGGACTACTTCGCCGCGCGCGTCGGCTGCGAAGCACTGCCGATCGGCGACGGCCATCCGGTGATCGTGTACCCGGGGCTGGGCGGCGGTGCGTTCACCACGTCGCACCTGCGGCGTTTCCTCGCGGACTCCGGCTTCACGGTGCACGACTGGGACGGCGGCATCAACACCGGGCCGACCGGCCTGTTGGACGACTGGCTGGGTGCCATGGAGCAGCGCGTGCGCGACCTGCACCGCGAGCATGCGCGCAAGGTCAGCCTGGTCGGCTGGAGCCTGGGCGGGGTCTATGCGCGCGAGATCGCCAAGCGCTGCGCCGAGTGCGTGCGGCAGGTGGTCACGCTGGGCACGCCGTTCGCATCGCTTGCCGGCGGCAGCCACGCCGGCACTGTGTACCGGCTGCTCAACGGCGACACATCGCAGCTCACGCCCGAACTCGAGGCGCGGCTGCGCGCATGCCCGCCCGTGCCCACGACCTCGATCTACAGCAAGACCGATGGGATCGTGCCGTGGCGCGGCTGCATCGAGAAGAAGACCGTGAGTTCGGAAAGCGTCGAGGTGTCGGCCAGCCATCTGGGCATGGGCACGCATCCGCAGGTACTCCGGATCGTGGCGAACCGGCTAGCGCAGCCGGAGGGCCGCTGGCGCCCGCTGCGCCGCTCCGAGCGGCTGGGGCGGCGCCGTTAACGGCGTCGGGCCAGCGTCACTCCGCCCAAGTCACCACGCCACTCCACGCGGTGGCCAGCACCAGGACGCCGAACGCGATGCGGTACCACGCGAACGGCGAGAAGCTGTGGGTGGAGATGTAGCGCAGCAGCCAGCGCACGCACAGCCAGGCGCTGACAAACGAGAGCACCAGGCCGACGCCGAACAACGGCAGGTCGGCCACCGAGAGCAGCGCGCGCTCCTTGTACAGGCTGTACGCGCCGGCACCGATCAGCGTCGGGATGGCCAGGTAGAACGAGAAATCCGTGGCGGCCTTGCGCGACAGCCCCAGCAACATGCCGCCGATGATCGTGGCGCCGCTGCGGCTGGTGCCGGGGATCATCGCGAGCGTCTGCACCAGCCCCACTTTCAACGCATCCCACGGCGTCATCTGGTCCACGTCGTGGATGCGCGTGGCGACTTCCGTGCGCCGTTCCGCCCACAGGATGATGAAGCCGCCCAGGATGAACGTGCTGGCCACGACAGCCGGCGTGAAGAGGTGCTCCTTGATCGCCTTGCCGAACAGCAGGCCCAGCACCACGGCGGGCAGGAACGCGATCAGCACGTTGAGCGCAAAGCGCTGGGCCTGCCGCTCGCTCGGCAGTGCCACGATCGTGTCGCGGATCTTCTGCCAATACACCAGGATCACGGCCAGGATCGCGCCGGTCTGGATCGCGATGTCGAATACCTTGGCCTTCTCGTCATCGAACCCCAGCAACGAGCCGGCCAGGATGAGGTGCCCCGTGCTCGAGATCGGAAGAAATTCGGTCAGCCCCTCCACCACCCCCATCACCGCGGCCTTGGCCAGCAACACGACGTCCACACGCGCTCCTTGAAAGAGGCTGGATTATCGCCGTCGCGGCGCGGTCCGGCAGCCCGATGCGGCGCGCACCGACAAGGCGGCCGCCCGGGCCGGACCACAGTGCGTGGCATACAGCGGGAGTCCAGCCATGTCGGAATACGTCATCCTCAGCATCGAAGCCGTTCCGGGCGACACCCCGCGCAGCCTGGAGCAGCCCAATGGGGACCTGCTGCTACCGGCCAGCGCACGGCCGCTCGTCGCGCAGGCTTTGCTGCAGGCCCGCAGTGCACTGGCCGCCGGCCAGCCCGTTGATCTGCCCGCGCTGGAAGCGGCCATGGACCTGCTCGGCATCGAGCGGTCCGAGCCCGAAAGCCCGTGGCTCGCCAACTTCTACCGGATCACGCCGATCTGAGCGCTCATTCGTAGCGCAGCGCCTGGATCGGCAGCAACAGCTAAAGGGCTGCAAGCCGCTCCCGGGACGCGCATTTCGCGCCGCGCTTCGGGCGTTTCGTCGCAAGCCGGTGGCCGGCCGCCGCCGGGGGCGGCAAATTCACGCCACCTTGTTGTGGGGCCAGCCCGCCCTCGAATCCCTTCACCCTCGACGCTCGAAAGGAACCACCATGCTGATCCAGATGCTCGTCCACCAGCCTCAGATGCTGGGCCCCATCGTCAAGAACACGCCGCTGTGGGTCTGGGGCCTCCTGGCCGCGCTCGTCGCGCTGGGCCTGAGCCAGGTCAGGGCGCGCACCGCGAGCCCCGCGCGGATCGTGCTCATGCCGGCCGCGATGACGGCGCTGTCGATCTGGGGCACGCTGTCGGCGTTCGGCCAATCGCTGCAATTCGGCTCGGTGCAACTGGCATGGATCGCCGCCGCATCGCTCAGCCTCGCGCTCGTCGCGCCGATGGCGGCGCCGGCGGGAACCCGATACGACGCGTCCTCGGGCCGCTTCCACCTGCCGGGCAGCTGGGTGCCGATGCTGCTGATCCTGGCCATCTTCACGGTGCGATACGTCGTCAACGTCGAACTCGCCATGCAGCCGGCGCTGGCGCAGGACGACCGGTACACGCTCGTCACGAGCGCGCTCTACGGCTTGTTCAGCGGCATCTTCATCGGCCGCGCCGTGCGCATGTGGCGCCTTTCCTTCGGCCCGGCGCCGGCCGGTGAGCCGGTGAACGCCTGAGCGCCCATTCGCAAGGAGATCCTCATGAGCACAGCGACCCGACTCGACGACGACACACTCGAACGGCTGGCCCGCCGGCGCGCGGGCGCCAAGCTCGGCTGGTACGTGCATGCCCTGGTGTACCTGTGCGTGAACCTGCTGTTGGCGGCACTGTCGACCATGAGCGGCGGCCATTGGGCCGTGTTTCCCGCACTCGGCTGGGGCATCGGCCTGGCGGTGCACGGGCTGGTGACGTTCGTGGTGTCCGGCGGCGCCGGCCTGCACGAACGCCTGGTCCAGCAGGAACGCCGCCGCCTCGCGCTGCAGAACGACCCGTGGTAACAAACAGCGCGGATCGTGTCCCGGGCTCGGCCCGGGATCCACACCTGGACGCGCGGGGCTTTTTAACCGGCACCGGCTCCCGTAGACCTAGAATGAGCTTGTTGCTGCCGGATTTCCGCACCATGAGACGGCTCTCTTCCGAAGATATCGAGCGACTCGCGCACAAGCGAGCGGGCGCCAAGCTCGGCTGGTATGTGCACGCGTCCGTGTACCTCATCGTGAACCTGTTCGTGTTCGCGATCTCCAGCTACGGCTTCGGCCAGCGGCCCTGGTCGGTGTTCCCGCTGCTAGGCTGGGGAGTCGGCCTGGGTCTGCACGGCATCTCGGTGTTCCTGCTCGGCGCCGGCGGCGGCTTCCGCGAGCGGCTGGTCGACCGGGAACGCGAGCGCCTGCAGCGCCATCATGGCGGCTCGTGAAGCAGCGGGCATGAAGATCGACTGGGTCGGCAAACTGCAGAACCTGCTGCAGGTCATGGCCTTTTGCCTGGCCGTCGCCACCATCCAGTACGGCTTCCAGCCCGAGCGCCCGTACGCACCGGGCGTCCTCACTTCGCTTCTCACCGGCATCACGATCTGGGCCATCGTCGACCTGGGCGGCCACCTGTTCCCGTCCAGCGCCGAGACCGGCTGGCCGCAGGGCCTCGCGGGGTTCGCGCTGCCGGTGGTCGGTATCGCGGCCGGCTTCCTGCTCGGCACGGTGGCGACCGATTCGTTCTGCGTTTCCCTCGGCTGGTATGGGCCCGGCATCCCCAAGGGCACGGATCGCTGGCGCAGTGCCATCCTCATCACGACGCTGGCCGGGATCGCCGGCACCTACTACTTCTACAGCGCCAACAAGAGGGCGTACCTCGAACGCAAGATGGGCGAGGCGCGCCGCCACGCGGACGAAGCGCGCCTGAAATTGCTGGAGACGCAGCTCGAGCCGCACATGCTGTTCAACACGCTGGCCAACCTGCGCGCGTTGATCGGTACCGATCCCCGGCAGGCGCAGGAGATGCTCGACCACATGATCGCGTACCTGCGCGCGACGCTGAACGGCTCGCGCGCCACCACGCACAGCCTGGAGGCCGAATTCGAACGGCTGCGCGATTACCTCGAACTGATGTCGATCCGCATGGGTCCTCGGCTGCAGTATTCGCTGCAGTTGCCGCCCGAGCTGGCGCGGCATCCGGTGCCCACGCTATTGCTGCAGCCGCTGGTCGAGAACAGTATCCAGCACGGACTCGAACCCAAGGTCGAAGGCGGGCGCGTCACCGTGAGCGCCAGCCGTGAAAACGGCCATCTCGTGCTGGAAGTGGCGGACACGGGCGTCGGGCCATCGGGCGCCGCTCCGGCCGGCAATGGCTTCGGCATGAACCAGGTGCGCGAGCGCCTCGGCACGCTGCACGGCGCCGCGGCCGGCGTCGATTTCGCCGCTGCGACCGGCGGCGGCTCGCGCACCACGCTTCGTTTGCCGCTGCAGGCATGAGCGCGCCCGCCGCCACCGCCCTGATCGCGGAAGACGAGCCGCTGCTCGCGCGCGAG
Source organism: Ramlibacter sp. (assembly GCA_019449555.1). Classification (GTDB taxonomy): domain Bacteria; phylum Pseudomonadota; class Gammaproteobacteria; order Burkholderiales; family Burkholderiaceae_C; genus Ramlibacter. The sequence continues at coordinate 9,513 of JAGRPN010000443.1, forward strand.
CTGCAGGCCGAACTGGCGCGCGCGTGGCCGCAGCTGCGCGTCCTCGCCACGGTGGGCGACGGCGCGTCGGCCGTGGCGCAGGCACTCGCACTGCGGCCGGACGTGCTGTTCTTCGACATCCGCATGCCCGGCCAAAGCGGGCTCGAGGCCGCGGTGGAACTGGCCGATGCGTGGCCGCACGACATGCCGTTTCCGGCGCTGGTGTTCGTCACGGCTTATGACCAGTACGCGGTGCAGGCGTTCGAAACCCAGGCCGTCGATTACGTGCTGAAGCCCGTGCAGGCGGCGCGCTTGGGCAAGACCGTGGCCAAGGTGCAGGACGTGCTGGCCCGCCGCACGGGCGGCAACGGCGACTTCGAGGCGACGCTCGGCCAATTGCGTCACCTGCTGGGCGCGGTCGAGCCACGGCCGTCCAACCGGGCGCCCGCCGCCGCGCCGCTGAAACTGATCCAGGCGAGCGTGGGCAGCGCGATCCGCATGGTGCCGGCCGGCGAGGTCGTTTACTTCGAAGCCGCCGACAAGTACGTGCGGGTGCTGACCGAAGCGCACGAGTACCTGATCCGCACGCCGTTGAAGGAGTTGCTGCCGCAGCTGGACGCGCAACGCTTCTGGCAGGTGCATCGCGGCACCGTCGTGCGCGCCGACGCGATCGACAGCGTCTCGCGCGACGACGCCGGCAAACTGCACCTGCACCTGCGCGGCCGCAAGGAGAAGCTGCCGGTGAGCCGCCTCTACGCGCACCTGTTCAAGGCGATGTAGGCGGCTTCGCGGGCGGCTCGTCGCGCTGCGCCGCCTGTACCGCGTAATACAGCGCGGGCAACTGTTCGCGGTGCATCGCCACCAGCTCGTTCAGGTGCCGCCGCCCTTTGGGCAACAGGTGCACCTGGACCTGGCGCCGGTCGCCGGGATCGGGCTTGCGCCGCACCAGCCCCAGCTCCTCGCAGCGCGAGACGAGCGCCACCACGCCGTGATGGTGCGATTGCAGGCGTTCGGCGAGCTCGCTGATCGTCGCCCACTCGCGGCCCGGGAACGCGCATACATGCAGCAGCAGTTGGTACTGCAGCACGGTGATGCCCTCGCGCCGCGCCGCCTCCTCGCTGAAGCGCAGGAAACGGCGCAGGCGATAGCGGAACTCGGACAGCGCCTCGAGCGCCTCCTTGTTGGCGGCAGGGACTCCCCGGGGCTTGCCGGCCGGGCGTGCGGGCGGTTTCTTCACGTGGGGAATTTAGCAGAGAGAGGTCCGCCCTGCCCTCACCCTAGCCCTCTCCCAGGGGGGAGGGAACAAACAAGAGACGCGCATCAATCCTTCGGGTGCGGCTTCATGCTGTCCCACCACTCCTTGGCCGTGGCCTTCACCAGTTCGAGCGCCTGCGGGTCGCGGTGCAGCAAGGCGCGCGCATAGTGGCGCACCTGGTTGCTGCTCACGTGCGGCGGCACCGGCGGCACGTTCGGGTCCGTCACCATCTCCAACAGCGTGGGCCGGTCCGACACCAGCGCCTCTTCCCACGCGAGGCCGACCGACAGCGGCTTGTCCACGCGGATGCCGCGCAGGCCCAGCAACTTGGCGTATTCGGCGTACGCGAAGCCGGGCAGCACCTGCGAGCCCTCGGACCTGGGCTCACCCTCGGTGCCGCGCTGCTCCCAGGTGACCATGTCCAGGTCGCTGTTGGCCAGCACGAGCACCACCAGGCAGGGATCGCTCCACTTCCTCCAGTGATGCGCCAGCGTCACCATCGCGGTGATGCCGTTCATCTGCATCGCGCCGTCGCCGGCCAGCGCGATCACCGGCCGGTCGGGATAGGCGAATTTCGCGGCGATCGCGTACGGCATCGCACTGCCCATCGCCCCGAGCCCGCCGGAGAGCGAGCCCATCATCCCGCGCCGCAATTTGAGGTCGCGCGCGTACAAGGCCGCCGCCGTGCCAGAGTCGCAAGTGACGATCGCGTCGTCCGGCAGGCGCGGCGAAAGCTCCCAGATCACGCGCTGCGGATTGAGCGGCTGCGCGTCGTCCATCGCGCGGTCTTCCAGCACATCCCACCAGCGCGCGACGTTGTCCTCGATGTCGCGCCGCCAGCCGCGATCGGTCTTCCGGTGCAACAGCGGCAGCAGCGCTTCCAGCGTGAGGCGGCTGTCGCCCACCAGGTTGATCTCGGCCGGGTAGCGCAGCCCGAGCCGCCGCCCGTCCACGTCGATCTGGATGGCGCGCGCCTGGCCTTCGGGCGGCAGGAATTCGGAATACGGAAAGTTCGTTCCCACCATCAGCAGCGTGTCGCAGCGTTCCATCATCTCCGAGCTCGGCTGCGTGCCCAGCAGGCCGATCGTGCCGGTCACGAAAGGCAGGTCGTCGGGCACTGCAGCCTTGCCCAGCAGCGCCTTGGCAACGCCCGCGCCCAGGCGCTCGGCGACGTCGATCAGTTCGTCGGTCGCGTGCAGCGCGCCCGCACCCGCCAGGATGGCCACGCGCCGGCCTTCGTTGAGCAGGTCGGCCGCCGCCCGCAGCTGCCCCGGGTCGGGCCGGTTCGGCTGCACCGTCTTGCCGATGCCGGTGTGCACCGTGCCGTGCAGGCGCGGCGGCTCTTCCGCCGCCTTTTCGCGCTGCAGGTCGTTGGGCAGGATCACGCAGGTGACGGTGCGCTGGTCGAGCGCGATCCGCACGGCGCGGTCGATCAGGTGCCGCACCTGCGCCGGCACGGTGGCCATCTGCACGAACTCGCCGGCCACGTCCTTGAACAGGCTCAGCAGGTCCACCTCCTGCTGGTACTCGCCGCCGAGGGCGGCACGCGCCTGCTGGCCGACGATGGCGACCACCGGCTGGTGATCGGCCTTGGCGTCGTAAAGGCCGTTCAGGAGGTGGATCGCACCCGGCCCGGAGGTGGCGATGCACACGCCCACCTGGCCGGTGAACTTGGCATGGGCGGTGGCCATCAGGGCGGCCAGTTCCTCGTGGCGCGCCTGGATGAATTCCACCTTGTCGGCGAGGCGGCTCAAGGCGCCCATGACGCCGCTGATGCCGTCGCCCGGATAGCCGAACACGCGGCGCACGCCCCAAGCGTGCAGCCGCTCCACGATCTGATCGCTCACTGTCTTGGTCATGCAAGACAGCTTAGGCAGCGCCGCCGACAAGGCCGTCGGCGCGCGGCACGCGCCTTCGTAAGCGGCTTCCCACGCGAAGTGGGCGGCGGAAATAACCTCAAGGTCGGCCGTTACGGTTGAGGCACCGTCTGGCATCGTTTGTGGGCGCTGTCCTACAGGCAGGCATTTGGCCCCGGGTTCTACTACAAGCCAATCACCCCGACTCCTCTGAGTCCCCTCCTCCTCCGGGGTGAGCTGGTCCGGCCCTCCGTCCCGCGACTGGCATGTTGCCCCCAGGCCCAAAAGCCTGGGGGCCTATTTTTGTGCGTGCCGTTTTCGCGCTGAGCATAAAAAAGGGCCCCGACGCTCATGCGCGGGGCCCAGCCTTGGAGAAACCTGCTGTTATGGCTGCTGGAACTCAGTACCGGTAGTAGCCGCGGTGGTGCCGTTGATGGCGCGGGGCGTAATAGACCGGGGGGCCGTAGAACACGGGCGCCGGGCGCACGTAGCCGTAGCCGTAGTAGGCGGGCGCGGCGACGACGATCGGCTGCGGTTGCACGTAAACGGGTGCCGCGTAGACCGGCGGGTAGTACATCGGCGCATTCGACACGCCGATGCTCACGCCGGGCGCCACGTTGGCCCCGACCGAAAAGTACACATCGCTGCGCGCCTGGGCCAGCGGTGCTGCGCCGGCTGCCGCCAGCGCCACGGCAGCGGCTGCCATCTTGACGTAAACGGAACGGCTGGATTTCATACTGCTCTCCTGTTGTGGGACCCGACAGCGGCCCCCGCACTTTCATTAAACGCAAGAGCAGGTGAAGCGACTACCCTCTGCACGGTCAAAGGCGTTGCCAGACGTAACCCCTCCAGCGAGAGGCAACGGCGGACGCTGTTGTATCCGCACCATAGAATGGTTCCATATGACCGTTGCCGCCGACAAAGAACCCCAAAAAACCAGCAATTTTCTGCGCCAGGTGATCGAACGCGACCTGGAGCAGGGCACCTATGCCCAACGCATGTGGGGCGGCAGCCCCGGTGATGCAGCGCACCATCAGCACGGCCAGCCCGATCCGGCCCGCATCCGCACCCGTTTTCCGCCCGAGCCCAACGGCTACCTGCACGTCGGCCACGCCAAGAGCATCTGCCTGAACTTCGGGCTGGCGCGCGACTACGGCGGCGTGTGCCACATGCGCTTCGACGACACCAACCCCGAAAAGGAAGACCAGGAGTACGTCGACAGCATCCTGGACGCCGTCAAATGGCTGGGTTTTTCATGGGACGCCAACGGCACCAGCCACTACTACCACGCCAGTGATTATTTCGACTTCATGTACCGGGCGGCCGAGTACCTGATCGAAGCCGGCCTGGCCTACGTGGACGAACAGACCCCCGAGCAGATGCGCGCCAACCGCGGCGACTTCGGCCGGCCGGGCGTGGACAGCCCGTATCGCAGCCGCTCGATCGACGAGAACCTGCAGCGATTCCGCGACATGCGCGACGGCAAGTTGGCCGACGGCGCCGCCGTGCTGCGCGCCAGGATCGACATGGCCAGCCCGAACATCAACCTGCGCGATCCGGCCATCTACCGCATCCGGCGCGCCACGCACCACAACACCGGCGACAAGTGGTGCATCTACCCGATGTACACCTATGCGCACCCGATCGAGGACGCGCTGGAGAACATCACACACAGCCTGTGCACGCTGGAGTTCGAGGACCAGCGGCCGTTCTACGACTGGCTGCTGGACCGGCTGGGCGAAGGCGGCCTGACCAATCAGCCGCACCCGCGCCAATACGAATTTGCGCGGCTGAACCTCACGTACGTGATCACCAGCAAGCGCAAGCTCAAGCAACTGGTGGACGAGAAGCACGTGAGCGGCTGGGACGACCCGCGCATGCCCACCATCGTCGGCCTGCGCCGGCGCGGCTATACGCCCGAGAGCATCCAGCTGTTTGCCGAGCGCATCGGCGTAACCAAGAGCGACAGCTGGATCGACTACAGCACGCTGGAGCA
>JAGRPN010000444.1 GCA_019449555.1 Ramlibacter sp.
CGCGGCCGATCACCAGGTTGTAGATCGGCACCCCGGTGTCCTGGCACAGCAGGTTATCGGTTTGCTCGGCGACCTTGATGTTGGTGACCATCGTGGCCAGCACCTGCTGGGCGGTGCCGTCCGTCTCGCCCTTTTGCAGGCGGCCGAAACCGCTCTTGATGTCCGGAGGCAGCACTTTCAGGGCGCGGATGTACAACGCCTTGGCCACCTCTTCCACCTCAGACAGCTCGACCTTCATCTCGCGTTGCCTCAATTGGCCGAGAGTTTGCGATCCTTGACCACCGCGGCCCAGTGCTTGGACTCGGCCTGCATGGTCTCGGCGAATTCGGCCGCGGAGTTGCCCACCGGCGTCATGCCCTGCACGTACAGCCTCGCCTTGGTGTCGGTTTCGGCCAGCACTTCAGCCGTGTCGCGCTGGACCTTTGCCAGCACGTCCTTGGGTGTGCCGGCCGGCGCGAACAGGCCGAACCAGCCGGTGTTCTCGAAGCCCGGCAAGCCGCTCTCGGCCACCGTGGGAAGGTCGGGCATCTGAGGCGAGCGTGTCTTGCCCGTCACCGCCAGCGCGCGCAAGCGGCCCGGGCCGACGAGCGCGGATGCCGCCGCGAAGTTGCCCACCATCATCTGGATCTGTTTCGCGATCAGGTCGTTGTAGGCGACGGCTTCTCCCTTGTAGGGAACATGGGTGATCTCGATGCCCGCCGCGTGCGCGAAGTTTTCGGCCGCCAGATGCACCTGGCTGCCCACGCCGGCGGAACCGAAATTGATGGACCCCGGTGCCGCCTTTGCCTTGGCGATGAGATCCTGGACGGACTTGATCGGGGAGCCGTCGGGGACGAGGACCAGCATGGGACCGCTGGCCACGTTGGTGATCGGAACCAGGTCCGTCGCCGTGTCGAAAGGCATGCGCTTGTAGATATGCGGATTGATGGTGATGCTTCCGGACGCCATCAGCAACGTATAGCCGTCCGGGGCGGCCTTGGCCACCACGTCGGCGCCCAGGTTGCCGCCCGCGCCGGCCCGGTTCTCGACCACCACCGGCTGCCCCCAACGCATGGACAGCTTCTGGCCGATCATGCGGGCGATCACGTCGGTCGAACCGCCGGGCGCAAACGGCACCACGAAGCGCACCGGCTTGGTCGGCCAACGCTCCTGCGCGGTGGCGGGCGCCGCGGAAAAGCACGCGAGCGTGACGATGGCGGCGGCGACAAGGCCGCCAAAGGCTGAACGCCGGGGGGTTGTCATGTGAATGTCTCCGTTATATTGAAACTACAAAACACGCGCTGCGCAGCTGTGCGCCGTCTCACGCGATCAGTGCCAGGCCGAACGCCATGCCCGCGGCGGCGGCAAAGCCGACGGCGCCCGCGATCCAGTTCTTGCGCAGCCCCGAAGCGCTTCCGAGTTCGATGAGCAGCAGGCGCACCCCGCCCACCGTGTGCAGGGCCAGCAACACCACCAGTCCCCACTCGCCGAACTTGAAGAGGTCGCGATCGGTGAAACGCAGGAAACCTTCGAGAGCGGCGTCGCCCTGCAAGGCCTGGCCGAGCGCCCAGAAATGGATCGGCAGGAACACCGCCAGGGCCAACCCGGAGAGGCGATGCATCAGGAACGCCCAGTACGCCGGGTGCGAGCGGGCTCGCCAATCGCTGCGCAGCATCATGTCGCCACCACCGCGTAGACAGCGCGCAGGCCCGCCGCCAATAGCAGCACCGCGAAGACACGGGCGAACCAGAGTGCGGGACGTTCCTTCAGCCCCCACCATTCCTGCGCGATATTGGACAGGCCGCCCGGCACGTGCACCGCGCAGGCGACGACGAACGCCGTGTAGAACGCCGCGAAGCCCCAGTTGCCCCGCGTGCGGCCCAATATCTCGGCGGCGCTGAGTCCGCCGCGCACGGCATAGATGATGATCGCCAGATGCACCAGCACGAACACCGCCAGCACGATGGCGCTGATGCGCTGCCAGTACCAGCGCCTGGCCTGCGCGACGCCCGCAGCCATCGCGGCGCTCACAATTGCCCCCGCAGCGCCGCCCTGGCCACCTTGCGCTTCAGGCCGGCAATGGACATGGTGGGCGTGAGCTGCTTGGAGCACCGCTCGGTGCAGGAGCCCTGCGTATGGCAGGAGTGGCAGCCTGCGTCGCCGGCCACGGCACGCAACCGCTCGAGCTGCTGAGTGTCACGCACGTCGTTGACCAGTGTCCAGGCGCGGTTGAGCGCCGCCGGGCCGAGGAAATCCGGCCGCCAGGCGACCACGTCGCATGAGGCATAGCAGATGCCGCAGCCGATGCATTCGATGCCGGCATTCGCGGCGGCGCGTTCGGGCGAGGCCGGATCGACCCGCTGGAAATCCTGGTGGCGTGTCGCCGTCCCTTCGAACCGCCCCTTGGCCCGGGCATTCTTGTCGAAGAACCCGGTCATGTCGGTGACCAGGTCCTTGATCACCGGCAGGTTGGACAGCGGCGCGATTTCCAGCCCGCCGTGGCCGTCCAGCACCTGCGACACGTGCGTGCGGCAGGTCCAGCGGGCCTTGCCGTTGACGGTCATCGCGCAGGAGCCGCACATTCCCACCCGGCAGGCGAACCGGTAGCCCAGGGTCGGCTCGAGGAACCGCTGGATATGGGTCACCACGTCCAGGACGGTCTGGCTGTCCTGGCGCGGCACGTCATAGGAGCTGAACCCGCCTTGCTCGCGCCCGCGCCATACCTTTACCGTGAGTGTCGACATGGTGCGTGTGTTTTCGTGGGCATTGATGGGCCGCATGATGACGAGTTGCCGGCGCAAGGGAAAGCGATAAATTCTTCGTTCGAGCAAAAGAAAAACTTTAAAGTCAGGTTCCGCCCATTCATGTTTGCCGCCGGCCGATGCCTTCCATTCGCACGCTCAAGACCTTTCTGGCCGTCACGCGCCACGGCAGTTTTTCCGCAGCCGGCAAGGAGATCGGCCTGACGGCGGCCGCGGTCGGCCTGCAGATCCGCGCGCTCGAGGCCGACCTGAACCAGACGCTGTTCGACCGCAGCGGGCGCGCCGTCGTGCTGAACACGGCGGGCCGCCGGCTGATCGAGCCGGTGAACGAACTGGTCGCGCGTTATGAGGCGCTGCCGGCCTTGCAGGACGGCGAGCAATTGAGCGGCACCGTGGTCATGGGCACCCTGGTTTCGGCGCTGATGGGGGCGTTCGCCGACGGGTTGTGGGCCCTCATGGGCAGGCATCCCGGGCTGGAGGTCAAGCTCTTCGCCGGCTTGTCGGCCGATTTCGCGTTGCGGGTGGACCGCGGCGAACTCGATGCGGCCGTCATCACGCAGCCGCCGGACCGGTTGCCTTCGAACCTGGTCTGGACGGCGCTCTATTCCGAGCCGCTGGTCCTGATCGTGCCGCGCCGCCCGCATTTCCCCCTTCCCGCGGACCCGCAGGAGATCCTGACGCGATGTCCCTTCCTGCGCTTCGACCGCCAGGCCTGGACCGGCCACCTGGTCAACCAGGCGCTGGAACAATGCGGCGCCACCGTGCGGGAGGGCATGGAGCTCAATTCGGTGGAAGCGATCGTGGCGCTGGTACGCCAGGGTTTCGGCGTCTCGATCGTGCCCCAATTGGCCAACGTGCAGTGGTCGCGGGACCGGTCGCTGCGGATCGTGCCGATGCCCGGCGTCGCGGTGCAGCGGCATGTCGGACTGCTGGAACGCAGGCAGCACAGCCGCAAGCGCTTCACCGACGCGATCAAGGCTTATTTCCTGACGGATGCACGGCCTGCGAGATCGCGCTGACCGGCAGGCGCGGCCCGTGCCTCAGTCGGGCCGCGACAGCGATCGCACGTATTCGTGCTGCACCGTGTTGATGGTGGAAACCCGGTACTCGACCGGCTTGTCGCCGAACGTCAAGGCGGTTCGACGCACCTGCATCACCGGCGCGCCGAGTGCCAGTCCCAGGACGCGGGTGGCCAGGCGATCGGCGCCGACGGCGCGCGCCCGCTCCTGGGCATGCGTGACGGTGATGCCGAATTCGGTCTGGTAGAGGTGGTAGATCGTGCTGGTCCGCTCGCGGAACCGTTTCTCGGTCAACCCCTTGAACAACAGCGCGGGCAAGGTCAGGCGGTCGTGGATGACGGCTTTTCCCTGCAGTAGCAGGCGGTTGTCGATCTGCAGCACCGGCTCGCCCGCCTTGAGCCGCAGCGCGCTCGCCGCCTCGTCCTCCACGCGGATGCGCTCGAAGCTCACCAGCTCCACCTGCGGGCTCTCGCGAAATCCGTCGCTGCGCTCGACGTGGAAGAACTGGAACAGGAAGCGGTCGGCACTGTGCAATGCAACGAAAGTTCCGCGGCCCTGCCGGCGCACCAGGATATGTTCCGCGACCAGCTCGTCCACGCCGCGGCGCAGCGTCCCGATGGAAACCCCGAACGATGCGGCCAGCGCCTCTTCACTGGGGATCGCCTTGCCGGCGGCGTAGCGGCCGCTTTCGATGCCCACGAGGAGCGAGCGCTTGACCACGCGGTACAGGGGAATACCGACAGCGCCCGCCGGGATCAGCCGCAGCCCGGAGGAGCCGGTCGTTCGTGTCACGCGAGTTGTGCTCATGGCCGCGATTGTGAGGCCGCATCGCCGCTGTCATCCAAGTCATCTAGATCACCTGTTTGACAGTCGGGGACCATCGTGGACACACTGGCGGCCTTCGCAATTCCAATGTAGGAGCCGGACAATGATCCATTTCGTACTGCATGACCCAAAAGACACGGTGGCGGTCGTCGTCGTGGAAGGCGTGAAGGCCGGCATGAAACTCAACGGCTGGATCATGGACAACGACAAGATGACCAGCATCGAGGCCAGGCAGGACATCCCGATCGGGCACAAGGTCGCACTGGCGAACCTCAGCCCCGGCGACACGGTGCTGAAGTATGGCGTCGACGTCGGCAAGGTGGTCGCGCCGATCAAGGCCGGGGAGCACGCCCACGTGCACAACATCAAGACCAAGCGCTGGTA
>JAGRPN010000445.1 GCA_019449555.1 Ramlibacter sp.
CTGATCACCCACGACGTGGACGTGATCCGTGCCATGGCCCATGACGTGGTGGTGATGAAGGACGGCGACATCCTGGAATCGGGCACGGTCCGCCAGGTGCTGGATGCCCCCCGCCAGGACTACACGCGCACCCTGGTGGCGGCGGCATCCTGAGCGCGGCCATGGCGACGCGGCGTCCCACCGTCATCCCGGAGTCGGAGGTCGAGATCACGGCCGTTCGGGCGCAGGGGGCGGGCGGCCAGAACGTGAACAAGGTGTCCAGTGCCATCCATCTGCGCTTCGACATCCCGAACTCGTCGCTGGCGCCCGACCACAAGGAGCGGTTGCTGGCCTTGTCCGACCAGCGCATCACCCGGGATGGCGTGCTGGTCATCAAGGCCCAGTCCCACCGGACGCAGGACATGAACCGGGCGGAAGCGCTGGGGCGCCTGCAGGAGCTGGTCGACAGCGTGGCCGTGCCGCCCCGGCCGCGCCGGCCGACGAAGCCCACCGCCGCGTCGAAAAGGCGGCGGCTGGAAACCAAGACGCTGCGGTCGAAGGTGAAGGTGCTGCGAAGGCCGGTTTCCGAGTAGCCGCTGGGGGCAAAACCTGGCTGAACCGTTGCAAATCAATGGTTTACGAGGTACAATAATTGCTTCACGACCAAACGGGCGGGTACTCACCGCCCGTTTTTTTTGGCTAAGTGGCACTGCAAGACATCGTCGAGCAAACCGTGACCGGGCTCGGTTACGAACTGGTGGAGATCGAGCGATCCGCCGGGGGACTGCTGCGCGTAACGATCGACCTGCCGTGGCAGCCGGGCTCGGAGCAGTTCGTGACCGTGGAGGACTGCGAGAAGGTCACCCGGCAGTTGCAGTTCGCGCTGGAGGTCGAGGGGGCCGAATACAAGCGGCTGGAAGTGTCCTCTCCGGGCATCGACCGGCCGCTGCGTACGGTGCAGGATTTCGAGCGTTTCGCCGGCGAGCTGGTCGACATCACGCTCAAGGCGCCGATCGGCCCGGCGGCCGGCGCGCAGGTGCCCGCCAACCGCAAGAAGTTTCGCGGCAAGCTGGAGCGGGCCGCCGATGCCGGCTGGCAGATCGTCTGGAGCGAGGAGCCGCCGCCCAAGCCGGGCCAGAAGGTGAGCAGGAAGAAAGCGCCTGCGCCGCTGCAGGCGCTGGGTTTTACGCTGGACGAGCTGAAGGAAGCGCGGCTGGCACCGATCGTTGATTTCAAGGGCCGTAACCGCCCTGTGGAAGGGACTGGGAGTTAGCCCCCAGCCCGGGATTTAGGAGTTAAGCAAATGAATCGCGAATTGTTGATGCTGGTGGAAGCCATTTCGCGCGAGAAGAACGTCGAGCGCGATGTCGTGTTCGGCGCCGTCGAAGCGGCATTGGCCCAGGCGACCAAGAAGCTCTACGAGGGCGACGTGGACATCCGCGTGGCGGTGGACCGCGACACGGGCGACTACGAGACGTTCCGCCGCTGGCACGTAGTCCCGGACGAGGCGGGCCTGCAGCTGCCCGACCAGGAAATCCTGCTGTTCGAAGCCAAGGAGCAGATCGCCGACATCGACGTGGATGACTACATCGAGGAATCGGTGGAGTCGGTGCCGATCGGGCGCATCGGGGCCATGGCGGCCAAGCAGGTCATCCTGCAGAAGATCCGCGATGCCGAGCGGGAGATGCTCCTGAACGACTTCATGTCGCGCGGCGACAAGATCTTCGTGGGCACCGTCAAGCGCATGGACAAGGGCGACATCATCGTCGAGAGCGGCCGCGTCGAAGGGCGCCTGCGCCGCGGCGAGATGATCCCCAAGGAGAACCTGCGCAACGGCGACCGCGTCCGCGCCATGATCATGGAAGTGGACCTGACGCTGCGCGGCGCGCCGATCATCCTGTCGCGCGCGGCTCCGGAATTCATGATCGAGCTGTTCCGCCAGGAAGTGCCCGAGATCGAGCAGGGCCTGCTCGAGATCAAGAGCTGCGCCCGTGACCCCGGGTCGCGCGCCAAGATCGCCGTGCTGTCGCACGACAAGCGCGTGGACCCGATCGGCACCTGTGTCGGCGTGCGCGGCACGCGCGTGAACGCTGTGACCAACGAGCTCGCCGGCGAGCGCGTGGACATCGTCCTGTGGAGCGAGGATCCGGCCCAGTTCGTGATCGGCGCCCTGGCGCCGGCCAACGTGTCTTCGATCGTCGTCGATGAGGAAAAGCACGCGATGGACGTCGTGGTGGACGAGGAAAACCTCGCGATCGCGATCGGCCGCGGCGGGCAGAACGTGCGCCTGGCCTCCGACCTGACTGGGTGGAAAATCAACATCATGGACGCGAACGAGTCGGCGCAGAAGCACGCCGAGGAGACCGACTCGATCCGCAAGCTCTTCATGGAAAAGCTCGACGTGGACGAGGAGATCGCCGACATCCTGATCGCCGAGGGCTTCACGAGCCTGGAGGAAGTGGCTTATGTGCCGATCCAGGAAATGCTGGAAATCGAGTCGTTCGACGAGGAAACCGTCAACGAGCTGCGCTCGCGCGCGAAGGACGCGTTGCTGACGATGGAAATCGCCCGCGAGGAAAGCGTCGAGGAAGTCTCGCAGGACCTGCGCGACCTGGAAGGCCTCAACCCGCAGCTGATCCCCAAGCTGGCCGATGCCGGCGTCCATACCCGCGACGACCTGGCCGACCTGGCGGTCGACGAACTCACCGAAATTACCGGCCAGTCCAACGACGAAGCCAAAGCCCTGATCATGAAAGCGCGCGAGCACTGGTTCACCAGCGCCACCGCTGCGCACGAGTGATGTGATGGAGCACCACAACCAATGTCAAGTACCACTGTCGCCGAGTTCGCCACCGAACTCAAGAAATCGACCGACACGCTGCTCGTGCAGCTTCGCAGTGCAGGGGTAGCCAAAACGGCCGCCACCGACACGCTGAGCGAAGCCGACAAGCAGAAATTGCTCGGCTACCTGCAAGCCAGCCACGGCACCGCCACGCCCGAGCGCAAGAAGATCACGCTCGTGAAGAAGTCCACCAGCGAAATCAAGCAGGCGGACTCCACGGGCAAGGCTCGCACCATCCAGGTCGAGGTCCGCAAGAAACGCACTTTCGTCAAGCGCGACGACGGCGCGGACACCGCCGTGGTCGAAGCTCCGGAACCCGAGGTTCAGGAGCCGCCGCCGCACCGCATCGACGACGCCGAACTCGCGCGCCGCGAGGAAGAGGCGCGCCGCCAGGCCGAGTTCATCCGCCGCCAGGAAGAAGAGCTCGCCGAGAAGCGCCGCCAGCGCGAGGAAACCGAGGCCCGGGAACGCGAAGCCGCCGAGCAAGCCGCGGCGCAACAGGCCGAAGCCAAGAAGCAGGAAGCTGCGCCGGTGAAATCCGCCGCCAAGGCCGTGGTGGACGAAGCCGCAACGGCCGTCGCCAAGGCCCAGACCGAAGCGCGCGACAAGGCGGCTGCCGAATCGAAGGCCCGTGCCGACGAGGAACACGCACGCGCGGCCGATCTCGGCGAGCGCCGCCGCAAGGCCGAAGCCGAGGCAGCGGCCATCCGTTCGATGATGTCCGCGCCCAAGAAGGTCCTCGTGGCCAAGAAGCCCGAGGAGGCCAAGCCGGTCGCCAAGGTTGGCGAGGCCGGCAAGCCGGTTGTGAAGGGCACGTTGCACAAGCCGCCGCCGGGCGCGGCGCGCCCGGGCGCTCCCGCCGGAGCCCCAGGTGCCGGCAAGGAAGTCAAATCGGCCAAGCTGTCTTCCAGTTGGGCGGGCGATCCCTCGAAGAAGAAGGCGATCCCGACCCGAGGCGACAGCACGGGCGGCGTGGGCCGCAACAGCTGGCGCGGCGGGCCGCGCGGGCGCCGCAGCAACGATCGCGATCATCGCGGCGACGAGGTGCAAAGCGCACCGGTCGAGGCGCGCGTCATCGAAGTGCACGTGCCCGAAACGATCACCGTGGCGGAACTCGCCCACAAGATGGCGGTGAAGGCGTCCGAGGTGATCAAGCAATTGATGAAGCTGGGCCAGATGGTCACCATCAACCAGCCGCTGGACCAGGACACGGCCATGATCCTGGTCGAGGAAATGGGCCACAAGGCCGTGACGGCCGCGCTGGACGACCCCGAAGCGTTCACCGAACAGGATGTGGGCGCCGCCGAAGGCGAGGCCTTGCCGCGCGCCCCGGTCGTGACCGTCATGGGCCACGTCGACCACGGCAAGACGTCGCTGCTGGACTACATCCGGCGCACGAAGGTGGCGGCGGGCGAAGCCGGCGGCATCACCCAGCACATCGGCGCCTACCACGTGGAGACCGACCGCGGCGTGATCTCGTTCCTGGACACCCCGGGCCACGAGGCCTTCACGGCCATGCGGGCCCGCGGTGCGCAGGCGACGGACATCGTGATCCTGGTCGTGGCGGCCGATGACGGCGTCATGCCGCAGACCAAGGAAGCCATCAAGCACGCGAAAGCGGCGGGTGTGCCGATCGTGGTCGCGATCAACAAGATCGACAAGCCCGATGCCAACACGGACCGCGTCAAGCAGGAACTGGTGGCCGAGCAAGTCGTGCCCGAAGAGTACGGCGGCGATTCGCCGTTCGTGGCCGTGTCGGCCAAGACGGGCGAGGGCGTTGACACGCTGCTCGAGCAGGTGCTGCTGCAAGCCGAAGTGCTGGAGCTGAAGGCGCCGGTCGACGCGATGGCCAAGGGTCTTGTCATCGAAGCGGAACTCGACAAGGGCCGCGGCCCGGTGGCCACTGTGCTGGTGCAGTCCGGCACGCTGAAGACCGGCGACGTGGTGCTGGCGGGCCAGACCTACGGCCGCGTGCGCGCCATGCTCGACGAGAACGGCAAGACGATCAAGTCGGCCGGCCCGTCGATCCCGGTCGAGATCCAGGGCCTGACGGAAGTGCCGCAGGCGGGCGACGAGTTCATGGTGCTCACCGACGAACGCCGTGCGCGCGAGATCGCGACCTATCGTGCCGGCAAGTTCCGCAACACGAAGCTGGCCAAGCAGCAGGCCGCCAAGCTGGAGAACATGTTCTCCGAGATGACCGCGGGCGAAGTCAAGATGCTCCCGATCATCGTCAAGGCGGACGTGCAAGGCTCGCAGGAAGCGCTGTCGCAGTCACTGCTCAAGCTCTCGACCGACGAGGTCAAGGTGCAATTGGTGTACGCCGCGGTCGGTGGCATCAGCGAGTCCGATGTGAACCTGGCGATCGCTTCGAAAGCGGTGATCATCGGCTTCAACACGCGCGCCGACGCCGGCGCGCGCAAGCTGGCCGAGAACAACGGCATCGACATCCGTTACTACAACATCATCTACGACGCCGTCGATGAGTTGAAGGCCGCGATGTCGGGCATGTTGACGCCGGAGAAGCGCGAAGAAGTCATCGGCACCGCCGAGATCCGCCAGGTGTTCAAGGTCAGCAAGATCGGCTCCATCGCCGGCTGCATGGTCACTTCCGGTGTCGTGCGCCGCACGGCGCGGCTGCGGCTGCTGCGCGACAACGTGGTCATCTTCACGGGTGAGCTGGAGTCGCTCAAGCGCTTCAAGGACGACGTGCGCGAGGTCAAGGAAGGCTTCGAGTGCGGCTTGAACATCAAGAACTACAACGACATCCAGGAAAACGACATCCTGGAGTTCTTCGAGATCAAGGAAATCGCCCGGACTTTGTAAGGAGAAAACGGACCGCCGTCGGCGGTCCGTCCTTCGGGCAATTCTTATGGTTCGCAAAGCCACTGCCACACCCAATCGGGCCTTCAAGGTCGCCGACCAGATCCAGCGGGACCTGACGGAGCTGATCGCCCGCGAATTGAAGGACCCGCGGGTGGGCATGGTCACGATCCAGGCGGTGGAGGTCACGCCGGACTATGCGCATGCGAAGGTCTTCTTCAGCGTGCTGGTGGGCGACCCGCAGGAGTGCGAGGAGGCGCTGAATCAGGCCGCAGGGTTC
>JAGRPN010000446.1 GCA_019449555.1 Ramlibacter sp.
AGCGCACGAATACCGGCGTGCCATCGGCCAGCCGCACGATGTCCGGGTACGAAACCCAGTACGGTGTGGGGACGATCACCTCGTCGCCGGCCTCCACGGTGCACATGAGCGCGTTGAAGATCACCTGCTTGCCGCCGGCGCCCACGAGGATCTCGTCCGCTTTGTAGTCCAGCCCGTTGTCACGGCTGAACATGCCGGCCACGGCCAGCCGCAACTCCGGCGTGCCGCTCACGTCGGTGTACTTGGTCTTCCCCTGCGCCAGCGCCCGGTCCGCGGCCTCCTTGATGTGTTCGGGCGTGTCGAAGTCGGGCTCGCCTGAAGTGAGGCCGACGATGTCGCGGCCGGCCGCGCGCAATTCGCGTGCACGCTGGCCGGCCATTGAACTGGGCGAAGGCTTGATGCGGTTGAGCCGCGCGGCGGTTCGGAGCATGTCAATTCCTCTGATGCATGGGTAGAGCAGATCTCATGCGGCCCGCCTGTGGGCGCAGCCCTCGCCGCGTCCGCGCGGGCAATTCGCTGTCCTGGCCAAGGCAGTCCGACAGGCCGGGCGATCGGCCGGCCGCGAGCTGTCGTCAGCCCCGGTCACTCATCGAATGAGCGATCGTTCGGCTTTGCGTACAGCGCTTTCATTTCAGCGCTCAAAGGCGTGTGGAGCACGATGCCCTCCGGCGGGATCGGCTCGAGGAAATATTTGTTGTAGAGCTTCTCGGCTTGGCCGGACGTCTGCATCCTCGCGACTTCGCCGTCGACCAGCGCCTTGAACTGCGAATCGTCCTTGCGCATCATGCAAGCGAGCGCCTCCTTGGTCTGCGGCTTGCCCGTGACCACGTAATCGGCGGCATCGCGGGCCTTGGCCAGCAGGGCCGCGAGCACGTCGCGGTCCATGAAGAAGGCTGCCACCCGGCCCGATTGCAGCATCACGAAGGACTGCGAATGGTCGCGCGCGCTGACGATGTTCACGTTCATCTTTTTCTCCTGCGCGTAGCGCCGCAGGTAACGCTCGGAGGTACTGCCGGCGGTCACCACCGCCGATTTCCCGTCCAGATCGTCAATCTCGCGCACACCCGAGTTCTTGCGTGTCAGCAATTGGGTTTCGGTCAGCGCGATCGTGTTGGAGAACGCGACCTGCCGCCGCCGCTCGACCGTGTTGGTGGTGGCGTTGCATTCGAGATCGATGGTGCCGTTCTGCATGAGCGAAATGCGGTTCTGGGCCGTGATCGGGATCTTGCGAACCTGCAGGTCGGGCAGGTTCAGCTCCTTCTTGAGCGCTTCGACGATGCGAAGGCCGGTTTCGTGCGAATAGCCGACCACGTTCTGGTTGCCGTCGAGGTATGACCAAGGTACGGACGACTCGCGGTAGCCGAGCACGATCAGCTTGTTGTCCTTGATCTTCTTGAGGGTGCCGGTCAGCTCGGGCCCCTGGGCGTGGGCGGTTGTCGCGGCCAGGGCGGCAGCGGCCACGAGCGCCGTCGCCGCGATCCGCAGGGTCTTCGTGAAAGTGGTCATGGGCTTTCTCCTCAGGGTTGGAACTGCATCACCGGAACAAATGCTTGCCGGCCTCAAGCGAAGCGTCCGCGCTCGCGCAGATACGGCACCAGGCCGCCGGCCTCGATCATCTCGCGCATGAATGGCGGCACGGGTTCGCAGCGCACTGGCGGCGCGACGCCGGCGCGCAGGATGATCCCGCCCGCAGCTCCATGGAGTTGCAGCGCATCGCCCTCGGCGATGCGCGAGGTGTCGGCGGCAATCGCCAACAGCCCGTTGTTCATCGCGTTGCGCCAATACGTGCGCGAGAAGCTGCGCGCGATCACGGCCCGGATGCCCGCGCCGAGGACCGTCGTCACCGCCACTTCCATGGCGGAACCGCAGCCAAAATTGGCGCCCGCAACGATGATGTCGCCCGGCTGAACGCTGCAGGCAAACCCGGGGTCGACCTGCTCCAGCAGGAACCGGCGAAGCACCATCGCATCGATGCTTTCCTTCTTGCGGCTCGATGAAATGATGTAGTCGGTGTTGATGTCATCGCCGAACACGCGGGCGCGGCCCGATAGCGGCAGCAGGCTCATGCGATCTTTCCTTTCGATGCCGCAGCGGGCGCGGCTTGCAGCCAGCCGGTTGCCGCCGCCGCCGCGCAGGTCGCCGGCGAAGCCAGGAAGATCGCCGCCTTCGGGTTGCCCATACGGCCCTGGAAATTCCGATTGGCCGTCGACAGCACATTCAGGCCATCGCCCGGCACCATGCCGCAAGTGCCGCAGCACGATCCGCAGCCGGGGGGCTGGATCTGCGCCCCCATCGCAGCGAACTCGTCCAGCATGCCACCGGCTTTCAGCTGCGCGCGGACCGCTGCCGATGCGGGGGTCACGACGAGCTGCACACCGCGCGCGATGCCACCGCGCTGTCGCAGCACATCCAGGGCTTCCGCATAATCCTTGAGGCGTCCCCCGGTGCAAGTCCCGAGGTACACGACGTCGATCCTGGTTTGCGGGGCGGCGGACAGGTCCACCACGTTGTCCACCCGGTGCGGCAAGGCAATTTGCGGGCCCATGGCACTGAGATCGATTTCAATCCGGCCGGCGTAAGCGGCATCCGCATCCGGGCCGACGCCTTCCCAGCCGCCGCGGCCCGGCAGCCAGCGGTCGGTGACGGCGTCGAAGGGAAAGATGCCGGCTTTCGCGCCGACCTCGACGGACATGTTCGACAGCACGATGCGATCGTCCATGTCGAGGGTGGCCACGCCGGGACCGCAGAACTCCAGGACACAATAGGAGGCGCCGTCAGCACCCAGCGTGCTCGCCAGGAACAGGGCAACATCCTTGGCGCTGACCCCGGGCCGCAACCGCCCGCGCAGGCTCACTTGCAGCGTCTGCGGAACCTTCAACCAGAGCTGCCCGCACAGCATGACACCGGCCAGGTCGGACGAGCCGATGCCGGTGGCGAACGCGTTGACCGCACCGTACGACACCGCGTGGGAGTCGGCGCCGACCAGCAGCTGCCCCGGCCGCGCGGCGCCGGACTCCAGCATGACCTGGTGCCCTATGCCTTCGCCCACTTCGACCAGCCGCACGCCGTGCTCGACGGCGTACGCTCGTACTCGCTCCTGCAGCGCCAGCGCCCCGGGGCCGGAAAGCGGCCCGTAGTGGTCCAACGCGAACAGCAGGTGGTGCGGCCGTGCCGGCCCGGCAGGCACCGGCTGCATGCGCGCCAGGTAATCGAGTGCCATCGGCACCGATCCATCCGTGCCCATCGCCAGATCGGCAGTGCAGATGGCCAGATCGCCGGCGCGAACGGCTCGCCCGGCCGCGCGGGACAGGATCTTTTCCGAAATCGTCCCGCTGTTCATGGGGCGCAGTATCCGGCAAACCCAACCGGAGAAAAAAGGAGTTTATTTCAGCCGTTCACTTGCGGAAAATTCATGCTTTTCGCATCGAGCGCGGCAGGCACGAGGGCCGGCTTGGAAAAATCGCAGTGCTCGGCGCACATCGCCGCGACCTGGGCGTTGAAGGAAGACGGGGTCCCGTCGTCGCGGTACACGGCGTGGTATCGGATCTCGGGCAGCGGATCGCTGGAGTCGATCGCGCGCAGTGCGCCCTGGTCGATGTAATGCTGGAAGTACAGGGCCGGCAGATAGCTCACCCCGAAACCCGATACGGTGAGTGCGGCCAGGGCGATCAGGCTGTTGCCCGCGAACACGCGGTGGATTTTCAGCCCCTTCTGGCGCAGCCACTTGTCGATCACGGCGTCCACGCCGGAACTGCCGATCTGCATCAGGATCGGATGCTGGGCGAGCCTGGCGAGCGCCACCGGATCGGGTTCGGCGATCAGGTCCGGGCGGCACATCCAGCGCAGGCGCATGCGCTCCAGCGGGATATCGACGCACTGGATTCCGCGGAACACCGGCGGCACGATCACGAGATCGAGCTGACCCTGATCGAGCTTCTGGCACAGGCTGGTGCTGAGGTCGATCTCAGGCTCGATCAGGGCATTCGGATAGCGCTCCTGCAGCGCGCGCACCAGCTTGGGGAGCCAAGTCAGGGCGACCAGCTCCGTGACGCCGATGCGGAACCGCCGCACCATCGCCGATTCCTTGCCCATGCGCTCCAGCAGACGATCCCGCGCAGCGAGGAGGTCTCCGGCCAATTCGTGGAGTTCCCGCCCTTTGGGCGTCAATTGCGAGCTGCGCCGGCTGCGGTCGAACAGCGGCGCCGCAAAGAACAGTTCGAGCTCGTTGATCCGCTTGGAGATCGCCGATTCCGTGGTGTGGAGCCGTTCGGCGGCAGCGCCGAAAGTGCCCAGGCGCGCCGCCCAGTACATCGCTTCGAGCTGTTTGAATGTGACCATGTAGAGCCCTGTCCGAATGGGGATGGCGCAGAGGGCTGGACCCAATATACATCCTGCTGGGCAAGGACCGGCTTGCGAGCCCGATCTTGCGGCCGGGCAGGAATTCGGCGCCTCCTTTGCGCTGCCACAAACTCGTCGCGCGGCCGACCGGCTAATTTCGGTTTCCTGAAGGAGACATGAAATGAGCCTGTTGATGTGGGACGCGAGATACACCCTGAACATCGCCGAGATCGACCGGCAGCACCAGAAGCTGTTCGCGTTGTTCAACGAGCTCTATGAGGCGATGCAGCAAGGGCACGGCAACGAGGTGATCGACGACGTGCTCACGCGCGTGGTGGACTACACCGCGTACCACTTCGCGACCGAAGAAAAGCTGCTGCACCAGTACGGCTACGCCGAGGAGGCGGCGCACCGGGCAGAGCACGCGAAGCTCACGGAGCAGGCCAAGGCGCTGGTGCACAAGCAGCGCAGCGGCAACGCCCAGGTAGCGATCGCGACGCTCAAGTTCCTGTGCGACTGGCTGAACAACCATATCCTCGGGTCGGACAAGAAGTTCGCGCCGTTCCTCATCGAAAAAGGTGTACGGTGAAGGCATGAGCGACAGCGCCTGCCTGGAGGAGTTGCTGCGGCGCCGCCACAGCTGCCGCGGCTTTCTCGATCGCCCCGTGCCGCGCGAAACGATCGCGAAGATCCTGGACATCGCGCAACTCACCGCTTCCTGGTGCAATGCGCAGCCCTGGCAATTGCACATTGCGAGCGGCGCCGCGCTGGATCGTTTTCGCGCCGCGCTGTGGAGCGAAGCGGCCTCGCAGCCGCCCCGCCCCGACCTGCCGTTTCCCGCCGAGTACGTGGGCGTGTACCTGGAACGCCGGCGCGATTGCGGCTGGCGCTTGTATGACAGCATCGGCGTCGCCCGGGGCGACCGGGCCGCTTCCGCCCGCCAGGGACGCGAGAACTTCCGCATGTTCGGCGCTCCGCATGCCGCGATCGTGAGCACGCCCGCGTCGATGGGCGTTTACGGCGCGATCGATTGCGGAGCGTACGTCTCGAACTTCATGCTGGCTGCCCAGAGTCTGGGCGTCGCGAGCATCGCCCAGGCCGCGCTGGCTGCCTATCCCGATCTCGCGCGGCACCACCTCGGTATCGCGGCCGACCGCGCCGTCGTGTGCGGCATTTCCTTCGGTTACGAAGACGCCACCCATCCCGCGAACGGTTTTCGTACCGGGCGCGCACCGGTCGGGGAAGCGGTGACCTGGTTGGAGTGAGCGGGCCGACTAGCAACAGCCCGCTTGCGACTGCATCGGCGGGCACTTGCGCGAGCCGAACGAGCAGAACACGCAGCAGTCGCCCGGGTTCGGGCGCAGGAGCGCCTTGCAGTTCTCGCATTCGTAGAAGAACTGGCAGGCGTCGGTCGGCATGAGCTCGAGCTTGGCATGGCCGCAGTGCGGGCATGTGAGGACGGACTCCAGGATGGGCTGATTCGTGCTGGGCATGGCTGCCGCTTTGAGTTAGATCAACAAAACCACCGGACCGCGGAGCTGCCCGATTGACCGGTGGGGCCCCATGTATACAGTGTCCAGTACGCAAAAAGCGCGCATCCTGCGCGCGAAGCAGAGGGGCCACTTTGTCACCATCCCTGAAGCCCGTCAAACGCCCGAAGGCGCTGGGTGAACTCGTGTACACGTCGCTGCAGGCGCACCTGCGCAATGGCGCCGTGGCCGCCGGGCAGCCGCTGCAGGAAGTGCAACTGGCCGAGCTGCTGGGGGTGTCGCGCACGCCGGTGCGCGAGGCGATGATGCGCCTCGCCAGCGAGGGCCTGCTCAGCGCCCAGGGACGCAGCTTCGTCGTGCCCGAGCTCTCGGTGGCCGACGTGGACCACATCTACGAAATCCGTTTCCTGATCGAGCCGGCCGCGCTGCGCGGCATCGCGGCGCGCGCGGCCGAACCCGCCGTCCGCGCGCCGATCGACACGGCATTGGCGGCTGCCATCTGCGCGCACGAGGCCGGCGATGCCACCGCGTTCCGCGACGCGGCCGCGCGCTTTCGCACCGCGTGGCTGTCGCTGGTGCCCAATCCGCGGCTGGTGCGGATGATCGAGCAGTACTCCGATCACATGCACCACATCCGCAACATGACGCTGGGCGATGCCGACGTGCGCAAGATCGTGCTGCGCGGGTTGACGCAGATCGCCCGCGCCCTGGCCAAGGGCGACGGCGATGCGGCCGCCGCGGCAATGCATGAAAACCTGCGGCAGGCGAGGAAGGCATTCATCGCGGCCGCGGGACTCGATAGCGAGGTGGCGACATGAGATACAAGGCCGAGATTCCCTACGGTGCCTACTGGAGCACGCCGTTCGCGCGCTGGCAGGGCAGTTTTTCCAACCTGCACAGCGTCGAATTCGCGGCGTACGTAGCCCGGCGCGAGCTCGAGCGCCGCCATATCGACCCGAAGTCGTTCGATCACGGCGTGCTAGGATTTTCGGTGCCGCAGAAGCACTCCTTCTACGGCCTGCCCTGGCTCACGGGACTCATAGGCGCGGAGGGCGTCGGCGGGCCGACGCTGATGCAGGCTTGCGCCACCGGCGTGCGCACCCTGCTCGCCGCGGTGCAGGAGATCGAGGTCGGGCTGGCCAGCACCGCCCTGGTAATCAACTGCGACCGCACTTCGAACGGCCCGCATCTTTATTACCCGAACCCGCGTGGGCCGGGCGGCACCGGGGCCGCCGAGGATTGGGTGATGGACAACTTCGGCTGCGACCCGCTGGGCGGGCACTCCATGTTGACCACGGCCGAGAACGTCGCGAGGCGGCATGGCTTCACCACCGCCGAACAGCACGAGGTCGTGCTGCGCCGCGAGCAGCAGTACCGAGAGTCGCTCGCCGATGGCGCGGCGTTCCTCAAGCGCTTCATGACGCTGCCGTTCGAGGTGCCGGCGCCCGGTTTCAAGAAGACGGCCGGCACCCTGGAGGCCGACGAAGGCATTTCGCATTCGACGGTCGAGGGGCTCGCGGCGCTCAAGCCCGTGATGCCCGGGGGCACCGTGACGTTCGGCGGGCAGACCCATCCGGCCGACGGCAACGCCGCGATCGTCGTCACCACGCGGGCGCGGGCGCGCGAACTCTCGCTCGACCGCACGATCGCGGTGCGGCTGCATGGCTTCGGCCAGTCGCGCACCGAGCTCGCCTACATGCCGCAGGCCACCATCCCGGCGGCGCAGCAGGCGCTCGCGCAGGCCGACCGTCGCATCGACCAGATCGCCGCGGTCAAGACGCACAACCCGTTCGCGATCAATGACCTGCTGTTCGCGCGCACCATGGAGATCGACTGGCGCACGATGAACAACCACGGCTGCTCGCTGGTCTGGGGCCATCCGCAGGCGCCGATGGGCACGCGCTCGATCATCGAGCTGATCGAGGAGCTCAAGCTGCGCGGCGGCGGCTTCGGCCTGTTCACCGGCTGCGCAGCCGGCGATACGGCGATGGCCGTGGTGCTCGAAGTCACCGACGCCTGACGCGGCGAGACCGGCATGGACCTGTCCCAGTGGATCGAGCAGCACGCGAGCCGCGCGCCGGAGCGCCCGGCGCTGCGTTTCGAAGGCAACGAAGTTTCCTATGGCGAGCTGGCATCGCAAATCGGCCGCATCGCCGCGGCGCTCGCGACCCACGGCGTCGAACGCGGGGAGCGCGTGGCGTGGCTGGGGCTGAACAGCCCGGCGATGCTGGCCACGCTGTTCGCGTGCGCCCGGGTCGGCGCGATCTTCATGCCGCTGAACTGGCGCCTGGCCGCGCCGGAACATCGCGAGATGCTGCAAGCGTGTCCGCCGGCGTTGCTGATCGTGGAGCAACTGTTCGCCGACACGACGGCAGCGCAGCAGGTCGCGCCCGCGTCGGCCACATCGATCTGCCTGGGATCACCGGTTCCCGCTGACTGGGTCGGCTGGGACGCCTTCATCCGCGGCGGCGCCGGCCGCACCGCCGCCCCGGCGGCGAACCCACCCCACGCGCCCGTGCTGCTGTGCTACACCTCCGGCTCGACCGGCCGGCCGAAGGGGGCCTTGTTGACGCAGGAGGCGCTCGCCTGCAACGCCGACAACAGCATCGACATGCATGGCATGCGCGAGGATGACCGGGTGCTGACGACCTTGCCGCTGTTCCACGTCGGCGGGCTGAACATCCAGACCTTGCCCGCGCTGCAGGTCGGCTGCACGGTGAGCCTGCATGCCAAGTTCGATCCCGACGCCACGTTCGACGCGATCGAGCGCGAGCGCATCACGCTCACCGTGCTGGTGCCCGCGCAGCTGGACGCGCTGCTGGCGCACCCGCGCTGGCCCGCCGCCGACCTGTCGTCGCTGCGCATGATCACCACCGGCTCGACCCAGGTGCCGATGCGCATCATCCGCGCCGTGCACGCGCGCGGCGTGCCGCTGGTCCAGGTCTGGGGCGCCACCGAAACGGCGCCGGTCGCCGCGTGCCTGCACGCCGACGAGGCGATGCGCAAGGAAGGCTCCACGGGCCGGGCGGCCCGCCACTGCGAGCTGCGCATCGCGGGCTTCGGTGGCGAGGAACTGCCCGCCGGCGCGCCCGGCGAAGTCTGGGTGCGCGGTGCGAACGTGATGAGCGGCTACTGGGACGATCCGGAAGCGAGCGCGAAGGCGCTGGCCGGCGGCTGGTTCCATTCGGGCGACCTCGGCCACCTGGATGAAGAGGGCTTCCTCACCATCGACGGCCGGCTGAAGGACATGATCATCAGCGGCGGCGAGAACGTCAGCCCCGCGGAAGTGGAGGCGGTGCTGCTCGACTGTCCCGAGATCGCCGAGGCGGCGGTGGTGGGCCGGCCGGACGCCCGTTGGGGCGAAGTCGTCGTGGCCGTGGTGGCGCCCAAACCCGGCGCGACCCTGCAGCGCGATCGCATCCTGGGGCTCTTCGACGGGCGGCTCGCCCGCTTCAAGCATCCCAAGGACCTGTTCGTGGTGGAGGCGCTGCCGCGCACCGCGCTCGGCAAGGTGCGCAAGGAGGATGTGCGCCAGCTCGTCGCACGCCTGACCGGCGGCGCTGGCCGCCACGAGGAGCGAACTGCATGACGGTCAAGATCGGCATCGACGTGGGCGGCACCTTCACCGACTTCGTGGTCGCCCAGGGCGGCGAGCCGCCGCGCATCTACAAGACCCTGTCCACGCCGGCCGACCCGTCGATCGCCGTCGTCGAAGGGCTGGGCCAGATCGCGGCGTCGCTGCAGCCGCCGCTCTCGCTGCAGGAGTTCGCGCGCTCGATCGACACGATCGTCCACGGCACGACGGTGACGACCAATGCGACGCTGACCTCGACCGGGGCGCGCTGCGCGCTGCTCACCACCGAGGGCGTGCGCGACGCGCTGGAGATGCGACGCGGCATCCGCGAAGAGCAGTACAACAACCGCTACACCAACGTGAAGCCGCTGGTGCCGCGTGCGCGACGGGCCGGCGTGCGCGGGCGCCTGGACCGGGAGGGCCGCGAGCTTGTTCCGCTCGACGCGCAAGCGGTGCAGCAGGCGCTGGCCGCCTGGCGCGCCGAGGGCGTGCAAGCCGTCGCGGTGTGCTTCATGAATTCGTTCGCCAACCCGGCGCACGAGCAGGCGGCCGCCGACATGGTGCGGCGCGCGCTGCCCGACGCCTACCTGTCGGTCTCGACCGACGTGCTGCCTTCGATCCGTTTCTACGAGCGCGTCAGCACCACGGTGCTCAACGCGTACGTCGGCCCCAAGCTCGAGCATTACCTCGAGCAATTGGTCGAGCGGCTGGCGGGCGTCGGGTTCGCCGGGCTCCTGTTGATCATGCAATCCAACGGCGGCGTGATCTCGCCGCAACTGGCGCGCGAGAAAGCGGCACTGACGTTATTGTCCGGACCCGCCGGCGGGCCGGGCGCAGGCCTGTTCTACGTCGCCGCGCACGGACAGGACCGCTGCATCACCACCGACATGGGCGGCACCAGCTTCGAGGCGTCGATCGCCGTCGGCGCCCCGATGGTGAAGAACGACGGCGAGATCGCGCGCCACAAGATCGCGCTGCCGATGCTCGACATCCACACCATCGGCGCGGGCGGCGGCTCGATCGGATGGCTCGACCAGGGCGGGCTGCTGCGCATGGGCCCGCAAAGCGCCGGCGCCGATCCGGGGCCGGCCTGCTATGGCCGCGGCGGCAAATTGCCCACGACGACGGACGCGAACGTGGTGCTGGGCTACCTGGACCCCGAATTCTTCGCCGGCGGCCAGATGCGACTGGACGTCGCCGCCGCCCGGCGCGCGATCGAGGAGCACATCGCCAGGCCGATGGGCCTCGCGATCGAGCAGGCCGCGGCCGGCATGTACCGCGTCGCCTGCAACAACATGGCGCAGGGCGTGCGTGAAGTGACGATCAAGCGCGGCTTCGATCCGCGCGAGTTCCCGCTCATTCCCGGCGGCGGTGCCGGCCCGATCCATGGCTGCCTGATCTGCAGCGAGCTGGAGATCCCACTGTTGATTGTGCCGCGCGAGGCCTCGGTGCTGTGCGCGTTCGGCATGCTGATGTGCGATCTGCGGCACGACTTCGTGCGAACCTTCGTCGCGCGGCTTCACGGGATGGACTGGTCGCGCCTGGAGACGCTGGTAGAGGCGATGTCGGCCGAGGGCTCGCGGGCGCTGGCCGACGAGCGCATCCCGGCCGCTCGCCGTCGTGTCGAACTGCGTCTCGATTGCCGCTATGTCAAGCAGTACCACGAAGTCTCGGTGCCGGTGCCGCTGGATGTGGTCGTGCAGCGCGACGCCGCCGCCGTGGCGCGCGCGTTCCATGCCGAACACCTGCGGCTGTACGGTTACGCACTCGAAGCCGAAGGCTCGCCGGTGGAGATCATCAACGTGCGGCTGCAGGCGATCGGCGCGACGGACCGGCCGACGTACCGCGGCGATGCCGGCGGCGACACGGACGCCTCGGTCGCGCGCAAGGGCCGGCGCAGCATCTACATCGCCGAGCGCGACGCCTTTGCCGAGGTGCCGGTGTACGACGGTCACCGGATGCACCGCGGTCACCGCGTCGCCGGCCCGGCGCTGATCGAGCAGCAGACGACGGCGATCGTGCTCAGCGACGGCTACGACTGCGTGGTCGATGCGCTCGGCTCGTTCGTGCTCTACGCAAAGGGGCGCGATGACCTCGTGGCCGGCGTGCGCAGCGAGGAGATGGCAGCATGAAGCGTAGGGCGAGGGGCCCCGCTTGCGGGGATCGACCAGCGCAGTGCGGCCATGGCCTCCGCTGGGACCAGCAAGGGTTGAATCAGAGTCGTGGGAAGGAGGCAGTATGAAGATCGATCCCATCCTGCTGTCGGTGTACGCGCGCACCTTCAAGTCGATCACCGACGAGATGAGCATCTCGATGGAGCAGACGACGCGCTCGCCGATCCTGTGCGAGGCCAAGGACTACGTGACCGGCCTGTACGACGAGGAAGGCCGGATGCTGGAGCAGACCGAGAACCTGCCGATCCTCGCGTTCTCGCTCGCGCCGGTCTGCAAGCACATCCGCAAGATCTTCGACGGCGACATCCACGAAGGCGACGTGTTCTTCCACAACGACGTGTTCACGCTGGGCAACCAGAACAACGACGTGGCGGTGTTCAAGCCGGTGTTCTTCGAGGGCGAGCTGATCGGCTGGACGGCCGTCAAGGGCCATCAGGCCGACATCGGCGGCGCGGTAGCCGGCGGCTACAACCCGAACGCGGTGGAAGTGTGGCAGGAGGCGCTGCGCATTCCCGCCGTGAAGGTGGTCGATCGCGGCAAATTGCGCCAGGACGTTTGGAACCTGATCTTCGCCAACGTGCGGCTGGACATCGTGCAGCACGACATGAAGGCCGAGATGGGCGCGTGCACGGTGGGCGAGCGGCGCCTGGTGGAACTGATGAAGAAATACGGGCTGCCGAGTTACCGCGCGCACAAGCAGGCGCTGTTCGACGCGACGCGCCGGATGATGGAAGCCGAGATCGCGAAGATCCCGAACGGGCGCTACAGCGGCGAAGGCCATGTGTTCTACGACGGCCGGCACGAGGGCAGCACCTTCACGATCCGGGTGGATATCGAGGTCTCGGGCAAGCGCATCAAGTTCGACTACTCGCGCACCGATGCGCAGACCAACGGCTTCGTCAACGGCACCTTCACCTCCAGCGCGTCGGCCACGATCCTGACGCTGCTGCAGATGGTCAACCCCGACATCCCGCACAACGAAGGCATGGTCGAGCCGATCGAGATCGTGATCCCCGAGGGCACGATCCTCAACGCGGCGTACCCGAAAGCGACCACATTCGGCAACCACCTGTGCCCGCCCAATGCCGACGCGATCCAGCGGGCATTGAGCCCGGTGCTGCCCGACCGGGTGACGGCCGGCTGGAACAACCTGCTCGCCTCGCTGACCACCGGGATCGACCCGCGCACCGGCGAGAAGTACGTCGATATCGGCTTCATGGGATTGAAGGGCGGCTCCGGCGCGATGCGCGGCTGCGACGGCTACGACCACATCGGGATGATCGACGCGTCCGGCGGCGTGCTCGACCAGGACTACGAGATGTTCGAGCAGCAAACGCCGCATCGCCTGCTCAAGCACGAACTGCTGCCGGACTCGGCCGGCGCCGGCCAGTGGCGCGGCGGGCTCGGCGTGGAGACGATTTTCGAGATCGGCTCGGACGACACCCAGCTCGTGACCTTCGGCGACGGCGATTTCGAAGGCGCGTTCGGGCTGGCGGGCGGCAAGGGTGGGGGGCTCAACTTCATCCGCCTCACCTATCCCGACGGGCACGAGGTCGTGCCGAAGAACAAGGACCTGATCACGGGCGTGCCGCGCGGCACTGTCTATCACCAGGTGGCCAGCGGCGGCGGCGGCTGGGGCGAAGCGAAATTGCGCGACCGGCGCGTGCTGGCCGAGGAAGTGCGCAATGGCGTGATCAGCCGCGAGTCGGCGCGGCGCGACTACGGCATGAGCGAAGCGGAACTGGACGCGCCATGAATTTCGACCTCACCGACGAACAGCGCGCGATTCGCGAGGCCTTTGCGCGCTTCAGCGACGAGGCGATCGCGCCGCAGGCCGCCGCGCTCGACGAGGCGCACGCGTATCCACGAGCGCTGATCGGGCAGCTCGCCGGGCTTGGGTTCTTCGGGTTGCGCTATCCGGAAGAGGTCGGCGGCTCGGGCCTGGGCTTGACCGAGTTCGCGCTCGCCCTGGAAGAGATCGCGCGCGGCTCGATGTCACTCGCGGGCGCGGCAGCGATGCAGTCCCTGATGGGCACCAAGTTCCTGCACATGCTCGGCAACGCGGACGTCGTCGAGCGGCTGCTGAAGCCCGCGCTCAAAGGCGAGAAGATCGGCGCGCTGTGCATGACCGAGCCCAACGCCGGCTCCGACCTGGAGGGCATCGCCACCCACGCGAAGAAGGTCGAGGGCGGTTATGTGCTCAACGGGCAGAAGACCTGGATCACGTCCGCGCCGGTGGCGGATTTCTTCACCGTGTTCGCGCGCGCCGGTGAAGAAAAGAAACTCACGATCTTCCTGGTCGAGCGCAGTTTCAAGGGCCTTGTCGTGGGCCGCGAAATCCACAAGATGGGCGTGTGGGCGCTGCCCACGTCGGAAGTCGCCCTGGCCGACTGCTTCGTGCCCGACTCGCACCGCCTGTCGAAAGAGGAAGGCGATGGCGAAGCGCACCTGCGCAAGACATTGGCCGAGATCCGCATCATCACCGGCGCGATGGCGCTCGGCGTGGCGCGTGCCGCGCTGGCCGAAGCCATCCGCTACGCCGCCGAGCGCCGGCAGTTCGGCAAGCCGATCAACCGCTACCAGGCGATCCAGTTCAAGTTGGCCGAGATGGGCACCGAGCTGGAGGCGGCGAAACACCTCGTCTATTACGCCGCGTGGCTGCATGGCGCCGGCCGGCCGCACCACAAGGAAGCCGCCATGGCCAAGCTCAATGCCACCGAAGCCGCCGCGCGCATCTGCGACCAGGCCGCGCGCGTGCTGGCCAGCTACGGCTACGCGATGGACTACCCGGTGCAGCGCTACCTGCGCGACGTGCGCTTCACGTTGATCGGCGGCGGCACCAGCGAAATCCTGAAGCTGATCATCGCCAAGGAGATGGCACCGTGACCCAGGACAAACGCATTCGCGTGCTGCTCGCCAAGCCCGGCCTCGATGGCCATGACCAGGGCGCGAAGGTGGTGGTGCGCGCAATGATGGACGCCGGCTTCGAGGTGATTTACACCGGCTTGCGGCAAACGCCCGAGCAGGTGGCGCGCATCGCGCTGGAAGAAGACGTGGACGTGATCGCGCTGTCCAGCCTGGCCGGCTCGCACCTGCCGTTCTGCCGCAAGCTCAAACCCCTGCTCGAAGCGAACCGGCTGACCGACAAGTTGTGGATGATCGGCGGCAACCTGCCGGCGCAGGATCACGGGCAGCTGCGCGAGCTCGGCTTCAAGGGCATCTTCCCGACGGGATCCCGGCTCGACGCCATCACCAATTACATCCGGGAGAACGTGCAATGAACGATCGGGCACCCATTCCGGTCAAGGCAGTTGTCAACGAGTCCGGCATCGAGGTCAAGCCGCTCTACACGGCCGCGGACGTCGAGCAAAGCGGCGGCCTGGCCATGCTCGGTGAGCCGGGCGAGTACCCGTTCACCCGCGGCATCCACCGGCTGATGTACCGCAAGCAGCCGTGGACGATGCGCCAGTACGCGGGGTTCGGCAATCCGCGCGAGACCAACCAGCGCTTCAAGTACCTGATCGCCAACGGGCAGACCGGCTTGAACGTCGCCTTCGACCTGCCCACCCAGATAGGGCTGGATTCGGACGACCCGCTGGCCGAGGGCGAGGTCGGGCGCGTGGGCATGTCGATCGACACGCTGCGCGATTTCGAGGTCGCCTTCGACGGCATCGATCTGGACAAGATCACCGTTTCGCTCACGATCAATGGCGCCGCCGCGATCCTGATCGCGATGTACCTGGCGATGGCCGAGAAGCGCGGCTACGACTTGAGGAAATTGCGCGGCACCGCGCAGAACGACATCCTCAAGGAGTTCATCGGCCGCGGCACCTGGGTGTTTCCGGTCCAGCCTTCGATCAAATTGGTGGGCGACACGATCGAGTACTGCGCCCGGCACGCGCCCAAGTACAGCCCCGTGTCGGTGTGCGGCTACCACATCCGCGAATCGGGCGCGACACCGGCGCAGGAGATGGCGTACGCCTTCTGCATCGCCAAGGCGTACGCGGACGAGGCGATCGCGCGCGGCCTGCCGGTCGACGAATTCGCGGGCCGCCTGTCCTACAACTTCAACATTTTCGGCAACCTCTTCGAGCAGGTCGCCAAGTTCCGCGCCGGCCGCAGCCTCTGGGCCAAGATCATGAAGGAGCAGTACCACGCGCAGGAGCCGGGCTCGATGTGGGTGCGCATGATCGCCGGCGGCGGCGGCGGCGGGCTGACGTTCGAGCAACCCGAGGTCAACATCGTGCGCGGCGCCTATTACGCGCTGATTTCGGCGCTGTCGGGCGCGCAGACGATGGCGCTGTGCTCCTATGACGAGGCCTACACCATCCCGACCGAATACTCGGCGCGCATCTCGCTGCGCACCATGCAACTGCTGATCGAGGAGATGGGCCTGGCGGAAACGGTGGACCCGCTCGGCGGCTCGTTCTACGTCGAAACGCTCACCAACGAGATGCGCGCCAAGATGGAGGAGATCATGGCGCAGACCGATGCGGAGGGCGGCATCGTCAAATTGGTGTCCGAAGGGATCATCCAGTCGCGGGTGTCCGCGCAGGCCTACCGGATGCAGCGCGACATCGAGTCCGGCAAGTTCCGCAAGGTCGGCGTGAACTGCTATCGCAACGAGACCGAAGACGAGCATCCGGTCGAATTCCATCCCTACGATGAAGAAGGCGCCAGGGTCCAGGTCGACGGGCTCGACAAGGTCCGCGCCGAGCGCGATGCGGGGCAGGTGCGGACCGCGCTCGCCCAATTGCGCTCCGATGCGCAGGCCGGCCGCAATGTGATGCCCGCACTGATGCAGGCCGTCAAGGCCTATGCAAGCGTGGGTGAGATGACCAACGAACTGGTGGCGGTGTTCGGCCGCTACCGCGAACCGATCCGGTTCTAGAAGGGCGATGCGATGGACGCCATGAATGCGATGGATTCGATTGAACGCTATCTCGCCCCGGCTGGGCTCGTGCAGGCGCTGGCCGTGCTGGCGGGGCCGGGCGGGGCCACCGTATTGGCGGGCGGAACCGACCTGATGCCGCAACGCAACGCGGGGCGCGTACCGCCGGCGGGCACGCTGCTCAACATCCGGCGAGTGGAGGGGCTCGGCGGGATTTGCGTCGACGGCGCGTGGTTGCGGCTGGGTACGCTCGTCACGATCGAGCAGCTGCAAAGCGATCCGCTGGTGCGCGAACACGCTGCCATCCTGGCGGACGCCGCCGACCACTTCGCGAGCCAGCAGGTGCGCAATGCCGCGACGCTGGGCGGCAATATCTGCAATGCGTCGCCGGCCGGAGACACGATGCCGCCGCTGTTGGCGCTGGACGCCGAGGTCGAACTCGCCTCGCTCGGCCACAACGGCGCGGTCCTGAACCGGCGCATGCCGCTGGACGGCTTTTTCACCGGCCCCGGTCGCACGCAGCGCCGCGCCAACGAATTGCTGACAGCCGTGCGCCTCCCGCTCGCGGGCGGGCGCGTGATGCGGTTCTACAAGGCGGGCACGCGGCCGGCGCTCGACATCTCGACGATCGCGATCGCGTTCGCGGCAAGCCGCGATGGCGACGGGCGGCTGCATGACGTGCGGCTGGCGCTCGGCGCCGTCGGGCCGACGCCGTTGCGAGCGCGCCGCGCCGAGGGGCTGCTCGAGGGCCGGGCGCTGGATGCCGCGCTGGCTGAGGCGGCGGCGCAGGCGGCCGCCGCCGAAGCGCAACCGATCGACGACGTGCGTGCCAGTGCCTGGTACCGCAAGGAGTTGCTGCACAACGTGACGCGAAGGATATTGAGCGATGCCATTCAAGACTGAGATCCGCTTCACGCTCAACGGCGTGCAGCAAACCGCGACGGTGCATGCCGGCATGAGCGCGCTCGTGATGCTGCGCGAGGTGATCGGCCTGACCGGCACCAAATACGGCTGCGGCGAAGGCGAGTGTGGCGCCTGCACCATCCTGCTGGACGGCCGCTCCGTCAACTCCTGCCTGCTCTTCGCCGTCGATTGCGACGGCCGCGAGCTGACCACCATCGAAGGGCTGGCGCGCGACCCGCGGGCCGAGATCGTGCGGCAGTCGTTCGTCGCCCACGGCGCCGTGCAGTGCGGCTTCTGCTCGCCCGGCATGGTGGTCGAGGCGACCTACCTGCTCGCGACGCAGTCGCAGCCCGACGCGGCCGCCGTGAAGCGGGGCATCGAGGGCAACCTGTGCCGCTGCACCGGCTACCAGAAGATCGTCGAAGCGATCGTGGATGCCGGGCAACAGGTCGCGGCGGGAGAAACGCGATGAACGACATCCACGTCCTGCCGGCGGACAGCCTGATCGGCAAGCGTATCCCGAAAATGGACGCGCCCGAGAAGGCGAGCGGCCGCACGCGCTACATCGACGACATCAACGTGCCGGGCCAATTGCACGGGGCGATCCTGCGCTCGCAGCGCGTGCATGCGCGCATCCTGCGCATCGACGTCTCGCGCGCCCGCGCCCTGCCGGGCGTGCACGCCGTCATCACGGCGGCCGACGTGCCGAACCAGCGGCCCATCGGCGTCGCCAAGGACCACCTGCCGCTCAAGACCGACCGGGTGCGCAGCGTGCGCGACGAAATCGCGGCGGTGGCTGCCGAAACCGAGGAGATCGCACGCGCTGCGCTCAAGCTGATCGAGGTGGAATACGAAGACCTGCCGGTGATCACCGACGCCGCGAAGTCGCTCGAACCCGGCGCGCCGCTGATTCATCCGCCGATCGAGGGCGCGCCGGCCAACGCGCCGGTGGGACTGGCCGGGAAGACGGACAACATCGCCATGCGATTCGACTACGAGCACGGCGACGTGGTCGAGGCCGAAGCCGAATCGGACGTGGTGGTCGAGGACAGTTTCTACCTGCATTACGTGACGCACTGCTGCCTGGGCGTCTCGGGCGTGATCGCCGAGTTCGACGCGCGCGGCAACCTGCTGCTGTACTCGAACACCCAGGTGCCGTTCCTGCACAAGCGCGAGTTCGCCGACATCCTGGGCATGGACCCGGGGCGGGTGCGCATCATCCAGCCGCCGATCGGCGGCGGGTTCGGCTCCAAGCTGGACCTGTATCCGTTCGAGATCATCTGCGCGTACCTGGCCCGTGCGACCGGGCGGCCCGTGAAATTGGTGTTCAACCGTGAGGAGGAGTTCGTCGCGTCGCCGACGCGCCAGCCGGTGCGCCTCACGCTGCGCTCGGGCTGCAAGCGTGACGGCACGCTCACCTTCCGCAGCGTTCACACATTGCACGACAACGGCGCGTACACGTCCTGGGGCGCGACCACGCCGTTCGTGATGATGCAGACCTTCTCGTCGCTGTACCGCGTGCCGAACTGCGATTACCACACCGTGGCCGTGTACTCGAACAACCCGTACGCGGGCTCGTTCCGCGGCTACGGCAACCTGCAGGCCACCTTCGCGGTCGAGGCGCACATGGACAAGATGGCCGAGGCGCTCGGCATCGACCCGCTGGAGTTTCGGCTGAAGAACGCCCAGGTGACCGGCGAGGTCACGGGGCAGGGCATGGTGTTTCGCAGCTGCGGGTTCCAGGAGTGCCTGCGCACGGCGGCGCAGCGCAGCGACTTCCAGCGCAAGCACCGCGAATACGCGGCGCGCCAGCGCGAGCCCGGGCGCTTCAAGCGCGGCATCGGCATCGCGTCGATGCTGCACGTGGGCGGCGGCGCCAAGATCTATCCGTCGGACGGTTGCGGCACGATCCTCAAGCTCGACGATTTCGCGCACCTCACGCTGATTACCGGCGCCTCGGAGATCGGCCAGGGCTCGGAGACGGTGCTCACGCAACTGGTGTGCGAGGAGCTTGGCCTGCCGATGTCGGCCGTCACCGTCGTGAACAACGACACCGACATCACGCCGTGGGACGTGGGCGTGCACGCGAGCCGCACCACCTTCATCGCAGGCAATTCGGCGCTCGGGGCGGCGCGCGAGGCGAAGGCGAAGATACT
>JAGRPN010000447.1 GCA_019449555.1 Ramlibacter sp.
GACCAGCATCGGCCAACTGACGAAATAGCTCATCAGCAGGATCACCCCGAGCAGCATCCCGAACGCGTAGTGATAGATGTAGCCGGTCTGGAACCAGCGCACGATGCCGGCCACCCATGCCACGCCTCGCGCGCTGCCGTTGACCAGCGCCCCGTCGATGACGCCTTCGTCGCCGCCCTTCCACAGGCCCACGCCGACCAGGCGCGCGCCGCGCGCGATGACGTTCTCGTTGAACCAGTCCATGTAGTACTTGTTCTCGAGCACGGTATAGACCGGCTGGAACATCGACTTGATGCGCGCGGGCACCTTCGGATTCACGAGGTACATGTACCAGGCCAGCACGACGCCCGCGAGGGCGAGCCAGAACGGCAGTCCGAGGAACCCGTGCAGCGCCATCTGCAGCGGGCCGTGGAATTCCTTCGCGAGCTCCTCCATGGCGGGGTGGCGCTCGAGATTGACGATGATCGAGTCCTTCAGCAGGTCGCTGAACAACATCGGCTGGATGGTGAGGTAGCCGATCACGACCGAGGGGAACGCGAGCAGCAACAGCGGCGCGGTCACGACCCAGGGCGACTCGTGCGGCTCCTCGTGGTGCCCGTGGCCGTGATCGTCCTTGTGGGCGGCCTGACCCTGGACGTCGGGCTCCTCGTCGGAGAAATGCTTCTTGTGGGCCGCCTCGGGATTCTGGTCGAAGCGCTCCTTGCCGTGGAACACCAGGAAGTACATCCGGAAGGAGTAGAAGGCCGTGACGAACACGCCGGCGACCACGGCGATATATGCGAACGTATGGCCGGGCAGGTGGCTCGCGTGCACCGCCTCGATGATGCTGTCTTTGGAATAGAAGCCCGCGAAGAACGGCGTGCCGATCAGCGCGAGCGAACCCAGCAGCGATGTGATCCAGGTGATCGGCATGTACTTGCGCACGCCGCCCATCCAGCGGATGTCCTGATTGTGGTGCATGCCGATGATCACGGAGCCGGCCGCGAGGAACAGCAGCGCCTTGAAGAACGCGTGCGTCATCAGGTGGAACACGCCCACCGAATAAGCCGACGCGCCGAGGGCGACCGTCATGTAGCCCAGCTGCGAAAGGGTCGAATAGGCCACCACGCGCTTGATGTCGTTCTGGATGATGCCCAGGAACCCCATGAACAGGGCGGTGATCGCGCCGATCGTCATCACGAACGACAGCGCCACGTCGCTCAGCTCGAACAGCGGCGACATGCGCGCGACCATGAAGATGCCGGCCGTCACCATGGTGGCGGCGTGGATCAGCGCGGAGATCGGGGTGGGGCCTTCCATCGAATCGGGCAGCCACACGTGCAGCGGAAACTGCGCGCTCTTGCCCATCGCGCCGATGAACAGGCAGATGCAGATCACCGTGATCAGCATCCACTGGGTGCCGGGCAAGCCGAGCTTGGCCAGCTCACCGGCCTTCGCGAAGGCTTCGGCATACCCGAGCGTGCCGGCATACGCGGCGATCAGCCCGATGCCCAGGATGAAGCCGAAGTCGCCGACGCGGTTCACCATGAACGCCTTCAGGTTCGCGAAGATCGCCGTCGGACGGGTGTACCAGAAGCCGATCAGCAGGTACGACACCAGGCCCACCGCTTCCCACCCGAAGAACAGCTGGAGGAAGTTGTTGCTCATCACGAGCATCAGCATGGAGAACGTGAACAGCGAGATGTACGCGAAGAAGCGGTTGTAGCCCTCGTCGTCCTCCATGTAGCCGATGGTGTAGATGTGGACCATCAGCGAGACGAAGCTCACCACGCACATCATCACCGCCGTGAGGCCGTCGATGAGGAACCCGACTTCCATCTTCAGCCCGCCGACCACCATCCACTCGTAGATGGTGCCGTTGAAGCGCGCGCCGTCGATCGCGACGGACTTGAGCGTCATCGCCGAGATCACGAAGGCCACGAACACGCCCAGGATGCACAGCGTGTGCGCCAGGCGCCGGCCGATCCAGTTGCCGCCGAACGTGGTGCCGAAGATCCCGGTCAGCACGGCGCCGGCCAGCGGGGCCAGCGGCACGATGAGCAGGGTGGAAGCGTTGAGGGTTTGGCTCATGGTGGTGTGGTGCGCAGGATCAGCCCTTGAGCATGTTGAGTTCGTCGACGTTGATGTTGGACTTGTTGCGGAACAGCAGGACCAGGATCGCCAGGCCGATGGCCGACTCCGCCGCCGCCACCGTCAGGATGAAGAACACGAACACCTGGCCGTGCATGTCGCCCAGGTAGTACGAGAACGCGATGAAGTTGGTGTTGACCGCGAGCAGCATCAGCTCGATGGCCATCAGCAGCACGATCAGGTTGCGCCGGTTCAGGAAGATGCCGATCACCGCCAGCGCGAACAGCATGGCGCCCAGCGAGAGGAAATGTCCGAGAGTGAGTGTCATGCCTTGACCTCCACGGCCGCAGCCTGGGGCTCGGCGACGCGCGTCGGCTCGATCTGGACGATCCGCAGCCGGTCGCGCGCGCGGACGCGGACCTGGTCCGAGGAATTGGTGTATTTGGTGCCCTTGCGTTTGCGCAGCGTGAGCGCGATCGCCGCGATGATCGCCACCAGCAGCAGCACCGCCGCGACCTCCAGCGGATACAGGTACTGGCTGTACAGCAGCTTGCCCAGCTCCTTCGTGTTGGAGAACTGCACGCCCTGCTGCACGACTTGGACGGGCACCGAGCGCGGTTCCTCGCCGATGCGAAAGCCCCCCATCAGCACCGCCGCCATCTCGAGCGCGATCAGCACGCCGATGGTCGCCGCGAGCGGGAAGTGCTTCCAGAACCCGGCCCGCAGGCTGTCCACGTTGATGTCCAGCATCATGACAACGAACAGGAACAGCACCATCACCGCGCCCACGTAGACCAGCACGAGCGTGATCGCGAGGAACTCGGCCTTGAGCAGGATCCAGATGGCGGCGGCCTGGAAGAACGCGAGCACCAGGAACAACACTGCGTAGACCGGGTTGCGGGCCGTGATCACGCGAAAGGCCGCGAACAGCAGTACGGCGGAGAACAGGTAGAAGAAGCCGGTTCGGATATCCATGGTCGTTCTTTGGTTGTCTGTCTTCGCCGCGGATCAGCGGTACCTGGCGTCGGCCGCCTTCATCGCGGCGATCTCGGGCTCGTAGCGGTCGCCGACCGCCAGCAGCATTTCCTTGGTGAAGTACAGGTCGCCGCGCTTTTCGCCGTGGTACTCCAGGATCGAGGTCTCGACGATCGAATCGACCGGGCAGCTTTCCTCGCAGAACCCGCAGAAGATGCACTTGGTCAGGTCGATGTCGTAGCGGGTGGTGCGGCGCGTGCCGTCGGCGCGCTGGTCGGATTCGATCGTGATCGCCAGCGCGGGGCAGACGGCCTCGCACAACTTGCAGGCGATGCAGCGCTCTTCGCCGTTCTCGTAGCGGCGCAGCGCATGCAGGCCGCGAAAGCGCGGCGACAGCGGCGTCTTTTCTTCCGGGAACTGCACCGTGATCTTGCGGCTGAAGGCGTACTTGCCGGTGACGGCGAGGCCCTTGAACAGTTCCATCAGCATGAAGCTGGACAGGAAGTCCTTGAGCGAGAAGGGCGCGGCGGTTTGCGGTGCGTAGGTTTGGGTAGACATGGCGTGATACTTCTGCGATCTACTTCCAGATGTTGAAGGGGGTCTGGATCCACAGGCCGACGACGACCAGCCAGACCAGCGTCACCGGGATGAAGATCTTCCAGCCCAGGCGCATGATCTGGTCGTAGCGATAGCGCGGGAAAGAGGCGCGAACCCACAGGAACACGGTGACGAGCGCGAAGGTCTTGAGGCCCAGCCAGATCCATCCGGGGATGAAGTCCAGGAACGCGAACGGTGGCAGCCAGCCGCCCAGGAACATGGTGGTGGCCAGGATCGACACCAGCCACATGTTGGCGTACTCGGCCAGGAAGAACAGGCCGAAGCTCATGCCCGAATATTCGATCATGTGGCCGGCGACGATCTCCGATTCGCCTTCCACGACGTCGAACGGGTGGCGGTTGGTTTCCGCCAGGCCGGAGATGAAATACACCAGGAAGATCGGTAGCAGCGGCAGCCAGTTCCACGACAGGAAGTTCAGGCCCGCGTTCACGCCCATGCCCCGGGCCTGGCTCATGACGATGTCGGTCATGTTCATGCTGCCGGCGACCATCAGCACCACCACCAGGGCGAAGCCCATGGCAATCTCGTAGCTCACCATCTGCGCCGAGGCACGCAATGCCCCGAGGAAAGCGTATTTCGAGTTCGAGGCCCAGCCCGCGATGATCACGCCGTAGACTTCCATCGACGTGATCGAAAGCAGCAGCAGCAGGCCGGCGTTGACGTTGGACAACGCGATCTCCGGCCCGAAGGGGATCACCACCCAGGCCGCGAGCGCCGGCATGATGGTCATGATCGGACCCAGGTAGAACAGGCCCTTGTTCGCGACCGTGGGCAGGATCAATTCCTTGGTCATCAGCTTGACCGCGTCGGCGATCGGCTGGAGCAACCCGGACGGGCCGATGCGGTTGGGGCCGAGGCGGATCTGGGTGAACCCGATCGCCTTGCGCTCCCACAGCGTGAGGTACGCGACCGCGCCCATCAGCGGGGCCACCAGCACGACGATCTTGATCAGCGCCCACGCGGTGGGCCAGGCCGCGCCGGTCCACCAGCCCGCATTGATCAGGCCGTTACCGAAGCCGTAGATCTGGTCGATCATGATGATTACGCTCCCACGCTAGCTTGCAGTGCATCGTCCCCCGCAGGGACCTTCGCGCGCTGAGCCGGCGCGCCCGCCCTGGCCTCGTCATACACGCGGCCGGCGCGGCCGTCCGCGGTCAACTGCAGCGCCGGCGCGCGCCGCACGATGCCGTCCAGCTGGTAGATCGCGGCCGTCACCGGCTTGCCGGCGGCGACCGAGGTGTCGACCGCGGCCGAGGTCGCGTTGTTCAATTTGCCGCCTTGCACGAACCCGGCCTGCGCGTCCTGCGCCCCGCGAGCGGCGACCAGCACGTCCTGTGCCGCTTCGAACTCGAAGCCCGGCAGACCCAGCAGGTTCGCGATCACCCGCAGCACCTTCCACGCGGGCCGCGTCTCGCCCATAGGCTTGACGACGGCATGGAAGCTTTGCACCCGGCCCTCGGCGTTCACGAAGGTGCCCGGGGTTTCGGTGAACGGCGCGATCGGCAGCAGCACGTCGCTCAGTTCCAGGTTCGCCTTGAACGGGCTGAGGGTCACGACCATGGCGGCCTTCGACAGCGCGGCGGCGCCCTTGGCGCCCGCCGCCGAATCGAACTCCGGCTCGTTGTTCAACAGGATCACCGCTTTCAACGAACCGCCGAGCATCTGGCCCGCATTCAGACCGCCGGCCCCCGGCAGCGCGCCGGCCAGCTGCGCACCTACCGTGTTCGCGGCTTCGGTCAGGTAGCCCACGGTCGCGCCGGTCTGGGCGCCGATCCAGTTGGCCAGCGCCAGCAGGCTCGATGCATTCGCGTGATGCGCCGCGGCATTGCCCAGCAGGATGGCCTTGCGTTCGCCGCCGAGCAGCGACTGCGCGATGGCTTTGGCAGCGTCGCTGGCCTTGCCTTGCGCGGGCGCCGCCACGCCCTTTTCGGAAGCCACGGCAGCAGCGACGTCGGCCAGCGCCTGCACCCAGCTGCCGGCCGGCGTGATGACGCTCTGGGCGATCGACATCGCCCAGTCGTTGGCGATGTCGTGGATCACGGACACCGCCGCGCCCTTGCGCACCGCCGCACGGATCCGGATCGCGAACAGCGGATGGTCCTTGCGCAGGTTGGAGCCGATCACGAG
Organism: Ramlibacter sp.; assembly: GCA_019449555.1. GTDB lineage: Bacteria > Pseudomonadota > Gammaproteobacteria > Burkholderiales > Burkholderiaceae_C > Ramlibacter. The sequence continues at coordinate 5,791 of JAGRPN010000447.1, forward strand.
CGCGCGCTCGAGGTCCGACAATGACGCGATGGAGGTGCCCAGCCAGCGCACGCTTTCGGCCTGGGGGAACTGCGCGTTGCGCAGGCGATAGTCGATGTTCTCGCTGCCCAGGGCGCGCATCAATGCGCCGGCGAGGTACAGCTCCTCGACGGTGCTGTGCGGGCTGACCAGCGCGCCGATGCTTTGCGCGCCGTGTTCCGCCTTGATCTGCTTCAGGCCATTGGCCACGTACTCCAGCGCGGTCTGCCAATCGACCTCGCGCCAGTCGCCGCCCTGCTTGAGCATGGGCCGTGTCAGGCGTTCGTCGCTGTTGAGCGCTTCGTAGGAGAAGCGGTCGCGGTCGGCCAGCCAGCATTCGTTGACCTGCTCGTTTTCGAGCGGCAGCACGCGCATGACTTTGTTGTTCTTGACCTGGACGATCAGGTTGGCACCGGTGGAATCGTGCGGGCTCACCGACTTGCGCCGGGCGAGTTCCCAATTGCGGGCCTTGTAGCGGAACGGCTTGGACAGCAGAGCGCCGACCGGGCACAGGTCGATCATGTTGCCCGACACCTCGGAATCGACCGTGTCGCCGAGCACCGTGGTGATCTCCGCGTGTTCGCCCCGGTGGATCATCCCCAGCTCCATCACGCCGGCCACCTCCTGGCCGAAGCGCACGCAGCGCGTGCAATGGATGCAGCGGCTCATCTCTTCCATCGAGATCAGCGGGCCCACGTCCTTGTGCAGCACGACGCGCTTTTCTTCCTCGTAGCGCGAAGCGCCTGCGCCGTAGCCGACGCTGAGGTCCTGCAACTGGCACTCGCCGCCCTGGTCGCAGATCGGGCAGTCCAGCGGATGGTTGATCAGCAGGAACTCCATCACCGACTGCTGGGCCTTCAGGGCCTTTTCGCTCTTGGTGTGAACGACCATGCCCTTGGTGACGGGCGTGGCGCAGGCCGGCATCGGCTTGGGCGCCTTCTCCACCTCCACCAGGCACATGCGGCAGTTGGCCGCGATCGAAAGCTTCTTGTGGTAGCAGAAATGGGGGATGTAGGTGCCCGCCTTTTCGGCCGCATGCATGATCATGCTGCCTTCGGTGACCTCCACCTTCTGGCCGTCGAGTTGGATCTCAATCATAGGTTTGTTCCTGATCAGCCCCTGGCGCCCGCCGGCACGGGCTGCGCGCCGTCGGAGGTGGGCAGGTTCGGGCGCTTGATCAAGGCCTCGAACTCATGGCGGTAATGTTTGAGCATGGCGCGCACCGGCATCGCCGCGGCGTCGCCGAGCGCGCAGATCGTGCGGCCCATGATGTTGTCGGCCACGTTATCGAGCAGGTCCAGGTCGCTGGGCTTGCCGTGGCCGTTGTGAATGCGGTCCACCACGCGCCATAGCCAGCCGGTGCCTTCGCGGCACGGCGTGCACTGGCCGCA
>JAGRPN010000448.1 GCA_019449555.1 Ramlibacter sp.
CGCGCAACACCATGTCGTTGATGTATTCGAACTGCCCGAACACCTTCTGCTCGATGTCGGGTCGGGGCACGTGGCCGCGAGTCGCATCCTTCGCGCCGCGTGGCCGCAAGTGCGACGGGTCGACGGCGGCGGCCAGCATGACGTCGTCCACCAGATGGAGGTAGCCGGCCTGGAACTCGGTGCCATCGACACTGAACGTGCCGTCCTCCAGGCGCACCGCCTCCGGCCGGGCGTCGCAGGTCTGGGCGCAGCGCGTGCGGCACAGCTCGCGCAGGTGCGCGGCGGCAAAGCGCAACGCGGCGCCGGAATGCTGGATCGAGAGGCTGCCGGAGGTCACCGCTTCATCGGGACTGGCGGCGGTGCTGGCACGCACCATCTCCACCTGGGCCGGGGCGACTGCCAGTTCTTCCGCGACGATCAGGCGCAGCGCGTGCGAGATGCCCTGGCCGATGTCGACCTTGCCCGTATAGGCACGGATGCGTCCGTCCACGCCGACGCCGAGCCACTGCCCGAGCCGCGGATGCCGCTTCAGGCTCTCGGGAACCGGCGGCGCCGTCATGCCGAGGCCTTCCTGACGGCCCGCACTACCCGGTTGTGCACGCCGCAGCGGCAGAGGTTGCCTTCCAGCGCCTGCCGGATGTCGTCCTCCGACGGCTGCGGGATGCGCTTCAGGAGCGCGGCGGCGGCCATCAATAGCCCGCTGGTGCAGTAACCGCACTGCATCGCCTGCTCTTCGATGAACGCCCGCTGCAACGGGTGCGGTGCTTCGGGGGTGCCCAGGCCTTCCAGCGTGGTGACCTCCTTGCCCGCCACCGACCACATCGGCGTGTCGCAGGAGGACACCGCGCGCTCATCCAGCAGCACGGTGCAGGCGCCGCACTGGCCCAGGCCGCAACCCTGGCGCGTCGCCTTCAGAGCGAGCGTGTTCCTCAGGACGTCCAGCAGCGTGCGGCCGGGCTCGACCTGAACGGCGGTAGCTCGCCCGTTCAGGGAGAACGCGATCTCGCTCAGCACGGAGCACTCAATCGGCTTTGGCTCCGGACGCCTTGACGATGGGAGCCCATTTGGCGATGTCGTCCTTCAGGAATTGCTGGAATTGGGCGACCGTCATCGACATGGGAACGGCGCCTTGCGCGCCCCAGTTGGTCTTCACATCCGGCTGGTTCACGATCTTGCGGATCGCGGCATTGAGCTTGCTCACGATGTCCGGCGGCGTGCCCTTGGGGGCCATGAAGCCCAGCCAGATCGTCGCCTCGTACTTGGGCACCGACTCCGCGACCGTGGGCAGGTCAGGCGTGATCGCGTTGCGCGTCTTGCCGCTGGTCGCCAGTCCGCGCACCTTGCCGTCCTTGGCCATCGGCGCCATCGTGGTCACCGCATCGAACATCATGTCCACCTGCCCGCCGACCACGTCGGTGCGCGCGCCCGAGCTGCCTTTGTAGGGGATGTGCGTGATGTTGACGCCCGCCAGGTGCTTGAACAACTCGCCGGCCATGTGGTAGGGCGTGCCAGTGCCCGACGACGCGTAATTGAGCTTGCCTGGCTTGGACTTGGCCAGCGCGATCAGTTCGGGCAGCGTCTTCGCCGGCACGGAGGGATGGATCACCAGCATCAGGTCGGAGTAGTTGACCGGCGCGATGCCGACGAAATCGTCCATCAATTTGAACGGCTTGTTCGGCACCAGCGTTTCGTTCACCGTGTGGGTGTTCGACATCATCAGCAACGTGTAGCCGTCGGGCGCCGACTTGGCCACGGCATCCGTTCCGATGACCGAGCCCGCGCCGGGGCGATCATCCACCACGAACGGCTGCTTCAGCTCGGCCGAGAGGCGCTGGGCGACGAAGCGGGCGTAGATGTCGGCCGGGCCCCCGGCCGCGAACGGCACGATGATCTTGACGGCTCGATTGGGGTAGTCGCCCTGCGCGAACGCAAAGGCCGACGTGAACGCGATCGCGCCCAGGACCAGCTTCAGGACGGGTCGGAAGAGTTTCATGCTGCTGTCTCCTTGGGTTTTGGTGGTCCGCTGTCGCCGAGCCGCCCGGGCCTCAGACGAAACGGTTCTCGATCGAGCCGATCCCGTCGATTTCCATGCGCACGACGTCGCCCGACTTCAGGTATTTCGGCGGCTTGAAACCCATGCCGACGCCCGCCGCCGTGCCGGTGGCGATCAAGTCCCCGGGATACAGGGTGATGCCGCGCGAAACCGTCTCGATCAGCGTCGGGATATCGAAAATCATGTTCTCGGTGCGGGCATCCTGGCGCAGCTCGCCGTTGACCCAGCAGCGCACGCGTGTTTTCGTGCCGTCCAGTTCATCGGCGGTGACGATCCACGGCCCCATTGGGCAGAAGGTGTCGAACGACTTGCCCATATCCCACTGCTGATGGCGCATCTGGACGTCGCGGGCCGTCACGTCGTTGATGATCGTGTAGCCGAACACGTGGCTCATCGCATCGGCGCGCGTGATGTTCTTGCCGCCCCTGCCGATCACCACCGTGAGTTCCGCTTCATAGTCGATCTGCTCCGAAATGGCGGCGCCGGGCAATTGCACGTTGTCGTACGGCCCGACCACGGACTCGGGCACCTTGGTGAAAACGATCGCCCATGACTCGGCATTGGCATCGTTGTCCTTGAACACGGACGCGGACAATTCCTTCGCGTGCGCGTGGTAGTTGCGCCCCGCGCACCACAGGTTGCGACGCGGCAGCGGCAGGGGCGCTTCGAGCTTCACCGACGAAACAGGCACGCTGCGCGCTTCGAGCGGGGGCAGCTCACGGCCCGAAGCGACGGCTTCGATCAGGGACTGCGCGCCCCGTCGCGCGGCCTCCGGCGAAAGCCTGAATGGCGTGATCTGCTGGCCGTCCGCGTGAACCAGGCCGACCTGACGCTTGCCGTCTTGTACATACGTTGCAATACGCAATGACTTCTCCTGTGCGCGGGCGGGCCGCCCGCATCGTGACCCCGGGAATCGGATGACAATATTGGTTGGGAATCTACCCAATAAAAACCAATCGGCCGATCATAGGCAAAATCGGAACCCGGTCAAGAGGTTAGCCCAGAGGGACGGAGGTTTGCCCAATCAGCGGGCAATTGGTACCATTTGGTTCAACCTGCCATCCCGTTCGACCAGCGTGAACACTTCTTCGACCCTTCGCGGCTTCATCCTCGAGAGCCTGCAATCAGGCCAGTGGCGCGCGGGCGACCGGCTGCCGCCCGAGCGGTCGCTCAGCGAACAGTTCAACGTCAGCCGCGCGGTCGTGCGCAAGGTGCTGCAGGAGTTGAAGGACCTGGACCTCATCAGCCAGACAGTGGGCAGCGGCACCTACGTCACCGAGCGCGCGCCGTCCGCCGTCAAGGGCCTGGCCAACGGGGATCCGGTACGGCACACGAGTCCGGCCGAATTGATGGAAGCGCGTCTCGCGCTCGAGCCTGCGATCGTCGAGATGGTGATCGCCAATGCGACCTCCGCAGATTTCGAGCAGATGGAAATCTGCTGCCGCAAGGCCGAAGCCGCCGCGACGCTGGAAGAATTCGAGCACTGGGACGGCATGCTGCACGAGGTGATCGCGAACGCCGCGCGCAACACGTTCATCTCGAACGTTTTCAGGCTGATGAACCAGGTCCGGGCCGAAGGCGAGTGGGGCAAGCTCAAGAAGCGCAGCGTCACGCCCGAGCGGCGCGCCGAATACCAGAAGGAACATCGGCGGCTGGTCGAAGCGCTCAAGGATCGCGACCAGTCGCAAGCAAGGAAGGCAGCCGTCGAGCACCTGCTCAACGTGCGCCGGAATCTGCTGGGCTTCTGAGCGGACGGAGAAGGCTTAGCGTGCGCGCACCCGGGTTGTTTCGGGTTCCCATTTTTTCAGCCAGCCGAGCAAGAACTCGGCGAAGCCTTCTGCCGCAGGCGAGACGGCGCGCACGGCCGACCGGTAGACGCAAACGTGCCTGATGGTTTCAGGGCCGACCACGCGTCGCATGACCAATCCGAAATGCCTGGCCAACACGCCGACATAGGCTGGCGCCAACGTAGCGGCCAGGCCCTGCGAGGCAATCCCAAGCGCGGTGGTGACACTGCCGACGACATCGACCGGCGTGATGCGGGCATCCGTCGGCGCGTTGACGAGCATTTGAGCGACGCTGCGCTCATGGTCTCGGCCGGCCGCGACCAGCGAGACCTCGCGCAAGCGGCTCCACCTGACGGTCTTCAGCGACGCGAGCGGATGGGATGGCGCGCACCAGAGCACCCACCTGCTGTCGAACGCGACATCGCTTTGCACCGAAGCGGGCGTCGCGCGGTCAGGCCCCACGGCCAGATCTACGTCAGCGCTGGCGACACTATCAACGAGCGACTCGACAGCGACGTCCCGGATCCGGATCACAACCTTGGGACGATCGATCAGGTACTCCCGAATCGCTGCGGGAATCGCGGTGGAGGCCAGCACGAGTGGTGCGCCGATCCTGACGACGCCCGCGGCGCGCTGGCGCACGTCCGCGGCGGCCATCTCCGCGGCGCGGGCATGCCTCAGAACCGATTCCGCGGAGGCCAGAAAGTCCCTGCCCGCACTGGATAGCGTCACCCGCCGGGTGGTCCTGTCGAACAGGCGGAATCCCAGGATGGATTCCAGCTCCGCGAGCAACTGGCTGATCGCGGACGAGGTCATCCCCAGACGCTCGCCCGCGCCCGAGAAGCTATGCAGTTCAGCGATGGCGGAAAAGGCTTCGATCTGCCGGAGCGAAAAACGCGAGAGAGCCACCGGCACATTATCAAGCTTTCCTAACCAATGCCTCTGAAATCACTGCTTGTCCGGCACTCCGTGGACGGCACACACTGGCGACGGATGGGGCCACTGCTTTCCATCGCCGCTCCGCTGGTATCGCCTGAAGTTCAACGTATGACCAACACACCCCCGGCCGCTTTGCAGGGCGCCTGCTTCGTCGGTCTCGACCTGGGCGCCTCGCGCACCAAAGTGGCCGTCATCGACGCCGCCGGCCAACTGCTCGGGCATGCGGTGAAGAAGTCCGGCATCGATTTCACGGCGACCGCGCAGGCGTGCCTGAACACCGCACTGGAGATGGCCGGTGCGCGCCGCGGCGATATCGCCGCCGCCGTTTCGACCGGGTACGGTCGCGGCACGGTGGGCTTCATCACCGACAACACCAAGACGGAGATCGGCTGCCTCGCGCGCGGCAGCCACCACTGCTTCGCCGAGGCGGTGACGATCATCGACATCGGCGGCCAGGACAACAAGATCATCAAGATCGATGCGCAGGGGCGGCGCTTGGCGTTCAAGATGAACCGCAAGTGCGCCGCCGGCACCGGGGCATTCCTGGAAGAAATGGCCAACCGCCTCGATGTTTCCCTCGAGGGGCTGAACGCGCTGGCGGCGCAGGCCACGGAAATGATCAAGCTCGGCAGTTACTGCACCGTCTTCTCCGCCACCGAGGTGCTGGAGAACATCCGGGCCGGCCGCCCGGTGACCAACATCGTCAAGGGCTTGTTCTATTCGGTGATCCGGCGCGTGCTGGAGATGGACTCGCTGACCGAGCAGGTCGTCATGACCGGCGGCGTGGTCGCGCACAACCCCTACCTGGTCGAAATGACGGCGGAGATGATCGAGCGGCCGGTGCGGGTGGCCGCGCTTCCGCAGTTCGTCGGCGCGCTCGGCGCCGCCCTCTTCGCCCGCGACGGTGATTCCGCCGAGCCGCGCGCCAGCGCCGAGGCCACCACCAATACTGGAAACCAGCCATGACACAGACCGGCGCCGCGGCGCGCAAGAAGATCAAGGCCACCGACCTGATGGGCCGGATGATGGCCGACTACTTCTATTCCCTGAACGAGGCCGCCACCACCCGCATTCGCAAGGTGGCCTGGTGTACCAGCGTCGGCCCGGCCGAGTTGCTGCGGGCGATGGACTTCGAGGTGCACTTCCCCGAGAACCATGGTGCGATGCTCGGTTCGACACGGCGCTCCACGGACCTGATTCCAGAGGCCAATGCGGTCGGCTACTCGCCCGACATCTGCTCGTATCTCACATCCGACATCGGGGCCTACCTCAAGAAGACCACGCCCCTGTCGAAGGCATATCCCGGCATCACCCAGGTGCCACGCCCCGATGTGCTGGTCTACAACACCAACCAGTGCCGCGATGTGCAGGACTGGTTCGGCTGGTACGCCAAGGAACTCGGCGTGCCCGCGATCGGCATCTCCAGCCCGAAGAACGTCGTCGACGTCACGGAAAGCCTCGTCGACGACGTCGCGCGCCAGATCCAGGCGCTGGTGCCCACGCTGGAGACGATCAGCGGGTCCAGGCTCGACATCGACCGCCTGCGGGAAACGGTGACGCGCTCGCGCGCGTGCAGCGAAGTGTGGAAGGACGTGCTCGAAACCGCGAAACACTCACCGACGCCGTTCACCTTCTTCGACGGCACCATCCACATGGGTCCGGCGGTCTGCCTGCGCGGCACCCAGCAGGCCATCGACTACTACCGGGTACTGCTGGCCGAACTGCGCCAGCGCATCGCCGACGGCGTGCCAGCGGTCGAGGGCGAGAAGCTGCGCCTGTACTGGGAAGGCATGCCGGTGTGGGGCCGGCTGCGCCAGCACTCCGAGCTGTTCGCCGAGCTCGGTGCCAGCGTGCTCGCCTCCACGTACTGCAGCAGCTGGGTCTTTCCGGCCTTCGACGGCGCCGACCCCTTCCGCAGCATGGCGCGCGCCTACCTTGAACTCTTCATCGTGCGCTCCGAGAAATACAAGGAGCAGTACCTGCAGGACATGCAGAGCCGATTCCAGGTGGACGGCATCATCTACCACGATGCCAAGACCTGTCCCTACAATTCGAACAACCGCTATGGCCTGCCGCAACGCCTGGAGGCGCGCACCGGCATCCCGTCGCTCGTGCTGTCGGGCGACCTGAACGACCTGCGCTGCGTCTCCGACGAACAGATGAAGATCAACGTCGAGGCGTTCGTCGAGCAGTTGATGGAGCGGGTGTGATGCCGGATGCGCTGGACGCCCTGTTCAAGCCGCGCTCGGTCGCCGTCATCGGCGCGTCCGCGCGCGAGCATTCGGTCGGCCACTCGGTGGTCGCCAATCTGCAGGCGTTCGGCTACGTCGGCGCCAAGTATCCGGTGCACCCCAAGGCCACGGAGATCTGCGGCCTGAAGGCCTATCCCAGCCTGGACGCCATTCCCGGACCGGTGGACCTGGCGCATATCATCATTCCGAGCTCCCAGGTGCCCCGCGCCATGGCCGAATGCGGCCGCAAGGGTGTCCGGGCGGTGATCATCAACTCCGGCGGCTTCAAGGAAATCGGCGCCGAGGGCGAACGCCTGCAGGACGCCTTCCTGGCCGAGGCGCGGCGCCACGGCATCCGCGTGCTGGGGCCGAACTGCCAAGGCATCATCAATACCGACCCGGCCCATCGCGCCTACTGCAACTTCACCAACACGCTGCCGCAGGCCGGGTCGATTTCGCTCGCCGCCTTGAGTGGCGGCGTCGGCGGGTTCATGCTGCAGAGTCTGGCCGACCTCGGCGTCGGGTTGCGCATGTACGCCTCCAACGGCAACGCCTGCGACATCTCGATCGCCGAGATCCTGCGTTACTGGGGCGACGACGCCGGCACCCGCGCCATCCTGCTGTACACGGAGGGCTTCGCCGACCCGAAGGCGTTCTACGAGGTCGCGCGCGACGTCGCAGCGCGCAAACCGGTGCTGGCGATGAAAGCCGGCCGCACCGAGCAGGGCGCGAAGGCCGCGTCCTCGCACACGGGTTCGCTGGCCGGCGTCGACATCGCAACTGAACTGATCTTCGAGAAGGCCGGCATCCTTGGCTTCAGCGATGAAGGCGAACTGATCCGTGCAGCGATGGCCTTTGCGAGCCAGCCGATTCCCCGAGGCCCGCGCGTGGCGATCCTCACCAACACCGGCGGCCCGGCGGTCATAGCCACGGACGTGCTGGTGTCCATCGGTCTGCAAGTGCCCACGCTCGGCGAAGCGTCGGTCGCGCGGCTGCGCGCCGCCCTGTTGCCGCAAGCGGCGCTCGAGAACCCGGTGGACGTCATCGCGACCGCTGGCGCAGAGCACTTCCGCCAGGCGCTCGAAGTGCTGCTCGAGGACGATGCGATCGATGCGCTGTACGTGAACTTCGTCACGCCCTCGTTCACCGACACGCAGGCGATTGCGCGCGAAATCGTGGCAGTCAACCAGCGTCGCTGCAAACCGCTGGTCTGCAACTTGATGACCGACCTGAGCCAGGAGCGCTTTCGCGTCACGCAGCGCATCCTGCTCGAGGGCGGCGTGCCATGCTATGGCTACCCCGGCGAAGCCGCGCGCGCCTTGGGTGCCTTGCACCGCTACGGCGTCCTGCGCGCGCGCCCGTGCGCCGCGCCGCAAGTTTTCGATGACGTCGACGCGGCTCGGGCGCGCAAGGTGATCGCTGCCGCGCAGCGCGCACGGCGCACCGTGCTGGCCGCGGACGAAGTGGCCACGTTGTTCGAGTGCTATCGCATCCCGCTCGCCGACTGGGCGATGGCCGACAGCGCGGACGCCGCAGTGGCGGCGGCCGAGCGCATTGGACTACCGGTGGTGTTGAAGATCGACTCACCGATGGCCAGCCACAAGAGCGATGTCGGCGGCGTGGCGGTCAACCTGCGTGATGCCGCCGCGGTGCGCGCCGCCGTGCGGGACATGCAGCAGCGGCTGGCGCATCTCGGCCCGCTGCGGTTCATGGTGCAGAAATTCATGCCCGCCGGGCAGGAGCTGATCGTCGGGGCCACCAGGTCCGGTACCCTCGGGCACCTGCTGATGTTTGGCCTGGGGGGCATTCACGTGGAAGTGCTGAAGGACGTCGTCTTCAAGCTCGGCCCCTTGAGCGCACCGGAGGCTGAATCGATGCTGGATGGAATCCGTGCCAAGGCATTGCTGCGCGGCGTGCGGGGGCAGCCGGGGGTGTGCAGGGAGGCGCTCGTAACGCTGTTGCAGCGCCTGTCGATGCTGTTGTCCGACCTGCCGATGATCGAAGAGTTGGACCTGAACCCAGTGCTCGGTTACGCCGACTCCGTCTGCGCGGTCGACGGGCGCGTGCGTGTCGGCCCGGTGCCGGAGAACAGCCGATGAATGCTCAAACCTGAAGGCGCAGCACTCCATGGCTACAGATGGGCTACTCGCAGGCGGGGCACAAACAAGAACGCCCACTGTCGAGTGGGCGTTTTGCTGACAGCGAAGACCGCTGTCATGTTGGTTGCGCGAGCAAGATTTGAACTTGCGACCTTTGGGTTATGAGCCCAACGAGCTACCAGGCTGCTCCATCGCGCGTCGTTGTTTGAATTATACGCTGGCGCGCAAAAGTTATTCGGCTGTAGGGGCTTCGGCGGGAGTGGGCTCGGGACGATCAACCAGTTCCACCAGCGCCATCGGGGCGTTGTCGCCGACGCGGAAACCCATCTTCAGGATTCGGGTGTAGCCGCCCGGGCGCGCCTGGTACCGCGGGCCGAGTTCGCTGAACAATTTGGTCACGATGTCGCGATCGCGCAGGCGGTCGAACGCCAGTCGCCTGTTGGCGACCGTCGGCTCCTTGGCCAGCGTGATCATGGGTTCGACGACGCGGCGCAGTTCCTTGGCCTTGGGGACCGTGGTCTTGATGACCTCGTGCTGGAGCAGCGAGTTCATCATGTTGCGCAGCATGGCGAGGCGGTGCTCGCTCGTGCGGTTGAGTTTACGAAGGCCGTGGCCGTGACGCATGGTGCTTTCCTTTCCTTATAAATGCCCCTGGCCGGATCAGGTACCAGAGGTTCAAGGCTGCGACCGCAGCCTTGTTCTCACCTTGTTGACTTAACGCTTGTCCAGCCCCGCCGGGGGCCAGCTCTCCAGTTTCATGCCCAGCGTGAGGCCACGCGAAGCAAGAACTTCCTTGATTTCGTTGAGCGACTTGCGACCCAGGTTCGGGGTCTTGAGCAACTCGTTTTC
>JAGRPN010000449.1 GCA_019449555.1 Ramlibacter sp.
AGTTGAAAGGTGCATTGCCGTTCGTGGGATTCGACAGGAAGTACTTGACGTTCACCACGCGGGCCGCCGGGTCGTACACGGCGCTCTCGATATTCATCTTGTAGAACGCGGCGTCGGCCTGTGCCTGGTTGAAGTGCACGCGCTCGGGAGCGATCGCGGTGCCGGGCGTGTGGCAGCCTACGCAGGCCTGGTCGCTCAGCACATGCGGATCCTGGTTGCTCGCGAACAGCGTGTGGACCTTGTACCAGTCGGACGTCGGCCCGTTCACGTGGCAGGTGAGGCAGGCCTGCTTGCTGGCCTTGGTCTTCCAGTTGTCGCCCTGCGGCGTCTTGGGGTTCGCGCCGGAGTGGCAGACCGTGCAGTTGCGTAGGTCCTGCGGGAAGCCGATGTCGGAAAAGTCGTCGGTGCGGATGGTGAACGGCTCGCCGGCCGCTTCCAGCCGCTTGCCGGCGTGGATCTTGTGCACCACGGTCGCGAGAGTCAGGGTATTGCCGCTATTTGGGTCAACGGTGCTGGGGTTGTGGCACATCACGCAGAACTGCGTGTCTACGCGGCCGCCGCCGTGTGCGGCCAGCTTCTGATGGCAGCCGTTGCAGGAGCCGACGTCCGTCATCTTGCGGGTCTTGGTGGGGTCGGTGACTGCCACCGAATTCCCGTTCGCATCGACGGTGAAATCGAAATAGGGATTGACGCGCACCATCTGGCCGGCGGCGTTCAAATAGCTCAGCTGGATCGCGACCCGGTGGGTGCGATTCGGCTCGAAAACGACACCGTTCGTCTGAGCGGTGTTCTTGATGTCGGTCTTGAACGTGTAGGTGTAGTAGCCATCCGGGTTGTACACCAGTTGCGACGCGAGCAAGGTCGCGTCGGTCTGCTTCGGATCGGTGAACGCCTGCGTCGCGGTTGCGAATTTAGGCGTGCTCAACGTGGCCATTACCGCCGGCGTGTAAGTGCCTGTCGAGCTTGCCGTGGCAGCGGCCCGGGTACGGTAGACGTAATTCACCCATTGGTCCGGATTGCCATTGGTGCCGGGAACCAGTTTCGCGATCGCGAAGCTGACGCTCCCGATCGCGACGCTGGGAACCACCTTGCCATCCGAAAAGACGGCGAAGTTCACCTTCGGTGGGCTTTTGACGGTCACCGCGGATATTCCAGCGTCCTGGACCGCCGTGAATGATGCGGAAGAATTGACGGAAGTGTCGTTCGCGGCAGTTGCGGCAGCCTTGTCCAAGGCCTCCTTCACACTGCCCGAGGGCGCCGGCGTTGTGCCGGCACCGGTGTCGCCGCCGCCTCCGCCGCCTCCGCAGCCGGCCACCGCCAGCGCGAACACGATAGCCGCGCCCCTTCTGAGCCACGAATTGTTCACGTCAAATCTCCTTGGTTCGTCCCGGATCACAAATGGGGCCGGCCCGCCGGCCAGGCCCCATCCATCTTAATTTCCACTGCGGCGGCAGTACTACTGGTTCTTCTCTTACGGCTTGTGAACCACGTCCACGCCGATCGCGCTGCCGGGTGCGTGGCATCCTTGGCACGCCTCGAACACCTGGCCGTCCAGCAGCAGATTGCCTTGGGTCTTCGTTCCGAAGGCCGCGCCACCCACCGTCGTCACGTGCGTGCGCACCGCCTTGGAGTCATGGCAGCCCGTGCAAGTCGCCGCCTTCGGCGAGATCACTTGCCACCCCAGCGGGTCGGTTACACCAGTCTGCTTGAAGACCACGGAACCGAGCACGCTACGGTCCTGCTTCCAGGAGTCGTTCACGTGGCAGTTCGCGCAGTCCGACAGGTGTCCGGGGTAGGCCACTTCCGCGGTGAAGTTGTCGGTCGAGCCCGGGAACTGGTTGATGCAGGTGTCCGGGCCGAGTGCCGGTCCGCCGGCAACCTTGTTGGTGCCATCGACGTTGTACTCGCCGCCCACGTTCATGCAGTGCGTGAACGGATAGGTGCGTTTCTCCTTGCCGTGGATGCCGTGGATGAACCGCTTGGCCTGGTACGACTCGTGCAAGAACGAGCTGGTGTTGTCCGCGGGCAGCAGCTGGCTGTCGCCGGCGACCGGGCCTGTGCTGCCGTCCGTCATCAGCGTGTAGCTGCCCGCCTGGTTGGCGTTGTGGCAGATCGCGCAGCCTTCGGAGTTGTTGCGCACACCCTTGTGGAAGCCGGGCTCCTGACCAGCACTGGTCGGCAAACCGAGGATGGCGTGGCAGTTGTTGCAGTTGTCGTTGCTCACGAGCTGGCGGCGCGGAGCCGTGGAGGCCGCCCCGGTGGCCGGGTTGACTTCGTAGATCGCGTTCTTGACGGGCACGAAGGCGAGGTCTGTCATCACCTTGGGCGGCACGGCGCCGACTGCGGCACGGCTGACCGGGTCGATGCGGCGCTCCGCGACGGAACCCGTCATCAGCACGCGGGCATTGCCCTTGGCGCCGGCGGGAATCACGATGTCGGCGGTGTAGTGATGGGTGCCGTCGTCCTTGCCGCGGTAGGCGGCCCAGCCGGCTCCGTTCGCCGTCACGTCGTCCGTGGTCACGCCAGCCAGCGTTTCAGCGCCGACTTGCAGCGAGAACGTACCGAACTTGTCCTGCGGGGCGGTTGGCAGGTTAGGCGGAAGCACAGCGTCCCAACGGTAGTTGGTGTTGCAGCCGACAATCGAAGCACCAGCGGAGTCCGTGGTCGCAGTGGCGGAGCAGCCTTCGCGCAGGTCGTAGGCGGCGCCGGTGGCCGGGTTCACGACAGCGTACTTCACCGTCAGCAGGCCCGTGGCCGTTGCCGTGGCGGCTTTCTTGAGGGTCACGGTTTCGATCTTGCCCTGGTACAGCGCTGCATTGGCCAGTTCCTGCACCCAGTGCACCCGTTCCGGGCTGAACTGGCTGCTGGCACCGTGGCACGAAGAGCAGGTGGAGTTCGAGACCGCGTCGGCGGAGGCGCCAAGCTTCAGTGTGGTGATGTGGCTGGCGTACCAGGTGCTGGTCGAACCCGACTGGTGGCAGCTCAGGCAAGCTTCCTTGCTGGGGCTGGTCTTCCAGTTGTTGCCCTGCGGTGTCTTCGGGTTCGCGCCATCATGGCACTTGACGCAATTGCGCGTGGGCTGCGGGAAGCCGACTTCGGAATAGTCGTTCTTGGAGTTGTTGAAGCCCCAGATCGTGTAATGCTCACCCTCTTCGGCCAGTGCCCGGCCCGAGTGGATCTTGTGGACCATGGTGGCCAGGATCAGCACGTTGCCGCTGTTCGCGTCGGTGGTGCCGCTGTTGTGGCAGGTCACGCAGAATTGCGTGTCCACCCGGCCGCCGCCATGCAACGCGAGCTTGTCGTGGCAGGAGTTGCAGCTGTCGATATCGACCATCTTGCGCGTCTGCGCTGCCGTGGCCGGAACCGAGTTGCCGTTGGCGTCGAGGGTGAAGTCGAAGTACGGATTCACCAGTACGGTGGCGCCGCCCGCATTCTTGTACGCCATCTGGATGACGATCCGATGCGTGCGACTCGGCTCGAAGGCGACGTTGTTCGTCTTCGTCGGATCCTTGATGTCGGTCGAGAACGTGTAGGTGTAATAGCCGGAGGGGTTGTACACCAGCTGCGTCGCCGCGGCCGTGCCGGTCAGCTTCGGATCGGTCGTGGCCTGCTTCGCGCTCGCCAGTGCGGGCGTCCCGTTCGGGCCGACGCCTGCCGCTGCAGTTTCCGTGCGGTACACGTAATTGACCCACTTGTCCGGGTCGCCGTTGGTGCCGGGCACAAGCTTGGCCAGCGAGAAGCTGACACTGCCCAGCACGACGCTGGGGACGACCTTGCCGTCCGAAAAGACCGCGAAGTTCACCTTCGGGGGGCTGTTCACCGTGACGGCGGGCACGCCCGCTGCCTGCAGCACCGAGAACCCTGCCGTCGGGTTGCTCGAGGTGTCGTTCGACGGCAGCGCAGCCGCGGACGCGAGCGCCGCCTGCGGGTCACCCGGGGAACTGGTGCCCGTGTCCGTGCCTCCGCCTCCTCCGCCGCCGCAGCCCGCCAGGGCCAAGGCGATAGCGGCCATCGCCGCTGTCCCGTACCGTACCAACTTGAGTTTCATATGCGACTCCGTAACGTCGTAATGACGTGCCTTTCTTAACTCTTCAAGCGACGGCGCCAGGGGCCCGTGGAGGTCGGGTGTTTCTTCATTCGGTCCACCTTTGACCCACCTCAACGCGCGGCAGCGCTGCCTGCTGTATGGAAGGCGTTACTGCCCAGGAGAGGCGTGGCGCCATCTACCTGTGGCTTGATTCTGGAATCGGCTGAGGCGGGGCGATATCGGAACCCGCGCAACTTAGCCTTAGGAAAACTCCTAGAGTGCGGCGTACTTGACGCAAGTGGGTCGGCGGCCCCGCCGTGACCGACGGAGCCCCTTTCACGGCCGGGCAAACACGGACTTCTTGCCCAGGTGAATCGGGCACGCGTGGTTGGCGGGGTTGTCGCCAGCCCGACATTCCGTTCAGTGGCCCGGCGCCTCGGTCAGTTTGACTTTTTCTTCCCAGGGCGGAAACAGCCGGGTCAGCCCGAACAACAGGGCGAGCGGCGCGAGCGTCAACGCGATCGCCGCCAGCGCACCTTCCTTGCCGAACAGCGGCATGTGGTACGACAGCAGCCCTTTGCCGGTCTTGGAGATTTCCTGGCCGCCGATCACCACGTTCCAGCGCATCATGAATACCGAGAACAGCACCAGCGCCGCGCACACGCTCACGCCGACGACCAGGGCCTTGCCCGTGGTGCCGCGCCAGATCATGTAGGACAGCCAGAGGAACGGCGTGATGGCGCCGATGGCGAACTGCAGGATGAAATACGGAATCAGCAGTGGGCCGGTGACGTACTGCATGATCATTTCGACCCCTTCACGGGCCTTGTACACGATGTTGGCGAATTCGAGTCCTTCGAGCACCAGGGCGACCATGATGAAGGCCCAGATGGTGTAGGCGAGTCCCTTGAGGCAGGCCAGGTCGACCGGAATCCTGCGCAATTTGCACGACAGCACGTAGAGCACCGCCAGCAGGGAGACCCCGGAGATGATCGCCGAAAAAAGGAAGATGACCGGCATCAGGTCGGACGACCACCATTCACGCGACTTGAGCGAGCCGTACATGAAGCCGACATAGCCGTGCAGGCCGTGGGCGGCGGGGATGCCGATCACGGCCAGCGCGAAGATCCACTTCCTGTCGTAGCGCATGGCATGCTCGGACACGTCATGGGAACCGAGGGTGAGCACGCGATAGAAAAGTCCGAGCACCCCGGTTCTCTTTTGTGCCTGCTCCACGATGAAGGGACGGTACGCGAACCAGCCTTCGAGGATCAGCAGGCCGACGTAGAAGCTGGCGAAAAAGCCGAACATCGCCATCGCGGAAGTCAGGTGCGGCGTGATCGTGGAATTGAATGCGCGCTCGGGGTGCCCGAGGTGCAGCAACAAGGGCATTGGCACGAAGATCATGAAACACAGCGACGTCAGCAGGGCCAGGTGCGCCACGGGCTTCAGGCGCTCGAAGCCGAACACCTGGTACAGGCTCGACACGGTGAACGCACCCGCGACCAACCCGGTGAGATACGGATAGACGGCGATCAGGACCGACCACTCGAATACCGTTTCGTTCGGATAGACCCACCCGGTGTAGGGCGCAAAGGGAATGAGATGTTCCATCAGTTCACTTCCTTATCGATGCCGACATAGAAGACGTTCGGCGCGTTGCCCGATTCGGGTCTGAGCACCTGGACGCGGTTGTTGCGAATGAACAGGCTGATCGGACTTTGCTTGTCCCGCGTATCGCCGAAAACACGCGCGCCGACCGGGCAGACCTCCACGCATGCCGGCTCGAGATCCTTGGTGATGCGGTGATAGCACCAGGTGCATTTGTCGGAGACGCCCCGTTCCTCGTCGAAATAGCGGGCGCCGTACGGGCAGGCCTGCACGCAATACCTGCAGCCGATGCAGTATTCGTGGTCGATCAGCACGACACCGTCCTTGGTCCGGTAAGTGGCGCCGGTGGGGCACACCTGGACGCAGGCCGGATGCGTGCAGTGGTTGCAGAGCTTTGGCACGAAGAAAGCCTTTTCCACCTTCGCGTCCTTGTACCGGTTGGCAAACCGATACTCGCGCTCGGAGCCGGAAGCCTCGATGTTCACCGGGTCCTGCTGACTGTCGATGCGGACCTGCTCCTCGCCCTCGAGATAGGCGTAGCGTTCGACCCAGGTGCGGAATTGGTGCGCGTTCGTGGGGACGTGATTTTCTCTTTTGCAGGCCTCCACGCAGCGCAGGCAGCCGATGCATTTCGTCGCGTCCACGCCGAACGCCCACTGGTGCTTGGTCCAGTCGTAATCCGCCGTCGGAAAGGAGCCGCCCGGCGCGCTGGCGGAGGCCTTTACAGCGGCCGGGGGGATGCCATCCGGGACGCCGTTTGCCGCAGCCGGGCTCTTGGGGGTGGCGGGCTCGACGGCGCCCAGCACGGCACTCACGCCCGCACCCGCGCAGGTTGCCGCGAGCCCCAGCTTGCCGAGAAATGCGCGGCGCGCCTGCATTGACAGTTGGTCCTTCTCGGTCATGGCGTCTTCCTTCCTTGGATTGCCGGCGGGCAGGCCTGCACGGCGTAGTAAGCGGCGAGGTTCGAGATGTCCGCGTCACTCAGCCCTCGGGAAACGCCCGCCATCGTCGGGTCCTTGCGCAGGCCCGACCGGAAGGCCTTGAGCGCGTTCATCAGATAACCCGGCTTCTGCGCTGCCAGACTCGGCCAGGCCTGGTTGCCTGTGATGCCGGTTTCGCCATGGCAGCCTGAGCAGTTCTTCGCCAGCGCCCGGCCCAGTGCGGCGTCGCCGACCGGCTTTCCTGGTGCCGCGGCCTTGCAGCTCGAGCCGCCGTAATAAGCCGCGAGGTTCTGTATGTCGGCTTCGTTCAGCTCCTTGGCGAGCGGCGTCATCGCGACGTCTTCCTGGTCGCCCGACTTGTAGGCCGCGAGGATCCTGGCGAGATAAGCGGCGTTCTGCCCGGCAAGGTTCGGCCACGTATTGTTGGGACTGATGCCGTTTTCGCCGTGGCACGCGGCGCAGTCCTCGGCGCGCTGCTTCCCGATCGCCGCGTTGCCTTTTACCTTGATCAGGCCAGCCGCGATCTTCGGGGAATGCGGGTTATGGCAGGCGGCGCATTGCTGCCCGCTGGCGGTATACGGGTTGTGCTGCGCCAGCACGATCTGCGGCTGGGTGTGCGGGCGCCCGGGCATGGCTTCGTGACATAAGGTGCACAACTTCACCGTGTCCTTGGGTATCGGCAATTTGCCGTTGTCGGGGTGGCCTTCGGCTGCACCGTGGCACACCTCGCACGTGACGGACTTGTGGCTATTGGCCGACCACTGGGCGACCCGCTTGGCGTGGCAGGTCAGGCAGTAAGTCGCCGTCTGGTACGCCGGCTCCTGGGCGGCGATTTCGATCACCGAATTGGCCCGGTAATGGCCGAACCGGTAGAAGGAATCCACTGTCAGGATGCGCGGCGCAATCAACGCCAGCACCAGGACACCGAGCAGCAGCCAGATCAGTCGGGAGATGTGCTTGGGCATACTTGTCTTTCAAGTCAACGCGTGAGGCCGTCCAGATTGGAAGCAGATGGCTTTCGTTCGGAGAAGAACTTCGCTCGCTTCAATTCCTGGTACGTTCCATTCAAGAAACTGCTGTTCGGGTAGGCGTTCCGCGCGATTTCTTCCGCCACGGTGCGCGCTTCGAGGGCACTGTTCCCGAAGACGACGATGCGCGTGGCGTGGTCGATGTATTGAAGCCGGCGGTCGTTCGTGGCATGGCCCACCTCGCCGGGCAGGACCGTTTCCGCGGCCGGAATCGTGCCCGCGGCGTATTGGGCACGGCTGCGCGCATCAATGAACACGGCGCCGCTCCCGTGGAAGATGCGACGGAAACCTTCCAGGCTGGTTTCCGCTGTATTGCCGAGCGCCCGCCAGACCGCCAGACCAAGCTGGTATCGGCTGACATTCGGGTAGCCCATGCCCAGCAATTCCCTGGCGCGCAGCTTCGCCAGATCGGAGAAGGGGCCATCCGAATAGATGACTATCGCTGTCGTTGGCGTGGGCAAGGTTTGCACTATGCGCAGCAGGCCCGTTTCGTCGATGCTGATGCTGCCCGGGATATGCGCGAGCTCGAACTCCAGCTTGGGCCTCGCATCCAGGACGAAGCCGCTCTTGCCGGCCAGGAATGCGTTGAATTCCTCCGTGGAAAGTTCCCGCGTCGGCTCGGGCTGAGTCTCCAGCGTGGCCTGGAACACGCTTTGCTTCGCCTTGGAGGGAGCGACAGCCGGAGCGGCAGCGCAAGGTGAGCCCAGGAACATGCCGGCCAAGAGAGTCATGACCGCGAGATACTGCATTCGCATGGCCGTTCTCCTTACCCGGCCGGGAGCGCCGGGAATCCAGCGGTGGGCGTTGCCCGGATAAGCGGCGGCCCAATGGAGACAAGGGCGCGCTTTGCGCCTGATGCCTGCTGACACTTGCTGATGCGTCCATAATGGTTTTCTGCTTTCCGCCAGATTGACGCAACAGGAGGTGCCGGGCAACGGACCTTTGAACCTAAATCGAGGCGATGTTCGGGCCTTTGGTCCCGGACTTTCGGCGATGCCCGCGGTCGACCACAGGAGCTGGAATTTTCTTGACCCTGCCATGAAAGCGCTATCCAGTCTGAGTCTGGTGCACCGGTTCCTGCTTGGCGGGTTCTGTGTGCTGGTCGCGGCGATGGTGTTCATCGGCACCTGGGTGGGCGCCCAGATCCAGTACGGCATCATGAACGGCATGGGCGTCATGACCGACCTGTACCTCGATGGCGCCATTTCCCCTCACCTGCAGTCGCTGGCGAACGGCCGGCCGCTCGAAGCAGCCGACCGGATCGCCCTCGAGCGAAAGCTGGCGAGCACGCAACTGGGCGATCACATCGTCGTGCTGCAGATCTGGGGCCTGGACGGCCGGCTCATCTTCAGCAGCGCGGACCCGTCGCTCGCCACCGGTCCGGGCTCGGCCAAGCGGCCACCGCCAAGCGCCTTTGCCGGCGAGGTGAGTTCCCGTATCGTCGATCCCAGCGAACTCGATAGCGTATTCAAGGAGCGCAAACGTTCCCGCCTGATCGAGACTTACTCGCCCATTCGCGCCGACCGGGACCGGTCGGTCATCGCGGTGGCGGACTTCTATCAGGCCGCGGACGGCATGGAGCAGGCGGTGCGCGCAGCGCAGCTGCGCAGTTGGGCGGTGCACGGCGCGGTGACGCTGGCCATGCTGGCGTTGCTGGCGACGCTGGTGAAAAGGGCGACCAACACGATCGCGGCGCAACAGCGCGAGCTGGGCGAAAAAGTGGACCAGCTCACGGCGCTGCTGGCCCAGAACGAGCAGTTGCATGACCGTGTCCGCCGGGCCGGCGCCCGCACGACGGCGCTGAACGAACGCTTTCTGCGCCACGTCGCCACCGATCTGCACGACGGGCCGGGGCAGGGCCTGGCATTGGCGTCGATGCGCATCGAATCGCTGGCCGAAGTGTGCAGCGCTTGCGCGGTCGCGGCGGGGCATGACAGCCGGATCGCGGAAGACTTCCACACCATCCACGTGGCGCTCCAGTCGGCGCTGACGGACATGCGCGCCATCCTGCGCGGCCTGCGCCTGCCCGAGATCGAGCAGCTTTCGGTCGCCGATACGGTGCGCCGCGCCGTGCGGGACCACGAGCACAAGACCGGGGTGGCGGTGCCGCTCTCGATCGGCAATGTCCCGGACGAGGCGCCGCTGTCGGTGCGGATCACGCTGTTCCGGCTGCTGCAGGAGTCGCTCGCCAACGGGTTTCGCCATGGCGGCGCAAGCAACCAGCGGGTGGCACTGGACGTCGTGGACGAGCAGCTCATCGTGGACGTCAGCGACGCAGGCAAGGGGTTCGATCCCAAGGCGTCCATGGCCGCCGGGCACCTGGGGCTGCAGGGAATGCGCGAACGCGTCGAGCTTCTAGGCGGTCACTTCGAAGTTCAGAGCGCCCCCGACCGGGGCACCGTGGTGCGCGCGACGTTACCGCTGACCCAACAGGCACACGAGCATGGCTGAGAGCATTCGCATCCTGGTGGCGGATGACCATCCGCTGTTTCGCGAAGGAGTGGTGCACTCGCTCGCATCGGAAGCAGACCTCGTCGTCGTCGGCCAGGCCGCCTCGGGCGAGGAGGCGCTGGGCATGGCCCGCGACCTGCTGCCCGATGTCGTCCTGCTCGACATCGGGATGCAGGGCTGGGGGGGAATAGTGACGGCCGAAAAGATCACGACCGCCTGCCCCGCGACACGGATCATGATGCTGACCGTGATGGAGGACGAGGACAAATTGCTGGCCTCGTTCAAGGCCGGCGCGCGCGCTTACGTCCTCAAAGGTGTCTCCGCCCACGAACTGGCGCGGGTCGTGCGCTCCGTCGCGCAAGGGGAAGTCTATGTCACCCCTTCGCTGGCCGCGGGCATCCTGCTGACGCTTAGCCGGAGCCCGGCGCCGCAGGACCCGCTGGGAGAGCTGACCGAGCGCGAGTCGGAGATCCTCAATCTGGTGGTGCGTGGATTGACCAACCGCGAAATCGGGGAGCGCCTGCATCTTTCCGAGAAGACGATCAAGCACTACATCACCAACATC
>JAGRPN010000450.1 GCA_019449555.1 Ramlibacter sp.
AGCGAGGCCACGCCTTCCTGGATGCGGGCGCCGCCCGAATCGTTCAGGCCGATCACGGGCGCGCCGACCTTCATCGCCTGGTCCATGATCTTGCAGATCTTCTCCGCGTGCGCTTCCGACAAGGCGCCGCCGAACACCGTGAAGTCCTGGCTGAACACGAACACCAGGCGCCCGTTGATCATCCCGTAGCCGGTCACGACACCGTCGCCCGGCACCTTGTTGTTCTCCATGCCGAAATCGGTGCAGCGGTGCTCGACGAACATGTCCCATTCCTCGAACGTGCCTTCGTCGAGCAGCAGTTCCAGCCGCTCGCGCGCGGTGAGCTTGCCCTTGCCATGCTGCGAATCGATGCGCTTCTTGCCGCCGCCCAGGCGTGCGGCGGCGCGCTTTTTTTCAAGTTGTGCCAGGATGTCGTGCATAGGTTCGCTCAAGCGTCCGTTCGCCCTGAGCCTGTCGAAGGGCTGGTGGAATCGTTCGAATGGGCTTCGACAGGCTCAGCCCGAACGGATGAAGTATGTGCCGCCGCGAGCAACTTTCTCGCCGCAGTGGACGCGGCGAGGCGCCCGCCCTCCACCTCCGCCGTGACGCCGGGCAGCAGCTTGCGCACCTGCGGGTTTTGCCTGAACGCCTGCTTCAGGCCCGCGTCGATGCGCTCCCACATCCAGGCCAGCGCCTGGTGCTGCCGCCGTGCGGCGAGCTGCCCGTTGGCCTCCTGCAGCGAACGGAACTGCCGGACCTTGTCCCAGAAACCTTCGATGCCTTCGCCCCGAAGTGCGCTGACCTGGATCACGAGCGGATGCCACACATTCTGGTTGTGGTGCGCATGATCGGGATGGCCGTGTTGCCCGAACAAGCGCAATGCACTGGTCACCTGCGCCTGGGCCCGCGTGGCCGCATCGGCGTCGAGGTCGGCCTTGTTGATGACGACGAGGTCGGCCAGTTCCACCACGCCCTTCTTGATCGCCTGCAGGTCGTCGCCGGCATTGGGCAATTGCATCAGCACGAACATGTCGGTCATGCCGGCCGCGGCGATTTCACTCTGGCCCACACCGACGGTTTCGACGATCACGAAGTCGTAGCCCGCGGCCTCGCACACCAGCATCGCTTCGCGCGTCTTCTCGGCCACGCCGCCGAGCGTGCCGCTCGACGGACTGGGCCGGATGTACGCCCGCTCGTGCACCGACAGCTTTTCCATCCGCGTCTTGTCCCCCAGGATGGAGCCGCCGGAAACGGTGCTCGAAGGGTCGATGGTCAGCACGGCCACGCGGTGTCCCTGGTCGACGAGGAACAGGCCCAGCGTTTCGATCAACGTGCTTTTGCCCACGCCCGGCACACCGCTGATGCCGAGCCGGAACGACTTGCCCGTGTGCGGCAGCAGCGTGGTGAGCAGTTCGTCGGCCTGCGCCCGATGGTCCGCGCGCGTCGATTCCAGTAAGGTGATCGCCTTCGCGATGGCGCGGCGCTGCGCCGGCCCGGGCTCTCCCAGCACGCTTTGCGCCAGGTTCATGGCCGCGCCCACCTGGTGCACCCGGCAAAGAGCAGGTCCGCCAATCGGGCCGACCACTCGGGATAGAGGCCCGCGCCGGGGTGGAAGCCGTCGTCGGCCAGCGACGAAGGGTCCGAAGCCCATCCCAGTGCGCAGTAGCCCAGGCCACGCTCCTGCGTCCATGCCCGCAGCGAGCCGTCGAGCCACGCGGCGTACCGGCCCAGGTACCAGCGCAACGGATGCGGCACCGGGCGGAGCAAGTGCATCGGCGGCAGACCGCAGAACACAGCCCAGCGCGCACCGGTGAACTGCTGCAAATCGCTCCAGAGCAACGCCGTCTCATCGACGAAACGCGCGGCCGCCGTCTGCGAAGTCACGTCGTTCACGCCCAGCGCCGTGACCACGGCATCGGCCGGCTGCAAGGCCACCCGGCGAATGAGGGCGCGCGCTTCGAGCGTGTTGATGCCGGTGCGCGCCACCAGTTGCCAGCGCACGGCGGCTCCCATGCGCTGCGAGACCGCGCGGGCCAAAGGCAAGGCCAGCGCCTGCGCCTGGTCGGCGACGCCGACGCCGGCAGCGGACGAATCCCCGAGCACCAGCAGCCGAAGCACCGGCTCCCCGTCGCCGACCTGGCCTTCACGCGGGCCGGCCGCCTCCGGCAGCCGCAGCGCATTGCGCCTGAGCCACTTCGCCTGCGGCAGCAGCACCGGCCCCAGCGCGACCTTGGCAGCAAGGAGGCCGGCCGCGCCGTTCATTTCGCCGCCAGGGCCTTGCGGATCTGCTCGAGCACGTCCTTGGCGCTCGCGGGAATCGGCGTCCCGGGCCCGTAGATGCCCTTCACGCCGGCGTTGTAGAGGAAGTCGTAGTCCTGCTGCGGAACGACTCCGCCGACGAACACGACGATGTCATCGGCGCCCTGCTTCTCGAGTTCTTCGATGATCGCGGGGACCAGCGTCTTGTGACCGGCGGCGAGCGTGCTGACGCCCACCGCGTGCACGTCGTTCTCGATGGCCTGACGTGCGCACTCCTCGGGCGTCTGGAACAGCGGGCCGATGTCGACGTCGAAGCCGAGGTCGGCGAAGGCCGTAGCGACGACTTTCGCGCCGCGGTCGTGCCCGTCCTGGCCGAGTTTTGAAATCATCACGCGCGGCCGGCGGCCTTGCTCTTCGGCAAAGGCCGCGATTTCGGCTTTCAGTTTGTCCCAGCCCTCGGCCGAGTCGTAAGCTGCTGCATACACACCGGTCACCTTTTGCGTATCGGCGCGGTGGCGCCCGAACACTTTCTCCAGCGCGTCCGAGATCTCGCCGACCGTGGCCCGCTCGCGCACCGCCCTGATGCTCAGGTCGAGCAGGTTGCCGCCGCCCTGTTCCGCGGCCGCGGCCAGCGCATTCAACGCTGCCTGCACCTTCGCGCCATTGCGCTTCGCGCGCACGGCCTTCAGCCGGGCGATCTGCTGCTCGCGCACCATCACATTGTCGACCTCCCGGAACTCTAGGTGTTCTTCCTTCTCGAGCCGGTACTTGTTGACGCCGACGATCACGTCCCTGCCCGAGTCGATGCGCGCCTGCTTTTCGGCGGCCGCAGCCTCGATTTTCAGTTTGGCCCAGCCCGAGTCCACGGCCCGGGTCATCCCGCCCATCGCCTCGACCTCCTCGATGATCTTCCACGCGGCGTCGGCCATGTCCTGCGTCAGCTTTTCCATCATGTAGCTGCCGGCCCAGGGATCGATCACGCTGGTGATGTGCGTCTCCTCCTGGATGATCAGTTGCGTGTTGCGGGCAATCCGGGCCGAGAATTCGGTCGGCAATGCGATCGCCTCGTCGAAGGAGTTGGTGTGCAGCGACTGCGTGCCGCCGAACACCGCGGCCATGGCCTCGATCGCGGTGCGCACGACGTTGTTGTACGGGTCCTGCTCGGTCAGCGACCAGCCCGAGGTCTGGCAGTGCGTGCGCAGCATCAGGCTCTTGGGATTCTTCGCGTCGAAGCCCTTCATGATGCGCCACCACAGCAGGCGCGCCGCGCGCATCTTGGCGATCTCCAGGTAGAAGTTCATCCCGATCGCCCAGAAGAACGACAGGCGCCCGGCGAAGCCATCGACGTCCAGCCCCTTCGCAAGCGCCGTCTTCACGTACTCCTTGCCGTCCGCCAGCGTGAACGCGAGTTCGAGCGCCTGGTTGGCGCCGGCTTCCTGCATGTGATAGCCCGAGATCGAGATCGAATTGAACTTCGGCATGTGCCTGGCCGTGTACTCGATGATGTCGCCGACGATGCGCATCGAAGGCCCGGGCGGATAGATGTAGGTGTTGCGGACCATGAACTCCTTGAGGATGTCGTTCTGGATGGTCCCCGACAGCTTCTCCTGCGACACGCCCTGCTCCTCCGCGGCGACGATGTAGCCGGCCAGCACCGGCAGCACGGCGCCGTTCATCGTCATGGACACGCTGACCTGGTCCAGCGGAATGCCGTCGAACAGGATCTTCATGTCCTCCACGGAATCGATCGCCACGCCGGCCTTGCCGACGTCACCCGTCACGCGCGGGTGATCGCTGTCGTAGCCACGGTGGGTCGCCAGGTCGAACGCGACCGACACACCCTGCCCGCCGCCGGCCAGCCCCTTTCGATAGAACGCATTGGATTCCTCGGCAGTCGAAAAGCCCGCGTACTGCCGGATCGTCCACGGACGCGCCGCGTACATGGTGGCCTGGGGGCCGCGCAGGTAGGGCTCGAAACCCGGCAACGTGTCCGTGTAGGGCAAGCGCTGCAGGTCGCCCCGGGTGTACAACGGCTTGACCGTGATCCCGTCGGGCGTGACCCAGTTCAAGGCGCGGAGGTCGCCGGCCGGCGCGGACTTGGCGGCGGCTTTGGCCCAGGCTTGCAGGTCGGCGGGTTTGAATTCCGGGTCGGGCTGGCTCATGGTCGTTTATCCGTGTTGGGCGACATTACCGCTGGTAGCTCCGCATCTTACATGATTTATAATTATTGATAAAGAATTTCGCCTGGCCTAGAATGCGCCGCATGGCTGCCGTTTCGCTCGCTCCCCGCGCCCTCTACCAGGAGGTGGCCGAGCTGCTGCGTCAACGGATCTTCAAGCGCGAACTGGAGCCGGGCAGCTGGATCGACGAGATGAAGCTGGCGGAGGAATACGGTATCAGCCGCACGCCGCTGCGTGAAGCCCTGAAGGTGCTGGCCGCCGAGGGGCTGGTGACGATGAAGGTGCGGCGCGGCGCCTACGTCACCGAGGTGTCCGACACCGATCTGGCGGACGTGTATCACCTGCTCTCGCTGCTGGAAAGCGATGCGGCCGGTGTGGTGGCCGAGCGCGCCACCGACGCGCAGCTCAAGGAATTGCAGGCGCTGCACAAGGAACTCGAAGCCGCGGCCGGCAACCGCGACAAATTCTTCGCGATCAACGAGCGGTTCCATATGCGCCTGCTGCAGATCGCCGGCAATCGCTGGCGCGACCAGATGGTGGCCGACCTGCGCAAGGTGATGAAGCTCAACCGGCACAACTCGCTGCTGAAGTCCGGACGCATCCAGGAGTCGCTGCAGGAGCACCGCGGCGTGATGGAGGCGCTCACCAGGCGCGACGTCAAGGCCGCCGTCAAGCGCATGCAGGAGCATTTCCGCAACGGGCTCGAAGCGGCAGCCTGACAGCGGCCGCGGCCTTCGGAGTAATAAAGCTAGCAGGGTGTTCTACATTGACAGTGCGACGGCCCCTCGCCTAGCATGGGCCTGCTTTCGAGCGGCGGCCCCGTGGCCCCTGCGCTCTCTATCCACACCGGAGACTCAACCAAAATGATTCGAAACTTCTTGCGTATCGCGGTCGCCTTCCTTGCGCTCGCGTTCACGGCATGGGCGGGCGCCCAGAACATCTCGATCGGAACCGGCGGGACCGGCGGCGTCTACTACCCCATGGGTGGCGGGCTCGCGGCCGTGTTGTCCAAATACGTCCCCGGCATGCAGGCGACCGCGGAGGTCACCGGCGGCTCCGTGGACAACCTGAAGCTGATCGGAACCGAAAAGCCATACATCGGCTTCACCATGGCCGACGCCGCGCTCGAGGCTGCCAAGGGCGAGGACAAGTTCAAAGGCAACAAGGTCCCGCTGCGCACGTTGATGGTGCTGTACCCGAACCGGATGCACGTCGTGTCGACCGAAGGACGCGGCATCAACAAATTGTCCGACCTGAAGGGCAAGCACATCTCGACCGGTTCACCCGGCAGCGCCACGGAAGTGATGGCCTTCCGCATCCTCGAAGCGGCGGGCATCGACAAGGACAAGGACGTCAAGCGCGAACGGCTCGGCGTGGCCGAATCGGTCAATGCGATCAAGGACAACAAGATCGATGCCTTCTTCTGGGTCGGCGGCCTGCCGACGGCTGCCGTCACGGACCTGGCCAACACGCCCGGCAACAAGATCAAGATGATCGACCATGCCGAGGTGGTGCCGAAGATGAACCAGAAATACGGGAATCTGTACGTGGAAGACACGATCCCGAAGTCCACCTACAAGGGCATGGAGGCCGACAACAAGCAGGCCACCGTGATGAACCTGCTGGTGGCGCACGAAAAGATGGACGACAAGACGGCGTACAACATCGTCAAGACGATCTTCGACCGCAAGGCGGATCTCGTGGCCGTCCACAAGGAGGCCGAGAACTTCAAGCTCGAGAACCAGAAGGCCTCGGCCACGCCGATCCCCTTCCATCCCGGCGCCGCGAAGTACTTTGCCGAAAAAGGCGTCAAGCTGAACTGACCCCTTCCTTTGAGCGCCCCGCCGACCGGCGGGGTTTTTGTTTGAGCACACCAGAACAGCGCGGGGCCACATGACCGGGACCGACAAACAAGCGCCGATGGCCGACCAGGCCGCCGCCGTGGCGAGCGAAGCCGCCATCGTCAGCGAAGAGGCCCTGCAGAAGGCGCAGGAGTTCATCGAGGAAGAAGAAGGCGCTGCCAACCGCCTGGCCGGGTGGCGCGCGGCGCTCGTGACGGTGCTCGCCGTCGCCGTCTCCATCTATCACCTGTACGCCGCCTACGGCATCGTTCCCGCGCAGGTGCTGCGGCCGGTTCACGTGGGCGTGGTGCTGCTGCTGACGTTCCTGCTGTTCCCCATGATCAAGCGCTTCCGCAACCGCATCATGTGGTGGGACCTCGTCGCGGCGGCGGTGGGGATCGCGTCCGTGATCTACATGATCCAGGGCGGCGACGACCTCATGGACCGCAACACGACGCCGGACGGCTGGGACATCTTTTTCGGCGTGGCGCTGATCGCCCTCGTGATGGAAGCGATGCGGCGCACCACGGGCTGGATCATGCCGGCCGTGACCGGCGCGTTCGTTGCCTATGCGCTGTTCGGTGCGTACCTCCCGAGTCCGTGGACGCACAAGGGCTACGAGGTCTCACGGCTGGTGGGGCATCTGTACATGACGCTGGAAGGCATCTTCGGGGTCGCGGTTGACGTCTCGTCTTCACTGATCATCCTGTTCACGATTTTCGGCGCCTTCCTGCAGTTCTCCGGCGCGGGCAAGTTCTATATCGACTTCTCCTTCTCGGCGATGGGGGGCAAGCCGACGGGCGCGGGACGCACCGTCGTGCTCGCGTCTTTCCTGCTCGGCGGGCCCTCCGGTTCGGGCGTCGCCACCACCGTGACGCTCGGCTCTGTTGCGTGGCCGATGCTCGCGAAGGTCGGCTACGAGCGCAACGCCGCCGGCGGCCTGCTCGCGGCGGGCGGGCTGGGCGCGATCATCTCGCCTCCCGTGCTCGGCGCGGCAGCGTTCCTGATCGCCGAATTCCTCAAGATCTCGTACCTCGACGTGCTGCTGATGGCGATCATCCCGACGCTGCTGTTCTACCTGGCACTGTTCCTGATGGTCGAGATCGACGCTCGCAAGTACGGCATGCACGAGGCGGTGTTCGAGAAGGTGGACTCGCTGTGGCACCTGACGAAACGCTACT
>JAGRPN010000451.1 GCA_019449555.1 Ramlibacter sp.
AAGTTCGCCGAGGCGGCCGACACCTTCAGCAACGCCGTCTATGAGCAGGCCGACAGCCTGAAGCCCGCCGCCGACAAGCTCAAGCTGGAAATCAGAACGGCGAGCAACGTCACGCACACGCCCGCTCCGGGCGCGAGCGGCCCGCTGTCGAACCCCAAGTTCCTCGATGCGCTTTTTTCGCCTGACAGCACGCAGAAAAAGCGCAACACCGAAGCCGTCGAGATCGGGGCCAACACGCTGGTCGCTGGACGAGTGACCCAGTACACGCCGGCGCGCACGCTGCCGCTGGCCGAGGTGAAGGACCGTGTGCGCGAACGCGTCCTGGCCGCGCGCGCCGCCGAACTCGCGAAGAAGGACGGCATGGAAAAGCTCGCCGCCTGGAAGGCCAATTCCGCGGCCGCGTACCTGCCGCCAGCGGTCGCCGTCTCCCGCCAGGATCCGCAGAAGCAGCCACCGCAAGTGGTGGAAGCGGCGCTGAAGGCCGACCCGGCGGCCGTGCCCGCGATGATCGGCGTAGACCTGGGCGGCCAAGGTTATGCGATCGTGAAGGTGAACAAGGTATTGCCGCGCGAAACGCCGCCGCAGCAGGTCGCCGCCCAGGAACGCCAGCAGTATTCGCAGTGGTGGGCTACTGCCGAAAACCTGGCGTATTACAACCTCCTGAAGGAACGCTTCAAAGTGCAGATCGACGTGCCGAAGCCGGCTGGATTCGACCAGCCGGTCACGACGCGATAAAGCGGATCGCTTTCGCGCCAGACAAGCCCGCGGCTTCGGCCGGCGGGCTTTTTTTTGCTCCCTGACCGTGTGCGATTGCTCGGCCGTAGCCACCCCTGAACGGCAGTGCTTGGCGCGGGTTTATGCGTATTCCAAGCGGCAGACCGCAAGATAAAGATTACCGGCCACGTCACGGGCGAATTGACCCAGGAGTGAAGGAGACCCACCCTGAAGGGCAGCGCAGTGTCGGTGCTGATCGCGCCAAGCGACCTGAACCACTCCCGCAAACTGGTGGACGCCGGGTTCGTGATCGAGCACGGCGCGAATGTCGCTGCCGCCGCGTGAGCCGGGAACGGGGAGGCCGATCCGTGGACCACTGGCAGGACTACCCGGTTCCGGCGATGCGACGAGAGGCGCTGTTCGGCGACCGTGTGGTGCGCTGTTTCGCGGACCGGCCGCCCAGCTTCCACGCGATGTTCGAGGCATCGCTCGCCGACCGGCCGGACGCGCAGGCGATAGTGTGCGGCGGCGAACGTTGGAGCTACGCGCAGTGCGAGGTCATTTCATCCCGTGTTGCAGCCGGACTGGCCGCGCGCGGCGTGGGCGCCGCCGATCGCGTCATCGTGTTCATCGGCAATCGTCCGGAATTCGTCTTCACGCTGCTGGCGATCCAGCGGCTGGGCGCGATCGCAGTGCCGGTCGGCGTGCGGGAGCAAAGGCCCGGACTGGGTTTCATCGCGCGCCAATGCGGTGCCGTCGCCATCGTGGCGGACGCCGATCTCGTGGAGCGGGTACCGCAAGGCGCGGAGGCGGCGGCGCTACGGCTGCGCGTGAGTGTCGGTCCCGCGCCGGACGCCGACTGGGTGACGCTGGACGCGCTCGTGACGGTCGATGCGAAGCCGCAGCCGCCGCACCGTCCACTGGAATGCGACGCCGCCGTGATCCTGTACACCTCGGGCACCACCGGCAATCCCAAGGGCGCCATGCTCACGCACTTGAACATCGCGCATTCCGCGATGCACTACCGGGCCTGCATGAAGCTCGGACCGCAGGACCGCTCCGCGCTGGCCGTGCCGGCCAGTCACGTGACGGGGCTGATCGCCACCATCGCCAGCATGCTGTACGTGGGCGGCGCCATCGTGATCGTTCCGGAATTCAAGAGCGACAGCTTTATCGCGACCCTGCAGGCCGAGCGTGTCACGCATACGCTGATGGTGCCGGCCATGTACAACCTGTGCTTGCGCCATCCCGGCTTTGCCCAGGCCGACCTGAGCGCCTGGCGCATCGGAGGCTATGGCGGCGCACCCATGCCGATGGCGACGATTGCCGCGCTCGCGGAGCGCTTGCCGGGTCTCACGCTATTGAACGCCTACGGCGCGACGGAGACGACATCGCCGACGACGATGATGCCGATGGGCGACACGGCCAGTCATGCCGACAGCGTCGGCGTTGCATTGCCGGCGGCCGAGGTGCTGGTCATCGACGAGCAGGGGCGCGAACTTCCTTTCGGCGAGACGGGCGAGCTCTGGATCGGGGGGCCGATGGTAGTGCCTGGGTACTGGGACAACCCCGAAGCGACCGCCGCCTCGTTCACCGCCGGCTACTGGCACTCGGGCAACCTCGGCTGGATCGACCGCGACGGCTATGTGCGGGTGAGCGACCGCAAGAAGGACATGATCAACCGCGGCGGCTTCAAGATCTATTCGATCGAAGTCGAAAATGTGCTGATGGCTTACCCGGGCCTTCTGGAAGCGGCCATCGTCGCGCGGCCGTGCCCGGTGCTGGGCGAACGGGTCCATGCCATTGTTTACGGCCCCGACGCGCTGCGCGACGATGACGCGCTCCGCAGCCATTGCGCACGGCAGCTGGCCGACTACAAGGTCCCCGAAACGATCGCGTGGTCCGACGCGCCGCTGCCCCGCAATGCCAACGGCAAGGTCATGAAGCGGCTGTTGCGCGAGCGGGCAGGGGGTTGATCGGCTGCCGCGGGTCGCCGTGGTGGCGTGCGGAGCGGGAAATGGTGGGGTGGCTGATGGGACTCGAACCCACGACGACAGGAATCACAATCCTGGACTCTACCAACTGAGCTACAGCCACCGCAGAGAGCGCAATTATAACGGGCGGCTAATTTACCAGCACCAGCTTGCCTTTCACGGTGCGCGAGCCCATGTGGGCGAAGGCGGCCGGGAGCTCGGCCATGGGCATCACGCGGTCGATCACGGGCTTGATCCTGCCTTCGCCGTACCAACGCGCGAGTTCCGCCAGCATGGCGGCGTTGGCCTTGGGCTCGTGCCGCGAGAAACTGCCCCAGAACACGCCGACCAGCGAAGCGCCCTTGAGCAGCGGCAGGTTCAGCGGCAGCGCCGGGATGGTCCCGGAGGCGAAGCCGATGATCAGGTAGCGGCCGCGCCACGCGATCGAACGCAGGGCCGGCTCCGCCAGGTCGCCACCGACCGGGTCATAGACCACGTCCGGGCCTTTGCCGTCCGTCAGCGCCTTGAGTGCGTCGCGCAGGTTCTCACGGCTGTAGTTGATCGTCGCATCCGCGCCGATCGTCTTGCACAACTCGCATTTGTCGTCGGTCGACGCCGCCGCGATGACGCGCGCGCCGATCACCTTGGCGACCTGGATGGCGGAGGTGCCGACACCGCCGGCCGCACCGAGCACGAGCACCGTTTCGCCGGGTTTCACCTGCCCCCGGTCCACCAGCGCATGATGCGCGGTGGCATAGATCATGATGAACGCCGCGGCGTCCTCATGCGGAAATCCCGGCGGCAGCGGCAAGCACAGCGCCGCGGGTGCGACGGTGTGCGTGGCGAACCCGCCGGTGCCCGACAGGCACGCCACGCTCTGGCCGACCTTCAATTGCGTGACGCCTTCGCCCACGGCCGCGATCACGCCGGCGTATTCGGAGCCGGGCACGAACGGAAGCGCCGGCTTGTGCTGGTACTTGTTCTGCACGATGAGCAGGTCGGGAAAGTTCAGGCTCGCGGCCTTGATCTCGACCAGCACCTCACCGGCCTTCGGCTGCGGGGTCGGCAGTTCCTTCCATTGCAGCGCTTCCACGCCGACGGGGTTTTCGCACAGCCAGGCTTGCATCCGGTTCCTCCGCAAAATGGGCGAATGATAAGGTGCACGAATCGGGCGCCAATGTCGCTGCCGCGACCCCTTGGCACCTACAATCTTTTCAACCCTTCATTGCAATGAAAATCCTGCTCTCCAACGACGACGGCTACCAGGCACCGGGCATCGTCGCCCTGTACGAAGCGATCAAGGATCTCGGCGACGTCGAGGTGGTCGCGCCCGAGCACAACAACAGCGCGAAATCGAACGCGCTCACGTTGCACTCGCCGCTGTACGTGCATCTGGCCGGCAACGGATTCCGCTACGTCAACGGCACGCCGGCGGATTGCGTGCACGTTGCGTTGACGGGGCTGCTCGGCTATCGGCCGGACCTGGTCGTCAGCGGCATCAACAACGGCGCCAACATGGGCGACGACACGATCTATTCGGGCACGGTCGGGGCCGCGATGGAAGGCTATCTTTTCGGCATCTCCGCGATTGCGTTCTCGCAGACGCAGAAGGGCTGGGCGCACCTCGACGCGGCGGCGCGAAAAGCCAGGGAGCTGGTGCAACAGATGCTCGCCAATCCCGCGCCCGCGCCGCAGCCTTGGCTGCTCAACGTGAACATTCCCACGCTGCCCTACGATGAGCTCAAGCCGTTCAAGATCTGCCGGCTCGGTCGCCGTCACGCCGCCGAGAAGGTAATCTCGCAGACCAGCCCGCACGGCGATGTGATGTACTGGATCGGCGGGGCTGGTCCGGCGAAGGACGACGCCGAAGGCACGGACTTCCACGCGACGGCCCAGGGCCACGTGTCGATCACGCCGCTGAAGGTGGATCTCACCGACCATGAACAATTGCGGCATTGGACTGTGACGGCAGACCGCCTGGCGCGTCCGGCCGGCGTGGGGAACTGAATGCCGCGTCGCCCCGCCTTTCCAGTGCGCATGGACCTGCCTCCCGCAAATCGCGTGCGCGCGACGAGGCCTGGGACGCCGCTGCCGGACCTCGCGCGCGGCGCGCAACCTCCCGCGCGTGCCACCGCGCCCGAAGGGATCGGGCTCGACTCGCAAGCGGTGCGATCGCGCATGGTCCGCAAACTCACGGAGCAGGGGATCGCCGATGCGCAGGTGCTGGGCGCGCTGGAAGCGGTCGAGCGACATCGCTTCGTCGACAGCGCGCTGGTGAACCAGGCCTACGAAGACACGAGCCTGCCGATCGGCCTCGGGCAGACGATCTCGAAACCGAGCGTCGTCGCGCGCATGCTCGAATTGCTGTTGGGCGGGACAACGGACGGCTCGGGCCGACTCGGGCGCGTGCTTGAAATCGGCACCGGCTGCGGTTACCAGGCCGCGGTCCTGAGTCGCCTCGCGAAAGAGGTGTACAGCATCGAGCGGCTGCGCGCGCTGCACGAGAAGGCTCGCGCCAACCTGCGGCCGTTCCGGCTCGCCAACGTTCATCTGCTGCTGGCCGATGGCATGGCGGGCTTCGCGAAGGGCGCGCCTTATGCCGGCATCATCGCGGCCGCGGGCGGCGAGGCCGTGCCGCTGGCATGG
Organism: Ramlibacter sp.; assembly: GCA_019449555.1. Taxonomy (GTDB): domain Bacteria; phylum Pseudomonadota; class Gammaproteobacteria; order Burkholderiales; family Burkholderiaceae_C; genus Ramlibacter. Next base: position 5,334 of record JAGRPN010000451.1, read on the forward strand.
ATCGAGCAACTCGCGGTGGGTGGACGCATCGTCGCACCGATGCTCACGCCCGCCGGCGGACAGGCGCTCGTCGTGCTCGAAAAGACCCCGCGCGAAATGAAACAAAGTGTTCTTGAGGCGGTCCATTTTGTCCCCCTAAAATCGGGCATCGCCTGAAGGAAAACAAAGATGCTCGAGTCGCGCAGTTTGGGGTGGATGTGGGCAGCGATCCTGGTGGCAACCCTGCTCGCCGCATGCGCCTCCCCTAAGCGCACGCCTGCTCCCGTGGAAGACCGCGGCCCTGCCGCGCGTTCGCAGCCGGCGCCGGCCGCGTCCGCGACCACGCTGCCGCTGGTAGAACCTGCCAAGACATTGCCCGGTGCCGAGAACGCGGGCAAGCCGGGCTACTACACGGTTCGGCCCGGAGATACGCTGATTCGCATCGCGCTGGATGCCGGCCAGAACTGGCGCGACATCGCGCGCTGGAACAACATCGAGAACCCGAACCTGATCGAAGTGGGTCAGGTGGTGCGTGTGATTCCGCCGGCCGGCTCCGAGGTCGCGGTCGCGCGTCCCGTGGCTCCGCCTGCGGTGGCGCCCAGCTCCGCTGCCGCGCCCGCGAGCGCCGCCAGCGCGCCTCGCGCGCCCGCGCAGGCACCGGTCGCCAGTTTGCCCCCGATCGCGCCGACCCCCGCGCCGGCCGGAGAGGAGGACGTGCCCTGGGGCTGGCCCACGCCCACCAGTGCCACCGTGGTGGCCGGCTTCGATGAACAGAAGAACAAGGGCCTGGACATCGCCGGCAAGCCCGGCGATCCCGTGGTCGCGTCAGCGGACGGGCGGGTCGTGTATGCCGGGGCCGGGCTACGTGGCTACGGCAACCTGATCATCCTGAAGCACAACAACACCTATCTCTCCGCCTATGCCCACAACCAGACCCTGCTGGTCAAGGAAGACCAGACGGTGCGCAAGGGCCAGAAGATTGCGGAGATGGGCAGCACCGACGCGGATCGCGTCAAGCTGCATTTCGAAATCCGGCGACAGGGCAGGCCGGTGGACCCAACCCGGTATCTCCCCGCGAGGTAGCGATGAAGAAGCGCAACGGAAACAGCGAACGCGCGGTTCCCGATGCACGCTCGAACAACGCTGCGCGCGTGCCCATCCCGCCCGCAGACGGCGCGGTGGCCGGCGAACCGGCCGAGGAACCGAATCCCCGCGATATCCCCGCGGAGATCGCGGGTGAATCGAGCGACACCTTGACGCTCTACCTGCGCGAGGTCAGGCGCACCGAGCTGTTCACCGCCGAAGAGGAATTCGAGACCGCCACCCGCGCGCGAAGCGGCGATTTCCCGGCGCGTCAGTCGATGATCGAGCACAACCTGCGGCTTGTGGTCAGCATCGCCAAGGGCTATCTGGGCCGCGGCGTGCCGCTCTCGGACCTGATCGAGGAGGGCAATCTCGGGCTGATGCACGCCATCGACAAGTTCGAGCCGGAACGGGGCTTCCGCTTCTCCACCTATGCGACGTGGTGGATTCGCCAGTCGGTGGAACGCGCGGTGATGAACCAGGGTCGCGTGATCCGCCTGCCGGTGCATATCGTGCGGGAGCTGCAGCAGGTGCTGCGGGCCCGGCGCGTCCTTGAAAACGATCCCGCGTTCGCCGCCGCCCGCAACGGATTCGAAGGCGAAGGCGTGCGCGTCGAGGACGTGGCCGCGCTGCTCGGGCGAAACGTGCAGGATGTGGCGGAACTGCTCGCCATGGCGGAAGTGCCCAGATCGCTCGATGCCACGGTGGACCGCTCGGAAGACGAGCACACGCTGGGCGAATCCATGCCGGACGAATTGGCGGTGGACCCGACCGGCGTCACCCACAACCACGAAGTCGAGCGCTTGCTGAACAACTGGATCGATGCGCTGTCGCATCGCGAGAAGGAAGTGCTGGAGGGCCGCTTCGGCCTGCACGATCGCGAGCCCGAGACGCTGGAGGTCCTGAGCGACCGGCTCGGCCTCACGCGCGAGCGGGTGCGGCAGATCCAGAACGAAGCCCTGCTCAAGCTCAAGCGGCACATGGTGCGTAGCGGCATCAACAAGGAAGCGCTGTTCTGATTTGGGTGTTGGCCGGGATTCGGATCTCGTAGGGTGGTTGGACGCTGCAACGCTCATCTTCCCTTGCGCTACAGTTCTCCCATGAGCTTTCCGGTCCTGGTTTTCGACATCGAATCCATTCCCGACATCGCGGGCTTGCGCGCGCTGCGCGCGAGTGCGGCCGACAGCACGGATGAGCAGGTCTATTCCGGCTGGTGCCAGGAGCGGCAGGACAAGGGGCAGGGCGATTTCATGCCGCTGTACCTGCAGCGGGTGCTGGTGATCAGCTGCGTCTTCCGCAACGGCGAAGGACTGCGCGTGCATTCCTTCGTGGATCGCGACAACGCCAGCGAGGGCAAGGTCATCCAGACTTTCTTCAATACGCTCGAGAAGCACGTGCCGCAACTGGTGAGTTGGAACGGCGGCGGCTTCGATCTGCCGGTGCTGCATTACCGCGGCCTGCGGCACGGCGTGGTGGCGGACAAGTACTGGTGCATGGGCGAGGAAGGCGGCGCCGATGCCAGGGAATTCAAGTGGAACAACTACATCAGCCGTTACCACATGCGGCACCTGGACCTGATGGACCTGCTCGCGCTGTACCAGCCCAGGAACAATGCGCCGCTGGATGCGATGGCGAAACTTTGCGGCTTCCCGGGCAAGCTGGGCATGGACGGCTCGCAGGTGTACCAGGCTTATCTCGAGGGCAAGATCGAGGAGATCCGGCGCTACTGCGAAACGGACGTGATGAACACGTACCTGCTCTATTGCCGGTTCCAGAAGATGCGGGCCGGCTTCACCGAGGCCGAGTACGAGCAGGAGATCGCCCTCGTCAAGGCGACGCTGGGCAACCTCGCGCCGCTGGAGCCGCACTGGCGGGAGTACCTGGACGCTTGGGGCTGACGTAGAGCCTGCGCGACAGAGAAACGAGCCTGCGTTGGGTCTGCAAGGGGGTGAAGGCTAGGCGCGGGCGCGGGTCAAGCCTGGGCGGCTTGACCCGTGACCGTAACAACGCATGCGCCCCCTTGCAGGCCCAACCCTTGGGCCGGGGCTTGGGAGCGCGCCATGCGTTGTTACAGGCTCCTCATGTGGATCGACCACACAGCGTCGCCTGCGCCTAGCCTGGCGCGCTCCCAAGCCCCGGCGCAGGCCCGTTTCTCTGCCGCGCAGGCTCCTGCTGCCTGAGACAATCCGGGCATGACAGACGACGTTGGGAACAAGCCGGCGCTGCCCGAGGGCTGGCTGGAAGTGGACGCGCTCGACATCGAGGCGCAGGGCGTGGCGCGCCGGCCCGACGGCAAGGTGGTGTTCATCGAGGGCGCGCTGCCGACCGAGCGGGTGTCCGCCCGGGTCAATCGCCGCAAGAACAACTGGGAACAGGCGACTGTCACCGAAATCCATCGCGAGTCATCGCAGCGCGTGCAGCCGCGCTGCCCCCATTTCGGCCTGCACGAGGGCGCCTGCGGCGGCTGCAAGATGCAGCACCTGCACGTGGCCGCGCAGGTCGCCGTCAAGCAGCGCGTGCTGGAGGACAACCTCTGGCATCTGGCGAAGGTGAAGGCCGAAACCGTGCTGCGTCCGATCGAAGGGCCGACCTGGGGCTACCGCTGGCGCGCGCGCTTCACGGTGCGTCACGTGCGCAAGAAAGGCACGGTGCTGGTGGGTTTCCACGAGCGCAAGAGCCGCTACGTAGCCGACATCCGCGAATGCCATGTGGTGCCGCCCCACGTGAGCGAACTGCTGCTGCCGCTGCGCGAGCTGATCGGCTCCATGGACGCGATCGAGACTTGTCCCCAGATCGAGCTGGCATGCGGCGACGACATCACGGCGCTGGTGTTGCGTCACCTGGAACCGTTGAGTGCGGGTGACGTGGCCAAGCTGCGGTCTTTCACTGCGCGGCATCCGGGCGTGCAGTGGTGGCTGCAACCTAAGGGTCCGGACACTATCCACCTGCTCGATGACCCCGCTGCTTCGGGCCAGACGGTGCAACTGGCCTATGCGCTGCCCGAGTTCGGCATCGAGATGCCGTTCAGGCCGACCGACTTCACGCAGGTGAATCCGCACATCAACCGCGTGCTGGTTTCTCGCGCGCTGCGGCTGCTCGATCCCGGGCGCGACGAACGCGTGATCGACTGGTTTTGCGGTCTCGGCAACTTCACGCTGCCGATCGCGACCCGTGCCGGCGAGGTGCTTGGCGTCGAAGGCAGCGAAACGCTGGTGGCGCGATCGCGCGAGAACTACGAGCGCAACAAGTCAAGGGACCGGGTGGGGCCACCGCTGGCGAAAACCGGATTCGCCGCGCGCAACCTGTTCGAGATGACGGCCGACCAGCTGGTGCGTGACGGCATCGCCGAGCGCTGGCTGGTCGATCCGCCGCGGGAGGGAGCGTTCGCGCTCGCCAAGGCGCTGGCCGACCTGCACCAGCAACCGGAATTGCGCGGTGATTGGAAGCCGCCCGGGCGCATCGTTTATGTCTGCTGCAACCCGGCCTCCCTCGCGCGCGACGCAGGCCTGCTGGTGCACCAGGCCGGCTACCGCTGCACGGCTGCGGGCGTCGTGAACATGTTTCCGCACACCGCGCATGTGGAGAGCATCGCTGTATTCAGCCTCTGAAAAGGACAAGGGGGCCGGCGGCCCCCTTGTTTTCGCCTCGGCGAATGCTTATTCGTCGCCGGACGTCAGGCCCAGAATCATCAGCAGGCCCTGGAATACGTTGAACAGATCCAGGTACAGGGCCAGCGTGGCGCTGATGTAGTTGGTTTCGCCGCCGTCGATGATCCGCTTCAGGTCGTACAACATGTAGGCGCTGAACACGCCGATCACCATCACGCTGATCACCAGCATGCCGGTGGTCGAACCGACGAAGACGTTGATGATCGCGCCGATCATGACGGCCAGTGCGCCGACGAACAGGAACTTGCCCATCCCGCTCAGGTCGCGCTTGATCACGCTGGACAGGCTGGCCATCGCGAAGAACACACCGGCGGTGCCGCCGAACGCGGTCATGATCAGGCCGGGGCCGTTCTTGAAGTGCAGTATGGCCACGAGCAGCTGCGAGAGCATCAGCCCCATGAAGAAGGTGAACCCGAGCAGCACGGGAACGCCGGCCGCGGAATTCTTGGTCTTCTGGATGGCGAACATGAAGCCGAAAGCGACGCCGAGGAATACCATCAGGCCGATGCCGCCCGTCAGGCCCCGCGTGATGCCCGTGGCGACTCCGAGCCACGCGCCGGCCACCGTCGGCAGCAAGCTCAAGGCCAGCAGCCAATAGGTGTTGCGCAGAACCTTGTTTCGCTCCTGCGCGGTCGCTGCGTAGCCGTAGTCGATCGTTCGGACCTGGTCAGTCATATAAAACTCTCCTTTTGCCTGATGGCGGTTAGATGGGCGCATTCTAGGTTGGTTCAAGCGCTGGATGCGCAAATGCCGGTTTTTAGAGCCCGCCGCGCCGTTATGCTTGGCTTTTTTCCGTGCAGCATCTCTGGATTCCATGAAAACCAAACCAACTCTCGAACTCGCCGACGCCAAGGCGATCGCGGCCGCGGCGGAAGCGGAGGCGCTGAAGCACCGGTGGGCCGTCAGCATCGCCATCGTGGACGACGGGGGGCACCTGCTGTGGCTGCAGCGCCTGGACGGCGCCCCGCCGATTTCCGCGCACATCGCACCTGCCAAGGCGAATACGGCCGCGTTGGGCCGGCGTGAAAGCAAGGAATACGAAGAGAGGATCAATGGCGGCAGGACATCCTTCCTGAGCGCGCCCGACCTGAAGGGCATGCTCGAGGGCGGCGTTCCCATCCTGAAGGACGGCCAGTGCCTGGGCGCGGTCGGCGTGAGCGGCGTGAAGTCCAGCGAAGACGCCCAGATCGCGCGGGCCGGCATTGCCGCGTTGCGGCTGTAGCGCGCCGCCCGCCCTCACGGCCCCCGCTTGGGCTCGGTGATGAAGCCGATGTTGCGAAGCCCCGCTTGCTGCGCCAACGCCATCACCTGGGCCACGCGTTCGTAGCGAACGTCCCGGTCGCCGCGGATGTGCAGCTCCGGCTGCGGATCGCGGGCCGCTTCGACCCGCAGCATCCGGGCGAGATCCTGGTCGGCCACCCGGCTTTCGTTCCAGTAGTACGCCCCTTGCGCGTCCACCGACACACGCACGGTCTGCGGCTTGGCGTGCTGCGGCTGGCTGCTGGCGCGTGGCAGGTCGATGTTGATCGAATGCTTCATCACCGGCACGGTGATGATGAAGATGATCAGCAGCACCAGCATGACGTCCACCAGCGGCGTCATGTTGATCTCGTTCATCACCTCGTCGGTTTCATCCTGTGTGCCGAACGCCATGATCAGGTCCTCTTCATCGGGACGACCTTCGGATCCCCGCTGCTCGACACCCGCGCTCCGGTGACGAAATAAGCGTGGAGGTCATGCGCGAAACGGTTGAGCTTGTTGAGCACGGCCTTGTTGCCGCGCACCAGCGCGTTGTAACCCAACACAGCCGGAATCGCG
>JAGRPN010000452.1 GCA_019449555.1 Ramlibacter sp.
GATTGGAACGACCGCTTCCGCGACACCGCGCGCTCCTACTGGCTGGGCCACGAGTGCACGCCGGGGCAGCTGGCGCGGCGCATCACCGGATCGAGCGACCTGTTCCACCACCACGGGCGCACCCCGCTCGCGAGCATCAACATGCTGACGGCGCACGACGGCTTCACGCTCGCCGACGTCACGTCGTACAGGCACCGCCACAACGAAGCCAACGGCGAGCACAACCGCGACGGCCACAGCCCGAACTACAGCGCCAATGCGGGCGTGGAGGGGCCGAGCCAGAACCCGGCGGTGCTGCGCCAGCGCGGCGCGTGGCGGCGGGCCTTGTTGGCGACCCTGTTGCTGTCGCAGGGCACGCCCCAGGTGCTGGCCGGCGACGAGATTGGCAACAGCCAACAGGGCAACAACAACGCGTATTGCCAGGACAACCCGACGAGCTGGCTCGACTGGGGCCAGGCCGACGAGTCGCTGGTCTCCTTCGTGGCGGCGCTCACGGCGCTGCGACGGCGCTATCCGGCGTTCCGCCATCCCCGCTGGTTCGAGGGCCACCCGTTCCACGAAGCCGGGCATGCCTACACCCCAGGCGGCGACATCGCGTGGCTGCGTCCCGACGGTGTCGCGATGTGGGACCAGGATTGGGACGACGCGTCGTCGCGCAGCTTCCATTACGTGATCGAAGTGGGCGAAGGGCCGAACCAAGCCACCGAGCGCGTGATGGTGCTGCTCCATCCCGCCCCCTCGGCACTGGCCTTCGTGCTGCCCGAGGGATCCTGGCGCGTGGCGCTCGACACGGGCATTCCCGAGTGGGGCGAGCAGCGCAGCGTGAGCCAGCGCTACGAACTCGCGGGCCCGGCGGCCTGCGTGCTGGTGCAGCCGGTCGAAGCGCAAGGGAACGCCGCATGACGTCCGCCGCGTCCTCGCTGTTCAGCGAGCGCAGCAGCGGCGTGCTGCTGCATCCCACCTCCCTGCCCGGACCGCATGGCTGCGGCGACCTGGGCGAGGCGGCGTGGCAGTTCGTGGACTGGCTGGCCTCGGCCGGGCAGTCGCTGTGGCAGGTGCTGCCGCTCAACCCGGTCGGCCCCGGCAACTCGCCCTACCAGAGCGTGTCCGCCTTCGCCGGCAGCCCGCTGCTGGTGGAGCTGCGCCAGCTCGTGGAGCGCGGCTGGCTGGCACCTCACGCCGATCCGGATTTCGAGCGCGGGCGCAGCGATTACGCCCGCGCCACGCCGCACCGCATGGCGCTGTTGCACGACGCATGGCACGGATTCCGCCGGCTCGCCGGCGACGGCGAGCGCCACCAGCTGGACGAGTTCCGCCGCCAGCAAAGCCACTGGCTGGACGACTACGCGCTGTTCATGACGCTCGACCAGCGCCATGGCGGGCCGTGGAACCGATGGCCCACGGCCTTCGCACGGCGCGAGGCAGGCGCCCTGCGCCGCCTGCGCGAGGAAGCAGCCGACGAGATCGGCTTCTGGTATTTCGTGCAATGGCAGTTCGCGCAGCAGTGGCAGGCCCTGCGCAACCATGCCCACGCGCGCGGCGTGCGCATCGTCGGCGACGCGCCCATCTTCGTTGCGCACCACTCGGCGGACGTGTGGGCCAACACGCCGCAGTACCTCCTGGACGGCCAGGGCGAGCCCAACGTCATCGCGGGCGTGCCGCCGGACTACTTCAGCGCCACCGGCCAGCGCTGGGGCAATCCGTTGTACGACTGGGCGGCCATGCGCTCGGACGGTTATGCCTGGTGGCACGCCCGCCTGGCCCATCTCCTGCACTCGTTCGATGCGATCCGGCTCGACCACTTCCGCGGCTTCGAGGGCTATTGGGAAGTACCGGCGCATCATGAACACGCCATGAACGGGCAATGGCGCGCGGGGCCGGGCCATGCCTTCTTCGATGCGCTGCACGAACGGCTGGGCCCGCTGCCGTTGATCGCGGAAGACCTGGGCATGATCACGCCGGCCGTCGACGACCTGCGCATCGCCTGCGGGTTCCCGGGCATGCGCGTGCTGCAATTCGCGTTCGGCGACACGCCGGCCAATCCGTACCTGCCGCACAACTACGTGCCGCGCACTGTCGCCTACACCGGCACGCACGACAACGACACCACCGTGGGATGGTGGCGACGCTTGGGCCACCGCGAACGCGAGGCGGCGCGCCGCTACCTCGGGCCGCACGCGGATGTGGAAATCCACTGGGCCATGATCCGGGCGCTGTCGCAATCGGTGGCCAACGCGGTGGTCTATCCCTTGCAGGATGTGCTGGGCCTGGATGAGGCCCATCGAATGAACGTTCCCGGCCGCGCCGAAGGCTGCTGGGAATGGCGTTTCGAATGGCGCCAGGTCGGCGATGGGCCCACCGCCCGGCTCGCCGCCGTGACGCAAGCCCATGGAAGATCGACCCGACCCGCCTGACGCCCCACCGTCAGGAGATCGGCCGCAACACCTTCACGCATCATGGAAACACAAACCCCACTCCAGCTCGCCCGCAAAACCATCGCCCTGGTGCTGGCCGGCGGCCGCGGTTCGCGCCTGGCCCACCTGACCGACCGGCGGGCCAAGCCGGCGGTGTACTTCGGGGGCAAGTTCCGCATCATCGACTTCGCGCTGTCCAACTGCCTCAATTCCGGCGTGAGGCGCATCGGCGTGCTCACGCAGTACAAGTCGCACAGCCTGCTGCGCCACCTGCAGCGCGGCTGGTCCTTCCTGCGCAACGAATTCAGCGAGTTCATCGACCTGCTGCCGGCCCAGCAGCGCATGGACGAGCACTCCTGGTACCGCGGCACGGCCGATGCGGTGTACCAGAACCTGGACATCGTGCTGGACCACGGCCCGAGCTACATCCTGGTGCTGGCCGGCGACCATATCTACAAGATGGACTACGGCCGCATCATCGCCGACCACGTGGCGACGGACGCGCGCTGCACCGTGGCCTGCATCGAAGTGCCCGTGGCCGAGGCCAGCGCCTTCGGCGTGATGCACGTGGACCTGCAGCGCCGCGTGCTGGAGTTCCACGAGAAACCCGCCGACCCGCCGCCCATGCCCGGCAAGCCCGATCGCGCGCTGGCCAGCATGGGCGTCTACGTGTTCGATGCCGATTACCTGTACGAGGCGTTGAAGCAGGACGCGGCGAATCCGGCTTCGAACCACGACTTCGGCAAGGACCTGATCCCCTCGATGGTGGCGCAGGGCCATGCGGTCGCGCACCCGTTCGAGATGTCGTGCGTGCGCAGCACCCATGAAGCCAATGCCTACTGGCGCGACGTGGGCACGGTCGATGCCTACTGGCAGGCCAACCTGGACCTGACGGACCCCTTGCCCGAACTCGACATGTACGACGCGCAATGGCCGATCTGGACGTACCAGGAGCAATTGCCGCCCGCCAAGTTCGTGCACGACGAAGACGGGCGGCGCGGCCACGCGCTCGAGTCGCTGGTGTCGGGCGGCTGCATCATCTCCGGCGCGCGGGTGCGCCGCTCGGTGCTGTTTTCCAGCGTGCACATCCATTCGTACGCGTCGGTGGAAGAGTCCGTGCTGCTGCCGCAGGTGGATGTCGGCGAACGCTGCGAGCTGCGCCGCGTCGTGATCGACCACGGCTGCCGCATCCCGGCGGGCATGCGCATCGGTTTCGACGAGAACGAAGACGCCCGGCGCTTCTACCGCACCGGGCGAGGCGTGGTGCTGGTCACCCGCGACATGCTCAAGGCCCTGGACACCCAGGCCGCCCCGGGCCAGGCATGAAAGTCCTCTACGTCTGCACCGAACTCTTTCCGTTGCTCAAGACCGGCGGCCTGGGGGACGTCAGCGGCGCGTTGCCGCCGGCGCTGCGCGACGCGGGTTGCGACGTGCGCGTGCTGCTGCCCGGCTTCCCGCCGATCCGCTCGGGCGTGGGCCCGAGCAGGTTGCCGCGGTCCTACCCTTTGCAGCTGCCCGCCGGGCAAGGACCGCGCGTCGAGGACCTGGGCCTGAGCGAGCCGCCCGTCGTGCACCCGGCCACCCTGCCCGGCAGCGGGTTGGCGGCCTACGTGCTCGAGGCGCGCGCGCTGTTCGACCGGCCCGGCAATCCCTACCTCGATACCCACGGCGACAACGGCATCCGGTTCGCGTTGCTGGCGTGGTCGGCCGCCTGCATCGGGCATGGGCTGGACCCGCACTGGCAGCCCGACGTCCTGCATTGCCACGACTGGCACACCGGGCTGGCGCCGCTGTACCTGCGGCAGATGGCGATGCCCGGCCCGCCGCCGGCAGCCAGCGTATTCACCATCCACAACCTGGCTTACCAGGGCATCTTCCCGGATTCGCTGTTCGGCCAGCTGGGCCTGCCCGAGTACCTGTTCGGCATCGACGGGATCGAGTTCTGGGGCCAGGTGTCTTTCATGAAGGCGGGCCTGCAAGCGGCCGACCGCATCACCACCGTGAGCCCGGCCTACGCGCGCGAGATCCTCGAGCCCGAGCAGGGCTGCGGTCTCGACGGCCTGTTGCGCGCCCGCTCCGCGGTGGTCAGCGGCATCCTGAACGGCGTCGATTACGAGGTGTGGAACCCCTCGCGCGACGGCGTGCTGATGCATCCGTACGACTGGGACTCGCTCGCGGGCAAGGTCAAGGCGAAGGCCCAGCTGCAGCGCAGGATGGGCCTGCAGGTGCGCCGCGACGCGATGGTGTTCGGCGTGGTGAGCCGGCTGACCGAACAGAAGGGGCTGCACCTGGTCGAGGCATTGACCGACGAACTGGTGTCGATGGGCGCTCAGCTGGCGGTGCTGGGCGCGGGCGACATCCCGCTGGAACAGGCGTTCCTGCGAGCTGCCGCGAGGCATCCGGGCCGCATCGCGGTGGACATCGGCTACGACGAGTCGCTCGCGCACGCCATCATGGGCGGTGCCGACGTGATCATGGTGCCGTCGCGGTTCGAGCCTTGCGGGCTCACGCAGCTGTACGGCCTGCGTTACGGCGCCCTGCCCCTGGTCCACCGGGTCGGCGGCCTGGCCGACACCGTGGTGGACGCGAGCGCGCAGAACCTGGAAGCCGGGTTTGCCACCGGCTTCATCTTCGACGAATACACCGTGCAAGGCCTGCGCACCGCGCTGCACCGCGCTTTGCGGCTGTATGCGCAGCCTCCTGCCTGGGCGCGCGTGCAGCAGATTGCCATGCGGCAGCGCTTCGATTGGGGCGAGGCGGCGGCTCAATACACTTCGCTGTATCGTTCACTGAAGCCCGACGCCGCGCACGCATGAACATTGCGCCCCGATTGCCCCGCGCCCGCGGCGCTTCGCATCATTCATGACAACAATGCCTACCGTGAATCAAATCACCGCCAGCGACAACGAAACACCCACCAACACGGTGGAAGCCCTGCGGCACTCGATCCTCGAGCGCCTGATCTATTCCGTCGGCAAGGACGTGGGTTCCGCCACGCAGCGCGACTGGATGTTCGCCGTGTTCCACGCCGTGCGCGACCGCATCGTCAAGCGGTGGCGCGAAACCATCCAGCACTCGCGCCAGCAGAACGTCAAGCGCGTCTATTACCTTTCGATGGAATTCCTGACCGGCCGCGCGCTGGTGAACGCCTTGCTGGCCACGGATCTGTACAACGAAGTGAAGCAGGCGTGCACGCAGCTCGGCGCCGACTTCGATGCGCTGATCGAGGTCGAGCCCGACCCCGCCCTGGGCAACGGGGGCCTGGGGCGGCTCGCGGCCTGCTTCCTCGATTCCATCGCCACCCTCGGCCTGCCGGGGATGGGCTACGGGATCCGCTACGAATACGGCATGTTCAGGCAGCGGATCGCCAATGGCCGCCAGATCGAGGAGCCCGACACGTGGCTGGTCGACGGCAACCCGTGGGAGTTCATGCGTCCCGAGCTGAGCTACCTGGTCCAGTTCGGCGGCCAGCTCATTTCCGACGAAAACGACGTGGTGCACTGGTGGGACACCGAGGAAGTGATCGCCACCGCGTACGACAACGGCGTGCCGGGCTATGGCCTCGCCAGCGTCGCCACGATGCGGCTGTGGGCTGCGCGGCACAGCTCGCACATCAACCTGGAAGCCTTCAACCGCGGCGACTACATGCGTGCGGTGGAGGACAAGAACCGCTCCGAAAACGTGTCGCGCGTGCTGTACCCCGAGGACAGCAGCGAGCACGGCAAGGAGTTGCGGATGCGCCAGGAGTATTTCTTCGTGAGCGCGTCGATGCAGGACATCCTGCGCCGCTATCTCAAGAAGCACGGCAATTTCGACGCGCTGCCGGACAAGGTGTCGATCCACCTGAACGACACCCACCCCGCCCTGGCGATCCCCGAGCTGATGCGCCTGTTGATCGACGAACACCGGCTGCCGTGGGACCTGGCCTGGTCGATGTGCACGCGCATCTTCTCGTACACGAACCACACACTGATGGCCGAGGCCCTGGAGACCTGGTCGGTGGACCTGATGGGGCGTTTGCTGCCGCGCCACCTGCGGATCATCTTCGACATCAACTCACGTTTCCTGGCCAGCGTGCACGCGCGCTTCCCCGACGACCCGGGCCTGCTGGGGCGCGTGTCGCTGATCGACGAGGGGGCCGAGCGGCGCGTGCGCATGGCGTACCTGTCGGTGCTGGCCAGCCACAAGGTCAATGGCGTGTCGCGCCTGCACAGCGAATTGATCGTGCGCACCATCTTCGCCGATTTCGCCAAATTGTTCCCCGACCGCTTCTGCAACAAGACCAACGGCATCACGCCGCGGCGCTGGCTCGCGCAGGCCAACCCCCCGCTGTCCGCCCTGATCGACAGCCGCATCGGCCCCGGCTGGCGGCTGCACCTGGACGAGCTCAGCCAATTGCGCCCGCTGGCCGAGGAAGCGCAATTCAGCAACGCGTTCCGGCTCGCCAAGCTGCAGAACAAGCAGCGGCTGGTCAAGTACGTCAACGACCAGCTGGGTGGGCCGAACATCGACCCGCAGGCCCTGTTCGACGTGCAGGTCAAGCGCATGCACGAATACAAGCGGCAGCTGCTGAACGTGCTGCATGTGATCACGCGCTACCACCGCATCCTCGCGCAGCCGCAGGCCAACTGGGTGCCGCGCGCGGTGTTCTTCGGCGGCAAGGCGGCCTCGGCGTACCACATCGCCAAACTGGTGATCCGCCTGATCAACGACGTGGCACGCGTCGTCAACTCCGACCGGGCGGTGGGCGACCGGCTCAAGGTCGTGTTCCTGCCGGACTACCGCGTGTCGCTGGCAGAGATCGTGATCCCCGCCGCGGACCTGTCGGAGCAGATTTCGACCGCCGGCACCGAGGCATCGGGCACCGGCAACATGAAATTCGCGCTGAACGGCGCGCTCACCATCGGCACCTGGGACGGCGCCAACATCGAGATCGCCGAGCAGGTGGGGCTGGACAACATCTTCATCTTCGGCAACCGCACCGAGCAGGTCGAGGCGCTGCGCGCCGGCGGCTACCACCCGAGGCGCTATTACGAGAGCAACTTCGACCTCAAGTACGCGATCGACCGGCTGGCCGACGGTGCCTTCTCGGCGGAGGAACCGGGCCGCTACCAGGACCTGGTGAGCACCCTGCTCGGATCGGACTACTACCAGCTGCTGGCCGACTACGCCGATTACGTGGCCACACAGGAGAAGGTGGACGAGTGCTACCGCGACCCGATGGACTGGACGCGGCGCGCCGTCCTGAACGTCGCGGGCATGGGCATGTTCTCGTCGGACCGCACGATCCAGGAGTACGCGTCCGACATCTGGGGCGTGGCGCCACTGGTGCTCAGCGGACCCGGCGAAGCGCGGTCCTGAACGTTGCTGCAACGGCATGCTGGCTTGCGGCTCTTCCGATCGCGAGGTCCCCACCGTCTGGACCATCGGCCATTCGACGCACACGCTGGATGAATTGCTGGCGCTGCTCGCCGCGTACCGCATTGAGGCGGTGGCCGACGTGCGGCGCTTTCCGGGATCGCGCCGCCATCCGCAGTTCGCGCGGGAGGCGCTGGCGCAGTCGCTGCCTGCGCACGGCCTCGAGTACGAGTGGCTGCCTCCATTGGGCGGACGCCGCCGCCCACGCCCCGACTCGCCCAACACGGGATGGCGCAACGCGTCGTTTCGCGGCTATGCCGACCATCTGGCAAGCCCCGAGTTCGCGCAAGGGCTGGCGCAGTTGCTGGCGCTCGCGGAGCGCAAGCGCACCACGCTGATGTGCGCCGAAGCGTTGTGGTGGCGCTGCCACCGGTCGCTGATCGCCGACGTGCTGCGCTGCCGCGGCATCGAGGTGATCCACATCCTGGACGCGGCGCACAGCACCGTTCACCCGTACACCGCCCCGGCGCGCATCGTGGACGGGCAACTGAGCTACCCGGCAGCCGAGTGAATGCGTGCGGCGACGCTGAGCCGCGCCGCCCGCCTCAGCTCTTCAACCGGTAGCCGGTCTTGAAAATCCACCCGACGCCGCCCAGGCAGATCGCCATGAACAGGAGCGTCATGCCCAGGCTGATGCCCACGCCGACGTCGGAGACGCCGTAGAACGCCCAGCGGAAACCGCTGATCAGGTACACCACCGGATTGAACAGCGTCACCTTCTGCCAGAACGGCGGGAGCATGTCGATCGAATAGAAGCTGCCGCCCAGGAACGTGAGCGGCGTGATGATCAGCGTGGGGATGAACTGCAGCTTCTCGAAGCCGTCGGCCCAGATGCCGATGATGAAGCCCAGCAGGCTGAAGGTGAGCGACGTGAGCACCAGGAACAACAGCATCCACATCGGGTGCAGGATCTTCATCGGCACGAACAGGGCGGCCGTCCCCATGATGATCAGGCCGAGCACGACGGACTTGGTCGCCGCCGCGCCGACGTAGCTGATGACGATCTCCAGCGTGGAGACGGGCGCCGACAGCAGTTCGTAGATCGTGCCCGTGAACTTCGGGAAATAGATGCCGAACGACGCGTTCGAAATGCTCTGCGTGAGCAGCGACAGCATGACCAGCCCCGGCACGATGAACGCGCCGTAGCTGACGCCGCCGACCTGCGGGATGCGCGAGCCGATGGCCGAGCCGAACACCACGAAATACAGCGAGGTGGACACCACGGGCGAGACGATGCTTTGCAACAGCGTGCGCAAGGTGCGCGCCATCTCGAACTGGTAGATCGCGCGGACGGCATGCAGATTCATGTTTCCCTTTCCCTCACCAGGCTCACGAAGATGTCTTCGAGCGAACTTTGTTTCGTCTGCAGGTCCTTGAAGGCGATGCCCGCGTCGTCCACGTCCTGCAGCAGCGCGGCGATGCCGGAATGCTCGCTCTTCGCGTCGTAGGTGTAAGTGAGCTCGCTGCCGCCGCCGGTCAGCTCCAGCGGGTGCGCCGCGAGCGAGCCGGGGATACGCCCAAGCGGCTGCGCGAGCTGCAGCGTCAATTGCTTCTTGCCCAGCTTGCGCATCAGCTCGGCCTTGTCCTCGACCAGGATGATCTCGCCCTTGTTGATCACGCCGATGCGGTCGGCCATGTCCTCGGCTTCGTCGATGTAATGGGTGGTGAGGATGATGGTCACGCCGGTTTCGCGCAGCGAGCGCACCAGTTGCCACATGCCCTCGCGCAGCGTGACGTCCACGCCGGCCGTGGGCTCGTCCAGGAACAGCAATTTCGGCTCGTGCGAAAGCGCTTTCGCGATCAACAGGCGCCGCTTCATGCCGCCCGAGAGCGTGCGGATCTGGTTGTCCTTCTTGTCCCAGAGCGACAGGTCCTTCAGGACTTTCTCGATGTGCGCGGGCGCTGCCGGTTTGCCGAACAGGCCCCGGCTGAACGACACGGTGTTCCAGACCGTCTCGAACGCGTCGGTCGTCAGCTCCTGCGGCACCAGCCCGATCAGCGAGCGCGCGGCGCGCCAGGCCGCGGCGATGTCGTGGCCGTCGACCAGCACGCGCCCCGCGCTGGGCGTGACGATGCCGCAAACGATGCTGATCAACGTCGTCTTGCCCGCCCCGTTGGGGCCCAGCAGCGCGAAGATTTCGCCGCGCATGATCTGCAGGTCGACGTTCTTCAGCGCCTGGAACCCCGAAGCGTAAGTCTTGGAAAGGCCGGCGATGGAAAGGATGTCGTCCTGCATGAGGCGCGACGATAACCGAATTCGCGCGGCGCACGGTTGGTGGTGCTGCCTGCTCGACGGCGGCAAGCAGACGGCCCAGGGCCGGCCCGGCGCCGAAGCGGCGGCGAGCGCATCGAAGACGCGAGCGTTCGAGCTTCAGGCGATCAGCGAGTGCTTCAGCGCGTAGTAGGTCAGATCGCTATTCGATTTCAGGCTCATCTTCTCCATCAGCCGGGTGCGGTAGGTACTCACCGTCTTGACGCTGAGGGACAGCTCGGTGGCAACTTCGCCCGCGTTTTCGCCCTTGGCGAGCTTCAGGAAAACCTGGAACTCGCGCTCGGACAACTGCTGGTGAAGGGCACCCGTCCTCCTGGTATGGAGCTGTTGTGCCAGCAATTCGGCGACGCCGGGTGAGATGTAGCGATGACCCAGCGCAATGACGCGGATCGCGTTGACGATCTCCATCGGATCGCATTCCTTGTTCAAGTAGCCGCTTGCGCCCTGGCGAAGCAGGTTCACCGCGTAAAACTCTTCCGGATAGCCCGACAGGATCAGGATGCCGAGGTCGGGGGCCTTGGCGTGGATCGTTGTCAGCACGTCGATGCCGCTTTGCCCCGGCATGGCAAGGTCCATGACGAGCACATCGAGCTGCGGGGCGTTGCGAACGAGGTCGATCGCCTCCCGACCGCTTGCCGCTTCCCCCGCTACCCGCAGGTCCACCTGTTCGAGGAAGAATTGCCTCAGCCCGGAGCGGACGATGGCATGGTCGTCCACTATGCCCACTTCAATCATGAGTTGTGCTCTCTGGTCATTCATGCGGCCCACGGCGTCCGGGCAGTCCGATTCGCGGCGGGAACGCATTTTCAGGTGCTCTTACTCTATGTCGCACATCCGCGATTTCCTTGACGTGTGTCATCACACGATGTGTCTCAGCCCGAGCATTGCACCATCCAGCCGGGCTGCACGCTGCGCACCAACCATGCTCAGCCCTGCTTTGCGGTGAACCGGAGTAAGGAGAGAAACGACATGCGGTCAGCCGAACGTGCTTGACGTAGCGCAAACACCCGGGACTTGCCTGCAGTTCCAAATGGCGGAAACCGGTGGCGATGACATGGAGCAAAGCCACCTCTGGTCTCCCATAAAAAGGTTGGAGAAAAACCAATGAGCCACTTCCTGGACCGGCTGACCTACTTCACCCACCCCCGCGAAACCTTCGCCGACGGTCACGGCCGGGTGACAAGCGAGGACCGGACCTGGGAAGACGCCTACCGCAACCGCTGGGCTTGCGACAAGATCGTGCGCAGCACCCACGGCGTGAATTGCACTGGCTCGTGTTCCTGGAAGATCTATGTCAAGGGCGGGATCGTCACGTGGGAGATCCAGCAGGTCGATTACCCGCGCACCCGCTGGGACATGCCCAACCACGAACCGCGCGGCTGCGCCCGCGGCGCCAGTTACAGCTGGTACCTGTACAGCGCGAATCGCGTGAAGTACCCCATGGTGCGCGGGCGGCTGCTCAAGAGCTGGCGCAAGGCGCGCCAGAGCCTGCCGCCGGTGGAAGCCTGGGCCGCCATCGTGGGCAACGAGAGCACCCGGCGCGATTACCAGCAGGTGCGCGGTCTCGGCGGCTTCGCTCGTTCCACCTGGGACGAGGTGAACGAGATCGTCGCCGCGGCCAACATCCACACCATCCAGCGCCACGGGCCCGACCGCATCATCGGGTTTTCGCCGATTCCGGCGATGTCGATGGTGAGCTACGCGGCGGGCACGCGTTACCTGTCGCTCATCGGAGGCGTCTGCATGAGCTTCTACGACTGGTATTGCGACCTGCCGCCGTCCAGTCCGCAGGTGTGGGGCGAGCAGACCGACGTGCCGGAGGCGGCCGATTGGTACAACTCGAGCTACATCATCGCCTGGGGCTCCAACGTGCCGCAGACACGCACGCCGGACGCGCATTTCTTCACCGAGGTCCGCTACAAGGGCACCGCCACTGTCGCCGTGAGTCCCGACTATTCCGAGGTTGCCAAGCTGTGCGACATCTGGCTGCATCCGAAGCAGGGCACCGACGCGGCGATGGCGATGGCGATGGGCCACGTCATCCTCAAGGAGTTCTACTTCCCCGAAGGCGGCGAGCGCAGCGCCTATTTCGACGAGTACGTGCGCCGCTACACCGACATGCCGATGCTGGTGATGTTGCGCGAGCACACGCTGCCCACCGGCGAGGTGGTGGCCGTGCCGGACCGCTACCTGCGCGCTTCGGATTTTCCGGGCAGCCTGGGCCAGGACAACAACCCGGAGTGGAAGACCGTGGCGCTGGACGAAGACGGCGAGGTGGTCGTCCCGCAGGGCGCGATCGGCTTCCGCTGGGGACCCGACGGCCGGGCCGACCAGGGCCAGTGGAACCTGGAGGAAAAGGAGGCGGCGAAGGGCCGGACAGTGCGGCTGGCGCTGTCGCTGCTGGAGGCCCGCAAGA
Source organism: Ramlibacter sp. (assembly GCA_019449555.1). GTDB lineage: Bacteria > Pseudomonadota > Gammaproteobacteria > Burkholderiales > Burkholderiaceae_C > Ramlibacter. Next base: position 12,521 of record JAGRPN010000452.1, read on the forward strand.
GCGACAGCGACACCGCGCGCGTCGGTTTTCCGTATTTCGGCGGCATCCGCAACGAACACTTCCCGGCCAACGACCAGTCGGCGGACGTGCTCCTGCGCGTCGTCCCGGTCAGGCGCGTCACGCTGCGCGACGGCACGGCACTCGTGGCGACCGTGTTCGACCTGCTGGTGGCGAACTACGGGGTCGCCAGGGGCCTGGAGGGCGAACAGGCGGCGCAGTCGTTCGACGCCAACACTCCCTACACGCCCGCGTGGCAGGAACAGATCACCGGCGTGCCGCGTGACCAGGTGATCACCGTGGCACGGGAGTTCGCCCGGAACGCACACGACACGCGGGGGCGGTCGATGGTCATCATCGGCGCCGGCATGAACCACTGGTACCACAGCGACATGAACTACCGCGGCGTCATCAACATGCTGATGATGTGCGGCTGCATCGGGCAAAGCGGCGGCGGCTGGGCGCACTATGTCGGCCAGGAGAAGCTGCGGCCCCAGACCGGATGGACGCCGCTGGCCTTCGCGCTGGACTGGGTGCGCCCGCCCCGGCAGATGAACTCCACCTCGTTCTTCTACGCCCACACGGACCAGTGGCGGTACGAGAAGCTGGGCGTGGAGGAAATCCTCTCGCCGCTGGCCGACCGCGCAGCCTTCGGCGGCAGCATGATCGACTACAACGTCCGGGCCGAGCGCATGGGCTGGCTGCCCTCGGCGCCGCAACTGCAGGCCAACCCGCTGCAGGTGGTGCGCGACGCGCACGCGGCCGGCGCGGACCCGAAGGAATACGCGGCCAAGGCGCTGAAAAACGGCTCGCTCAAATTGAGCTGCTCAGACCCCGACCATCCGGACAACTGGCCGCGCAACATGTTCGTGTGGCGCTCCAACATCCTGGGCGCCTCCGGCAAGGGCCATGAGTACTTCCTCAAGCACCTGCTGGGCACCAGCAACGGGGTTCAGGGCAGGGACCTGGGGACGGACCAGGCGAAGCCGCGCGAGGTAGCCTGGCACACGCAGGCTCCCGAAGGAAAGCTCGACCTGCTGGTCACGCTCGACTTCCGGATGAGCACGACCTGCCTGTACTCCGACATCGTGCTGCCCACGGCCACGTGGTACGAAAAGAACGACCTCAACACCACCGACATGCATCCCTTCATCCACCCGCTGGGCGCGGCGGTGGATCCGGCGTGGCAGGCGCGCAGCGATTGGGACATCTACAAAGGGTTCGCGCACAAGTTCAGCGA
>JAGRPN010000453.1 GCA_019449555.1 Ramlibacter sp.
TGAAGCATCGCGGCGTGATCTGCGAGAAGTGCGGCGTCGAAGTCACCCAGACCAAGGTGCGCCGCGAGCGCATGGGCCACATCGACCTGGCCGCGCCCTGCGCCCACATCTGGTTCCTGAAGTCCCTGCCGTCGCGGCTGGGCCTGGTGCTGGACATGACGCTGCGCGACATCGAGCGCGTGCTGTACTTCGAAGCCTACGTGGTGACCGACCCCGGCATGACCCCGCTGAAGAAGTTCAGCATCATGTCCGAGGACGACTACGAGGCCAAGCGCAAGGAATACGGTGACGAGTACGTCGCCAAGATGGGCGCCGAAGGCATCAAGGACCTGCTGATGGGGATCGACCTCGACATCGAGATCGAGAAGCTGCGCGGCGACCTGACCGGCTCCGAAGTGAAGGTCAAGAAGAACGCCAAGCGCCTGAAGGTGCTGGAAGCGTTCAAGAAGTCCGGCATCAAGCCCGAGTGGATGGTGATGGACGTGCTGCCGGTGCTGCCGCCGGACCTGCGCCCGCTGGTGCCGCTGGACGGCGGCCGCTTCGCGACCTCCGACCTGAATGACCTGTACCGCCGCGTCATCAACCGCAACAGCCGCCTGCGCCGCCTGCTGGAGTTGAAGGCGCCGGAAATCATCGCCCGCAACGAAAAGCGGATGCTGCAGGAAGCCGTGGACAGCCTGCTGGACAACGGCCGCCGCGGCAAGGCGATGACGGGCGCCAACAAGCGCGCGCTGAAGTCGCTCGCCGACATGATCAAGGGCAAGAGCGGGCGCTTCCGCCAGAACCTGCTGGGCAAGCGCGTCGACTACTCGGGCCGTTCAGTCATCGTGGTCGGCCCGACGCTGAAGCTGCACCAGTGCGGCCTGCCCAAGCTGATGGCGCTCGAGCTGTTCAAGCCGTTCATCTTCTCGCGCCTGGAGGCCATGGGCATCGCCACCACGATCAAGGCGGCGAAGAAGGAAGTCGAATCGGGCACGCCGGTGGTGTGGGACATCCTGGAAGAGGTGATCAAGGAGCATCCGATCATGCTCAACCGCGCCCCCACGCTGCACCGCCTGGGCATCCAGGCCTTCGAGCCGATCCTGATCGAAGGCAAGGCGATCCAGCTGCATCCGCTGGTGTGCGCGGCCTTCAACGCCGACTTCGACGGCGACCAGATGGCCGTGCACGTGCCGCTGTCGGTGGAAGCGCAAATGGAAGCCCGCACGCTGATGCTGGCCTCCAACAACGTGCTGTTCCCGGCCAACGGCGAGCCGTCCATCGTGCCGTCGCAGGACGTGGTGCTGGGCCTGTACTACACGACGCGTGAGCGCATCAACGCCAAGGGCGAGGGCCTGATCTTCGCCGACACCGGCGAAGTGCAGCGCGCCCTGGATGCGAACGAAGCCGAGCTCACCGCCAAGGTCACCGTGCGGTTGACGGAGTGGAACAAGGATAAGGACACCGGCGAATTCGTCCCTTCGACCTCGCTGGTCGACACCACCGTCGGCCGCGCGCTACTGTCGGAAATCCTGCCCAAGGGCCTGGCGTTCTCCAACATCAACAAGGCGCTGAAGAAGAAGGAAATTTCCAAGCTCATCAACGTGTCCTTCCGCAAGTGCGGCCTGAAGGAAACCGTGGTGTTCGCCGACAAGCTGCTGCAAAACGGCTTCCGGCTGGCGACCAAGGCCGGCATCTCCATTGCGGTGGACGACATGCTGGTGCCGCCGCAAAAGCCCGAGATCCTCAGCCGCGCCGAGAAGGAAGTGAAGGAAATCGAGCAGCAGTACGTCTCGGGCCTGGTCACGGCCGGCGAGCGCTACAACAAGGTGGTGGACATCTGGGGCAAGGCCGGCGACGAAGTATCGAAGGTCATGATGGCCCAGCTGGCCAAGGAAAAGACGATCGACCGCAACGGCAAGGAAGTGGACCAGGAGTCGTTCAACTCCATCTACATGATGGCTGACTCCGGCGCCCGCGGCTCGGCCGCCCAGATCCGCCAGCTGGCGGGCATGCGCGGCCTGATGGCCAAGCCGGACGGCTCGATCATCGAAACCCCGATCACGGCCAACTTCCGCGAAGGCCTGAACGTGCTGCAGTACTTCATCTCCACGCACGGTGCGCGCAAGGGCCTGGCGGACACGGCGCTGAAGACGGCGAACTCGGGTTACCTGACCCGCCGCCTGGTGGACGTGACGCAGGACCTGGTCGTCACCGAGGTCGATTGCGAAACGCACGACGGCTCGCTGATGCGCGCCATCGTCGAAGGCGGCGAAGTGATCGAGTCGCTGCGCGACCGGATCCTGGGCCGCGTCGCGGCGGACGATGTCGTGCATCCGGAGACGCGCGAAGTCATGGCCGCCGCCGGCACCATGCTGGACGAAGATCTGATCGAAGAGCTCGAGAACGCGGGCGTCGATGAAGTGAAGGTCCGCACGGCCCTGACCTGCGCGACGCGCTTCGGCATCTGCGCCAAGTGCTACGGCCGCGACCTCGGCCGCGGCGGGCTGGTGAACGTCGGCGAGGCAGTGGGCGTGATCGCCGCGCAGTCGATCGGCGAACCGGGCACGCAGCTGACGATGCGCACCTTCCACATCGGGGGTGCCGCCTCGCGCGCCGCGATCGCTTCGCACGTCGAAGCGAAGTCCAACGGCGTGATCGGCTTCAACGCGACGATGCGCTACGTGACCAACAGCAAGGGCGAACAGGTGGTGATCGCCCGCTCCGGCGAGATCATCATCCACGACGAGCACGGCCGCGAGCGGGAACGCCACAAGGTGCCGTACGGCGCGATCCTGGCCGTGAAATCCGATCAGCAGATCAAGGCCGGCGGCGTGCTCGCCAGCTGGGATCCGCTGACCCGGCCGATCATCACGGAATTCGCCGGCAAGGTGAAGTTCGAGAACGTCGAGGAAGGCCTCACGGTCGCCAAGCAGGTCGATGAAGTCACCGGCCTGTCCACGCTCGTCGTGATCAAGTTCGACCCGAAGCGCTCGGCCAAGGTGATCCGCCCGCAGGTCAAGCTGGTCGACGCGGCCGGCAACGAGGTGAAGATCCCGGGCACCGACCACTCGGTGACGATCGGCTTCCCGGTCGGCGCCCTGATCCAGGTGCGCGACGGCCAGGACGTGGGCGGCGGCGAAGTGCTGGCGCGCATCCCGATCGAAGGCCAGAAGACCCGCGACATCACGGGCGGCTTGCCGCGCGTGGCCGAGCTGTTCGAGGCGCGTTCGCCCAAGGACAAGGGCGTGCTGGCCGAGATCACCGGCACCGTGTCGTTCGGCAAGGAGACCAAGGGCAAGATCCGCCTGCAGATCACCGACCCGGAAGGCAAGGTGTGGGAAGAGCTGGTGCCCAAGGAGAAGAACATCCTGGTGCACGAAGGCCAGGTGGTCAACAAGGGCGAGTCCGTGGTGGACGGCCCGGCCGATCCGCAGGACATCCTGCGCCTGCTGGGCGCCGAAGAGCTGGCCCGCTACATCGTCGACGAGGTGCAGGACGTTTATCGCCTCCAGGGTGTGAAGATCAACGACAAGCACATCGAGGTGATCGTGCGCCAGATGCTGCGCCGTGTTGTGGTCGACAACGTCGGCGACGCTGCCTACATCGCCGGCGAGCAGGTGGAGCGTTCGGAGATCCTGGACACCGTCGACGCGTTGCGCGCCGAGGGAAAGATCCCGCCGACTTTCAGCAACTTGCTGCTGGGCATCACCAAGGCCTCGTTGTCGACCGACTCGTTCATCTCCGCGGCGTCCTTCCAGGAAACCACGCGGGTGCTGACCGAAGCGGCGATCATGGGCAAGCGCGACGAGCTGCGCGGCCTGAAGGAGAACGTCATCGTCGGCCGGCTGATCCCCGCCGGCACCGGCATGGCGTACCACCAGGCCCGCAAGGCCAAGGACCAGATGGACGAGGCCGAGCGCCGCGCCATCGCCGAGTCCGAAGCCGCGGAACTGGCCAGCGCCACCGAAGCGGCGACTGCGCCGGAGGCCAGCGAAGGCGCGGCCACCGAGTAGCCCAGCGGTTTGACCTAAACTAGCGCCCCAGCCCGTCCCGGGTTGGGGCGCTTTTTTTTTGGGGTTCCCGCGGGCCATGCCATCCCCCGTCGTTCTTGGTGCGATCGCCGCGCTCCTGCTGTTCTGGACGGTGGGCGCGTACAACCGCCTGATGCGCTTGCGCGCGGAGGCGAACACGGCGTTCGCCAGCCTCGAGGCCGAACTCGCGAAACAGATCCTGCTGGTGCGCGAATGCCTGCCGCCCGCCGAAGCGACCCAACCGGCCGCGCTCGAGGATGGCAGCTCATTCTGGGCCGGCTTGCACGGCGCGGCCGCGCAGTTCGCCGCCTCGCTGGCGGTAGCGCGCACGAAACCGCTCGAACCGGAGCGCATCGAGGCGCTCAGCGCCGCGCAGGACGTGCTGGCCATGGCCTGGGAGCGGGCCGAACGCGACGACGCCCATGACCTCGCGGGCGCGCGCCTGCCCGAATCGGTCACCGCACGCCGGGCCCAGCTCGCGATGCAGACCCGTGCGGCCATCGACCAGTTCGACCGCGCCGTCGTCCGCTACAACGGAGCGATCGCGCAGTTCCCGGCGGTGGTGCTGGCGTGGCTGTTCGGCTTCCGGCCCGGCCGCGGCGTGCGCCAGGTCGCCACTGCCGCCGGCGTTTGATAGCGGCGCTGACATGGCGCAACCTTCCGTGGACCGGGCAAACCACGCTGCCTCGCAGCCGCTGTGGCGGCTATTGCAGGCCGCGGCCGACGTCGTGGCTGCCGTGCGCGCCGGGCAATCCGCAACCGGCGCGATCCTGAACATCGATGGCCCACTGCGTCCGGGCGCGCAGGCCCTGTCGTTCCAGGCGCTGCGCTATCTCGGGCGCGCCGAAGCATTGCGCGCGCTGCTGGCCCGGCGGGCGCCTCCGCCGCGCGCGGACGCGCTGCTGTGCACCGCGCTGGGGCTGTGTTGGAGCGGGGAGGACGCTCCCTACGAGGGATTCACCCTGGTCGATCAGGCGGTGGAAGCCGCCAAGCGCAGCGCCGGCACCAGAGGCCAGGCGAATTTCATCAACGCCTGCCTGCGGCGCTTCCTGCGCGAACGCGATGCGCTCGTGGCCGCGACCGACCGCGACCCGGTGGCGCTGTGGAACCATCCGCGCTGGTGGATCGAGCGCCTGCGCAAGGACCATCCCCAGCAGTGGCAGGCAATCCTCGAGGCGAACAACAGCCAGCCGCCGATGACCCTGCGGGTAAATGCGCGCAAGTCCTCGCCGGCGCAGTACCTGTCCACGCTCGCCGCCGCGAACATCGAAGCGTCGGCGCTCGGCGCGCACGGTGTGGTGCTGGCCCGGCCGCGCCCGGTCCATGAAGTGCCGGGCTTCGACGACGGCGTGGTCACGGTGCAGGACGCTGCCGCCCAGCTGGCGGCGCCGCTGTTGCTGCAAGGCTTGTCCAGTCCGGACGATGCGCCGCTTCGCATCCTCGACGCCTGCGCCGCGCCCGGCGGCAAGACCGGGCACCTGCTGGAGCTCGCCGATGCCGAGGTCACCGCCCTGGACGTCGATCCGGCACGTTGCGAGCGCATCCATGAAACACTGCGGCGGCTCGGGTTGCAAGCCCATGTGATCGCCGCCGACGCCGCTCAGCCTTCCGCATGGTGGGACGGCAAACCTTTTGACGCGATCCTGCTGGATGCACCCTGCACGGCGTCGGGTATCGTGCGCCGCCATCCCGACGTGCGCTGGCTGCGGCGCGAAAGCGATATCGCGCAATTGGCGTCGGTGCAAGCGCGCCTGCTCGCTGTGCTGTGGCCGCTGCTGAGGGACGGCGGACGGCTGTTGTATTGCACCTGTTCGGTGTTTCGCGCCGAAGGCGAGGCCCAGGCGCAAACGTTTCTTGCGCACAACACCGACGCCGTTTTGCGTCCCGCGCCGGGCCATTTACTGCCCCAAACCGGGGCAAAGCACAATGGCGTCCAGGACAATCTGGAAGGTGATCACGACGGTTTCTTTTACGCGCTGGTGGGCAAACGCGCGGCTCGGGAGGCTGCTGCGCAGGGGCTGTGAGGGCCTGGCCCGCGGCGTGGTCGCTGCTTTCCTGTTGCTGCCCGTCTGGCCCGCCTGGGCCGAGGCCCCCGCCACCGAGATCACGCAGTTGCGGCTGGAGCGCGCCGACGAAGGCGTGCTGCTGACGGCGCACGTGAACTTCGAATTGCCGCCGGTGATCGACGATGCGCTCGCCAAGGGCATTCCCATGTTCTTCGTCGCCGAAGCCGCGCTGTTTCGCGATCGCTGGTACTGGTACGACAAGCAGGTCGCGTCGGCGGCGCGCCACATGCGCCTGTCCTACCAGCCGCTAACGCGCCGCTGGCGGCTCGTGGTGTCGTCCATGCCGATCGGCAATTCAGGCCTGGCGCTCGGGCAGACATTCGACACGCGCGAGGAAGCGATGGCGGCCGTCCAGCACATCTCGCATTGGAAGATCGCCGAGCCGGGCGAGCTCGACCCCGACGCGCGCTATAACGTCGACTTCCGGTTCCGGCTGGACGTGTCGCAATTGCCGCGGCCGTTCCAGATCGGCGCCTTCGGCCATTCCGACTGGAACGTCGCTGCCATGCGCAACCAGCGGTTGGCGCTCGAGAACCCGAAGTGAGCACGCAACGTCCGCCCGGGGACATGTCCCGGTTTCCGCTGCGCAGTTCGGCCGCATTCCGCTGGGCAGTGGCCGTCGCGGCCGCCGTCATCGCGGCGATCGCCATCGTGCTGCTGTTCCTGCTGACGCAGGCGACCGGCAACCGGGAGCTGTACGAGCGCAACTACGGGCGCCTGTTCATCGTCAACATCGTCGTGGCCGGGCTGCTGCTGCTGGTGCTCGTGTGGGTCGCCGTGCGGCTGGTGACGCGCGTGCGCCGCGGCAAGTTCGGCAGCCGGCTGCTCGTGAAGCTCGCTGCCATCTTTGCGCTGGTGGGCTTCCTGCCCGGCATGTTGATCTACGTCGTGTCGTACCA
>JAGRPN010000454.1 GCA_019449555.1 Ramlibacter sp.
GCCCTTCAGCGGCTGGTTCGAGGTGATGAATACGGCGCAGGTCAGGCCCAGCAACACGAGCCAGAAATACTCGAACGAGCTGAAGTTCAGCGCGAACTCCGCCAACGCGGGCGCGGCCACGATCAGCACCGCCGTGCCGAACAGGCCGCCGACGGCGGAGAACACGAGCCCGGCGCCGAGCGCGAGTTCGGCCTGGCCTTTGCGCGTCATCGCGAACGCCTCGTCGGTGTACGCGGCGGACGCCGGCGTGCCGGGGATGCGCAACAGGCAGCCGGGAATGTCGCCCGAAAAGATCGCCATTGCGGTGGCCGTCACGATCGCGGCGATGGCCGGGATCGGCGCCATGAAGAACGTCACGGGCACCAGCAAGGCGGTGGCCATCGTGGCGGTCAGGCCCGGCACGGCTCCCACGAACAGTCCGTAGAGCGATGCGATCACCATCACGACGATCGTGTAGGGCTCGAACACCATCGAAAAGGCCTGGGTGACCGCAGTCCACATGCTGTGGGTTCCTTCCGGCGAATGGTTGGATCAGCCCGGCATCACCAGGCGTAGGGCGTCAATAGACCCCATGGCAAAGGCACGCGCAGCAACTTGTAGAAAGCGAAGTGGATCACGATCGTTGCGATCACCGCCAGCAGCACGGCGCGCCCCGGCGGGACACGCAGCACCACGAACAGCGCGAGGAGGATCAGCGCGGCGGTCGGCAGGAACCCGAGCCAGTTCGACGCCGCGATGTAGAACACCACGGAGCCGAGCAACACCACCAGGGCGGCAATGTGGCGTGGCGAGCGGACCCAGTCGTCCCAGGTCAGCCACGGCCGGTGCGATCGCTGGCGCCATCCACTCACCACCAGCAACGCGCCGGTGGTGCACAGCCCGATCGCGATCAGTCCCGGGAACAGGGCCGGGCCCACCGGTTGGCCGGGAATATTGGGAAAGCCCCGGATCGCGAACAGCACCGCCGCCCCCAGGGCCAGCAGGACGACTCCGATTATCGCGTCGTTGAATTTCACGTATGCAGCACCTGGATCCCTGCCTTCGCAGGGATGACGACGTCCGCCGTCACTTGGCCAGGCCCACTGCCTTCATCGTCGCGCCGAGGTCGGCGTCGGATTTCGCCATGAAGCGGCCGAAGTCCTCCGGCCCGGCATAGATCACGCCGAACCCGCGGCTGGCCATGAAGTCGTTGTATTCCTTGCCCGCGACGACCTTGCGCACGGCCGCGCCGAGCTTGTCGCGGACGTCGGCGGGAATCCCCTTGGGCGCCACGATGCCGCGCCACGCCGCCATCGTCCAGTCGCTGCCGATCGCCGCCTTGAGGGTGGGCACTTTCGGGTACAGCGCCGAAGGCTTCGCGTCCATGATGGCCAGGCTCTTGACCTTGCCGGCATCGATCAGAGAACGTGCTTCGGGCAGCGAGCATGGCGCCACCTCGATGCCGCCGGCGACCATGTCCTGCAGGCCGGGCGCGGCGCCGTTGCTCGGCACCCACGGCAGCGCGGCGGGATCGATCTTCTGTTCACGCAGCAATCCGGCGATGGCCAGGTGCCAGATGCCGCCCTGCCCCGTGCCCGACGCCTTGAACTTGCCCGGGTTGGCCTTGATCGCGGCAAGCAGGTCGCCCACCGTCTTGTAAGGCGCGTCGGCACGGACGTTGATGCCGGCGGGATCGGCGTTCACCAGCCCGATCGGCGTGTACGACGCGCCGGTGAGCTCGGTCAGGCCCTGCCAGTGCATCATGCCGATCTCGACCGTGGCGAGGCCGATGGTGTAGCCGTCGGGCGGCGCGGACGCGATCGCCGCGTGTCCCACCACGCCGCTGCCGCCGGTGCGGTTCACCACGTTGATGGGCTGGCCGAGTTCCTTCTCCATCAGGCTGCCCAGGATGCGGGCCGTCGCGTCCGTGCCGCCGCCCGCGCCCCACGGCACGATGAGCGTGATGGGACGGCTGGGATAGTTCTGCGCGACTACCGGCAGGGCCGAGGCGGCGAGCGCCAGCGCGGCGACGGCGAGAAGTGAACGACGGGAACGGGTGAACATGTGAAGCTCCTTGCCGCTGTGAGTTGGAAGTCAAGTTGTCGTACAACTGTTGAATCTAGCGGAGTCGCGCACAACGGCCATTAGGGGGAACCATAGCGGCGAGGCAGCTGCGCCGATCGAACTAAAGCGCTCGCGCACGCTCGGCGAGCGGCTTGAGTTCCTCTTCCGTCAAGGTCTCCTTGCCGAGTAACTGCTGCGCGCCCTCTTCCAGCAGGGCGCGGCGTTGCGCCAGGATGTCGCTCGCGCGGGCGAACGCCTCGTCCACGAGGCGCCGCACCGCTTCGTCGATGGCGCGTGCCGTGGCTTCGCTGTGCGGCCGCTCCGCGTGCAATTGGCCCGCGGAATCCAGGAAGGGATTGCGCGGCCGTTCATACGCGACCTGTCCGACTTCGGCGGCCATGCCGAAGCGCGTCACCATGTCCAGCGCGAGCTCGCTGGCTTTCGCGAGATCGTCCGCCGCCCCGGTGGACAACTCGCCCAGCACCAAGGCCTCGGCGGCCCGGCCCCCGAACAACACGGCCAGCCGATTCTCGAGCTCGCTGCGCCGCACCAGGTAGCGGTCCTCCGTCGGCCGCTGCAGCGTGTAGCCGAGCGCGCCGATGCCGCGCGGAATGATCGATATCTTGTGCACCGGGTCGGTGCCCGGCAGCACGATGGCCACCAGCGCGTGCCCCATCTCGTGCACGGCCACCGTCCTGCGTTCCTGCTCGCTCATCACGCGATGGCGCTTTTCCAGGCCGGCGACGATGCGTTCGACCGCCGCGGTGAAGTCCTGCATCGCCACCGATTCGGCGCCGCGCCGCGTCGCCAGCAGCGCCGCCTCGTTGACGAGGTTCGCGAGGTCCGCCCCCGCGAATCCAGGCGTGAGCGCGGCGACCTTGTCGGCGTCCACGTCCGTGTGCAGCGACACCTTGCGCAGGTGCACGCGCAGGATCTCGACGCGTCCTTGCCGGTCGGGGCGATCGACCAGCACCTGCCGGTCGAAGCGGCCCGCCCGCAGCAGTGCGGGATCGAGCACCTCGGGGCGGTTCGTCGCCGCAAGGATCAGAACACCCGCACTCGGATCGAAGCCGTCCATCTCGGCCAGCAGCTGGTTGAGCGTCTGCTCCTTCTCGTCGTGCCCGCCGGTGTACGGGCCGATGCCGCGCGCGCGCCCGAGTGCGTCGAGCTCGTCGATGAAGACGATGCACGGCGCGGCAGCGCGCGCCTGCACGAACATGTCTCGCACGCGCGCCGCGCCCACGCCGACGAACATCTCGACGAATTCCGAACCGGTGATCGAGAAGAACGGCACGCCGGCCTCGCCCGCCATCGCACGCGCCAATAGCGTCTTGCCGGTGCCCGGCGGGCCAACGAGCAGCACGCCCTTGGGCATGCGTGCGCCCAGCCGCCCGTAGGCTTTGGGGTTCTTGAGGAAGTCCACGGACTCGCGCAGTTCGTCCTTCGCCTCGTCCACGCCGGCGACGTCGGCAAAGCGCACCTGCACATCGCTTTCCTGGTGGACGCGGGCGCGGCTCTTGCCCACCGACAGCAGCCCGCCCATGCCGAAGCCGCCCTGGCTGGCCATGCGGCGCGCCAGCCATCCCCACAGGCCGAACAGCACCAGCGCGGGCAGCAGCCAGGAAAGCATTTCGCTGAGGAACGTGTTCTCGACCGCACCCGCGAACCGCACGCCGTATTGATCGAGCTGCGCGGCGACCGCCGGATCCACCCGGGTCGCCACGATGCGGGTGCGGCCGTCCGGCAGCGGCGCCTTGAGCTTGCCTTCGAGGAGCTTGCTGCTGACCGTGACGGACTCGACCCGGCCCTCCTTCAGGTGCTGCACGAACTCGCTGTAGGCGACCGGCTGGACCTGCCGGCTGCTGACCCAGAGGTCGCGCGTCCAAGCCAATGCGATGAGCGCGAACACCACGTACCAGAGGTTGAACTGCCAATGCGGCTTGAGGACAGGCGGCTTGCCGCCGGGCAGGTTTTTGCCATCCATGGGCCAATGATGGCACGACCGAGGTTGAGCCGGGGCTTCCATCACGCCCAGCCCGGCGACCTGTTCGACGATGCCGACTCGGCCGCTGCGACGGGTGGTTGAAAGTATCCGGTGCGTGGCTCGGCCTGAATGCTTTCCGTGGGAGCCCCTGCATGCCGTCCTACAGCCGTCGCGTCGCCGTCCGACAAATGCGCTCAGCTCTCCTGCCTAGAGTGAACCGTGGCCCGCCCCAGGCGCAGGCCGCGCGTGAAACGCCTTCAACTTCATAGGAGAGACATAGATGGCAAACCAGAATCGCGATCAGCAGCAGAACCAGGGCAAGGGCTCGAACCAGGGCTCCTCGGGTCAGCAGAGCGACCGCGGCCAGAAGCAGCAGGATCGCGGCAAGGGCCAGGGCCAGGGCGGCCAGGGCCAACCCAGCCAGCAGGAGCAGGGCAATCAGGGCAGTCGCGAGCAGATGAACCAGGATCCGTCGCGCCGCAGTGAGCGTGGCAGCGCGTCGGACCTCGACGAAGATATGGACGAAGACCTACCTGGGCAGCAAGAGCAAGGCGCAAGCCCGGGTAAGGGCAATCAGGGCGGGCAGAACCGCAACCGTTAAGGCGGCGCGGCTCTGACGCGAAGGCGGGGCACGAGCGATCGTCCCCGCCTTTGTCATGCGTGCGGCGCAGGGGAAGCGCCAGCGCCCACGCGGCTGCGCGGGCACAATCGCCGGATGTCCGCTTCACCGCTGGTAGCCGTCACACCGAACGACGTCCTTGCCTTCTGGCGCGCGGCGGGGCCGGGTCGCTGGTTTCGCAAGGACGAAGCGTTCGACCGCGAATTTCGCGAACGCTTCCTGGCCGCGCACGAAGCGGCGTTGCGCGGCGAACTCGATCACTGGGCGCAGGACGCGCCCGGCGCACTGGCGCTGTTGATCCTGCTGGACCAGTTCCCGCGCAATGCGTTCAGGGGCACACCACGCATGTTCGAAGGCGACGCCAAGGCGCGCGCCGTCGCGCGGCGCGCGTTGCAGGCGGGACTGGACGCGCAGGTCGAGGCGGACCTGCGGTATTTCTGCTATCTGCCCTTCATGCATTCCGAGCAGCTGCCCGATCAGGACCTCTCGGTGGAACTCGCGGGCAAGCTCGGCGACGATTCCCTGCGCTACGCGATCATCCATCGCGAGATCATCCAGCGGTTCGGCCGCTTTCCGCATCGCAACGCCGTGCTGGGCCGCACGACCACGCCCGAAGAACAGCGCTTCCTGGACGATGGCGGCTTCAGCGGATAGGGCGCTGCGCGCCACCGGATGCGAGGCGGGGCCGCGCTACCCGTCGAGTTCGGGGTAGTGCCGGAAGATTCCCTGTTCGTTGAACGGCAAGCGGCGATCGCTGGCCAGGTAAGCAGCCAGGCGCTTGTGCGCGCACACGCCGGCATTCAATTGCGTCACGAGCGGCGCTTTTTTCAGTGCGCGTGCGGCGGCCTTGGGCAACGCATAACGCAGTCCCTCGACCACCTGGAACAGCGACAGGTCGGCGTAGCTCAGGCGAGCTCCGATGAGGTGCGGCATGGCGCGGCCCTCGTTGCGCGGATTGCGTTGCAGCACCGCTTCGAACCAGCCGACGAACTTCGGCAGGCGGTTGCTGCGGAAGTCCGCGGCGCGGCGCAGCGCTTCGGGCCGCTGCTGCTCGTAATACAGGCTGCTGCCGATCGGGTGGTGGACGTCGTGCGCTTCCGTCACCAGATCGGCGATCGTCAGCTGGATCTGGTGCGTCCACAACTGGTCCGCCTCGCCCCGCGCCACCAGCCCCAGCCGCGGGCCCAGGTACAGCAGGATCGCCGCGGTCTGGCCGATCACGCGTTTGCCGTCCACCAGGAAGGGACAGGCGAACGGCGGGTGCGCGACCGATGGGTCCTCGAGGTAATGCGCCATCGCCGCCATGCCCTGGCCGCTGGCTTCATCGCCGCGGGCGACGTCCACGTAATCGGCGCCGGCCGCCTCGAGCGCGAGCCGGACGAATTCGCCGCGCCCCGGAATGCCGGGCCAGTAGTGCAGTTCATAGGCCATCCGTCACTATAGGACGCCCCGCTGCTCTGCAATGCCTGCCGTGGCGGCCGCGGCCTACACGATCCGCGCGAGCCAGGGCCTAAAGTGAATTCCTTTGCGTGAAGGTGCGCTGGCCGGGACCTTGGCAAGCGTGCTGTCGACGGCCGTGCTGGCGGCGGCCGGACTGCGCCAGGCCGGTTACCAGCTGACGCCCAAGCGCCTGACGCCGGGCTTCGAGCATCGGCTTTCCACCGCCGCGATGGTGGCGGTGTACGGCGCACTGGCGGCGGGGTTCGCGCTCGGCGCGGTGCTGCTGCAGGACCGCGGCAAACCGATGCCGGCAAAGAGTTTCCTGCCGCTGCGGTGAGTGCGCTCAGGCCTTGCGGCGCGGCGCCGCGCGCTGGCCCAGCTTCGCGAGGTCCAGCTTCACCCACGCCGGCGCATGGTCGCTCGCACGCTCCTGGCCTCGCACCCAGGTATCCACGCCCGCTTCGAGCAGGCATGGTGCAAGGGCGGCATTGAGGAGCAGGTGGTCGATGCGCAGGCCCGAGTTGTGCTCCCAGTGCTGGCGGAAGTAGTCCCAGAACGTGAACACCGGTTCGTCGGGATGCAGATGGCGGATGGCGTCGATCCAGCCCTGCTTGAGCAGACGCTGGTAACACTCGCGCGTCTGCGGCTGCAACAGCGCGTCCTTGAGCCAGGAGCGCGGATTGTAGATGTCGAAATCGGTCGGCACCACGTTGTAATCGCCGGCCATCACGACCGGATGGCCCGAGCCATACAGGCCCTCGGCATGCTGGATGAAACGCTCGAACCAGGCCAATTTGTAGTCGAACTTGGGGCCTGGCTGCGGGTTGCCGTTGGGGAGGTACAAGCACACGACGACGATGCCGCCGACTCCCGCCTCCAGGTAACGGCTGTGGTCGTCGGACGGGTCGCCCGGCAGCTCGCGGCGGATTTCGACGGGCTCGACACCGCGCGCGAGGATCGCCACGCCGTTCCAGGAACGCTGGCCCTTCCACAGCGAGTGGTAGCCGGCCTCGCGCAGCGCCGCGTGCGGGAACATGCCGTCGAGCGCCTTGAGCTCCTGCAGGCACGCGACGTCGGGCTGCTCGCGCCCCAGCCACTGCAACAGGTTGGGCAGTCGCGTCTTGATCCCGTTCACGTTGAAGGTGGCGATCTTCATGCGCCGATCATCCCGCAACCGGCCGACAGATGGGGCGCGCGGGCGCCCCCTCGGGGCGTGCGCGGGCGCGCATCAGGCTCCGTCCTACAGCCGGGAATAGGCGCCGCGCGCATAGTGTCCGCACGACACCATGCAACGAAACCTTGCAGGAAAGAGACAACATGCCAATGCGATTCAGCACCGAAGCCGCCAATGCCGATGTCATGGGCGAGGACCCGCAACCCAGCGGCGGGCCCGAGGGCATGCCGCGCGGACGCGCCGAAACGCCCACCGGGCGCCACGACAAGCGTGCCGGCGCACACCCGAAGCAGGGCCAAGCCCGGACCTCGAAAGACGCGGGCAAGCCCGGCAAGGACATCAACGCAGCGGGCTTCGTGAAGGACAAGGACGCGTCCAAACCCTAGCGTGCTATCCCACAGGACACTAGCGGCGCCGGCTCTTGTCGCCGGGCTTGAGGCGAGAGCGCCGGAAGGCTTCCGCGCCGCCGCTGCCGCCGCCGTCGGCGAAATCGTGCTGATCGAGCGGATCATGCCCGGGCGGCAGGGGCGATTCGACCAGTTCGCTCGCGCTGTTTTCGCCGATATGGTTGCGCGCCGGCACGGACGAGGTGGGCTGGTCGCCGAGCTTGGCCCGGGTGGGACTGGTGGCGCGACGGGACGCCATGGCGTTCTCCGGTGCTGAGGAATCGCCAGCTTAGGCGCGAGGCTCGCTCGATGATGTCGGACAAGGCCGCCTGACAGAACGGAATGGAAATGGCGCGCTCCAACCCACGATGATCCGCACGATCGCGGCACTGCTGCTGGCCGGAACGGCGGGCGCGTCAGGTGCGCCACCGGCGGCCGATTCGCTCAATTCCAGCGAGTGCCTGGCCGCGCGCGCGGAGCTGGAGCAGGCGTTGGCCGAGCCGGCAAGCGCGCGGCAGGCCCATCCCCAACGGCTGCTGCAAGCGCGCCGCCAGGCTACCACCGCCTGCCTCGGCCGCGACAGCCCGGGGCGCGAAAGGTCCGGCGCGCCCGAACCGGCACAGTCGGTCCCGGCACCGACCATCGCCCCGCGCCCCGCACAAGCGCCGGCGGCGGTTGCCGCCCAGCCCCAGCCGCCGCTGCCGATTCCCCGGGCTGCAGTCATCACGACTTGCGACCCGGCGGGATGCTGGGACAGCGAGGGCCGCCGCCTGAACAACATGGGACCCCTCATCGTCGGCCCGCGCGGGCTCTGCTCGATGCAAGGGGGACAGCTGAACTGCCCGTGAGGGCCGCCGTAACTTGCCGAAACAGATCAGCACACGGGCGATACGGTCCGGACATGCAGCGCGCGCTCAATGGCGCTGGCGGGCCAATCGCCCGCGACAAGGAGTCACCTGTGAAAAAGCTCATCGCGCTGCTGGCGGTCGCCACGCTCGGCGGCTGTGCGGCCTATGTTCCGTACGGAGCCGATCCGTATTACGGCGGCGGCGCTTATTACGGCGCTCAGGCCCCGTACGTTGTCGAGCAGGGGCCTTCGGTCTACATCTACGGCAACAGCGGCTATTCGCGCCGCGGCTACTACCGCAATCGGGACCGTGACGGCGACGGCGTGCCGAACTGGCGCGACGCGCACCCGTACGACCCGGGTCGTCGTTGACCTCGAAAACGCAGCTCGGCTGGACGGAGCCGCCGATGCGTCCGTTCGTCGTCAGTCAGGCGAGGGCAAGGCGTTTAAGATGCCCCATGCTGAAAAAACCCCTCTTCGCCCTCGTCCTCGTCCTGGCCGCCACGACCGCGGCCCAGGCCCAACCGCAAGCGTCTTCGCCGGCCAAGAAAGAACTGGTCGCCCGTATCCTGAAGGCGCAGCAGCCCGGCATCGAAGCCACGGCGCACAGCCTGGTGGAGCAGCCGGCGCTGGAGTTGATGGGGAATGCCGCCAACGCCCTGCCGGCCCGTGTCGCCAAGGACAAGCAGGATGCCGTGGCCAAGGAGATCCAGGCCGACGTGCAGAAGTACATCGACGACGCTTTCCCGCTGGTGCGAGATCGCGCGGTGAAGCTCGCGCCCACCACGATCGGTCCGCTGCTGGAAGAGAAGTTCACGGAAGACGAGCTCAAGCAGGTCGTGTCGATCATGGAATCGCCCGTGTACACGAAATTCCAGCGTATGGGCGGCGACATGCAGCGGGTGCTGATCGACAAGGTGGTCGCCGACACGCGCGACGTGATCGAACCGAAAGTGCGCACGCTGGAGCAGACGGTGGCCAGCCGTCTGGGCGTGACTTCCGCACCGGGCGCCGCGGCCGCGCCTGCACCGCGCGCACCCGCCAAAGCGCCGGCGAAGAAATAACCAGGCGCCTTGTCTTTTAGGGTGGGCAACCCGTTGCCCGCCGCCCGGTGCCGAAACGACAGTGGGCAGCCAGGCTGCCCACCCCTACCGGTTCACGGACCCAGGCCGGCTTGCGACTCTCAGGCCGCCGCGAGCCCCGCGCGGCTGCTGAACTCGTAGCACGCCGCCTCGAAGCTGCGAATCTCGAACAGCGCTTCCTCCAGCGCCATCTCGCCCTTGTCCATCAGCTTGCCGGCCAGGTGCTCGGTGAGCGGCGTCAGCCGCGCGAGCAGGGCCTTGGTTTCGCCGTAGAGCCGTTCGCTCTGCGCTTCCATGATGCCGCGGGTTTCCTCGTCGAGGTTGCGGCTGGCGCCGTGGCCGTCGTTGGACAGCGCGCCGAAATTGAGGCGCGTCCTGCGGTACATCCCCATCTCGGCCACCGCGTGGTGCAGCAGCTTGGTCACCCGCGTGATGTCGTTGTGGGCGCCGTTGGTGGTGCCTTCCTCGCCGAAGAACAATTCCTCATTGGCCATGCCGCCCAGCAGCACGCGCACGTCGTGCTCGATGTCGGCCTTGGTCTTGAGCAGGTTGGCGCCCTGCTTGTGGAACACGAAGCCCAGCGCGTTGTTGCGCGGATTCGCCTTCAGCGAGATCTTGATCGTCTTCATCTCCGCCAGGATCGTGTCCCAGTCGCCCTCGGCATGCTTGCGCTCCAGCTCGAAGTCCACCAGGAAATGGCCCCACTCATGGATGGCGATGATGCGCCGGTCGCGCTCGCGCTCCTTGGTCGTGTTGGTGTTGACATTGCCCACCATGACGCGCTCGGCCGCCTGCATCAGCGTGTCGGCGCCGATCATGTCGCCGCTCTGCACGGCGGTGATGCCGGCCTGGTTCACGATCGTCTCGAGGTCGGCCGGGCTGCGGCCTTCGGTCACCTCCACCAGGTGCCGCAGGTCGAGGTCCGGGAGCACCTTGTCGGCGCGCTGCGAGAGGTAATGCTCGATGATCGCGCGGCGCTCTTCCTTGTTGGGCAGGCGGAAATCCACCTTCATCTGGAAGCGGCGCAGCATGGCTTCGTCCATCTGCATCGACTCGCTGTTGAAGTTGCTCGCCACGATCCAGATGATCTCGGCTTCGCTCTTGCTGCGCACGCCGTCCAGCACCGCCAACAGCGTGTTCTGCGTGTCGTCGTCGAACTTGCGATGGCCGCCGCGCTTCATGAACAGGTCCTGCGCCTCGTCCAGGAACACGATGCAGCGCTTGCGGCGCTTGGCCATCGCGACGATGCGGGCGAGCGTGTTCGAGCCGCCGGCGACGTAGCCGGTCTCGAGGTTCGCGGCGGAGTGGAACAGGATCGGCAGGTCCAGCTCCTTGGCGAGGTAGCTGGCCAATTTGGTCTTGCCGGTACCCGCCGGGCCGCTGAACATCACGTTGAAAGGCTTGCTGATGCCGTACTCGGCATACTCGGCGCGCCGCTGGTACTGGTCCTTGATCTGCGCGACTTCGGACTTGATGTCGTCCATGCCGACCAGGTCCTCGATCGAGCCGTGCACCTGCGCCGGCTCCAGGAACTTGAGCGACTTGAACTGGCCCTTGAGCTGGAAGAAGAGGAAACCGAGCAGGCCCAGCGTCAGCGTGGCGGAGAGCACGCCGCTCACGCCGGCCTTCCAGCCGTCTTTTTCCGATTGGGGGCGAGCGCCCGCGAAGCGCTGGTCGAGGCGCTCGAGCATCTGCACGCTGGCCGGGTCGAGGTCGGCGCGCGGCACGAAGATCAATTTGCCGCCCCAGGGCGCCGTGACCGCCTTGTCGGCGAAGATCTTGGTTTCCATGTCGCTCGGGTAATAGGCGTACTGCTTGCCTTCCGACTCGATCAGGATGAACCGCTCGGACACATTCCACAGCAGCGGCTTGTAGATGACCGTGATGCGTTCGACCGGGTGTGATTCCAGGAAGCCCAGCACGGAGCCGCTGCCGAACACGACCGGCAGTTTTTCGTCGAACCGCCAGGCGGCCTCGCTCGCGGCTGTGGCAGCCATGCCCTTGACCTGTTCGGCCACGGCTGCCTCCTTGCGGGCCAACACGACCGAATAGACGCCCGTCGCCGGGATCAGCACGGCCAGGGCGAGCACCAGCACGCGCACCGCGATCGACTGGATGGCGAACCAGTCCTGCAGGCGCGCGGCGGCCTTCTTCAGGCTGTCCCACAGGCTGGGCGAAGGCGGACTGCCCACGGCAGGGGCTTCGGGGGTGGGCTGGGAATTCAATTCCGACATGGTTTTCCTTCGTGACGGAAACACCCTCACCGCCTCTGGCTGGAGGCCGGTTGCAGGGAACACAAATAATTCGGGGAGGGACCGGGCCGGCGTGGGGGCCGCGGCTGCTGGTTTGTTGTTGCTCTTGCCGTCTGGGTGACCGTCACGCCGGGCTTGAGCCCTTGTCAGTGCAATCCTACAGAGTCTCGAGTCGGCAAGCCAGTGCTAGGGCTATCGACAACACATCGGGCGCCCGCACGTGACAAATTCACGTGTTATGGACCGCGCCTGTGAGTCCGCCGCATCACTGGCAGCAGGCTGCGGGAACCCTTGGCGCGCGTTCGACTCCAACAGGTCGGCCGGGTTTTCTTCAAGTTTCTTCCCCCGGCTCTTCAATCCCTCGGCTCACCCCGGGGGATTTTTTCTTGCCGGCAAAGTTCCGCCGGACAAAGGGGACCGCCCGGCTCAAACCCGCGTGCTCTCTTCCATGCTGCTCACGCCGAGCCAGCGCAGCGCATCGCGCTCGCCTGCGAACAGCGCGATGTCGGGGCACAGCGGCAGCCCGTACGGCACTTCGTCGTTATCCACGAGATCGGTTGCCGCCACCAGCACCACCCGTGTCTTGTGCGTCAGGGCCCGGCGCAGACGGTCGCAGATCAGGAACTTGCCCTCCGCATCCGGCGGCGTGGCCACGCGCCGCAAGTCGATCAGCACTTGATCCTGCCGAACCCGCGCGACCGCCGCCTTGACCATGTACGCCAGTTTCAGCGCATCGCCATTGCGCCACCGCCCCTCGACATCGAAACGCATATGGCGGCCGTCATGGCGGGAAGCAACTACGAGGTTCATCGGAAGGCACCGTGGGTGGACACCGGCGAGAGTGCCACAGCAATTTGTACTGGCGCGGATACAAGCGCATCAGTAGTAGCCAAGCGTGACGGACACGGCCTACAAACTGCCGGGTTTCGGCGTTGCAGCATGCGCGCCTTGTTGCCGCCGATCGTGCGACCGCCGCCGCGGTGTTCACGCCCCGGTTCGCGGACCGGCTGTTACGCCGGATGTCCGTGCGTCGCCTGTTCGTGCGCGAGGCGCGCTTCCCGGCGCAGTTCGTCCACGCTGCGCTGCTCGCGCAGGCGCCGGTCCACCAGGACGCGGAAGAACCAGGGCACGAAGAAGATCGCAAGGAAGGTGGCCGCCAGCATGCCGCCCATCACGCCCGTTCCCACCGAGATGCGCGCGCCCGCCCCGGCGCCGGTGGAGAACGCGAGCGGCACCACGCCGAGGATGAACGCCAGCGAGGTCATCACGATCGGCCGGAACCGCAGCCGCGCCGCTTCGAGCGCCGCCGCCGGCGCGCTCATGCCTTCGCCCGCCTTGAGCGACGCGTACTCGACGATCAGGATCGCGTTCTTCGCGGCCAGCCCCAGCAGCGTCACCAGGCCGATCTGGAAATACACGTCGTTGGTCAGGCCACGCAGCCACACGGCCGCCAGCGCGCCGAACGTGCCGAACGGCAGCGCGAACAGGACCGACAGCGGCAATGACCATTTCTCGTACTGCGCGGACAGGATCAGGAACACCATGACCGCACCGAGCGCGAGGGTGATGCCGGAGGCGCCACTGGCGCGCTTTTCCTGGAACGACGCGCCGCCCCAGTCGTAGCTGAAGTCGGGCGGCAGCGTCGCCGCGGCGATGCGCTCGACCTCGGTGATCGCCTGGCCCGAGCTGACGCCGTGCGCGGCCTGCCCGAACAGCTTCACGGCCGGCAGGTTGTTGAAGCGGTCCAGCGTCTCGGGTCCGGACGAATAGCGCACGTCGGCGATGGCCGACACCGGCACCATCTCGCCCTTGTCGGAGCGCACCCACATGCGGCCGACGTCGTCGGGCTGGCGGCGATACGCCGGGTCGGCCGACATCAGCACCTGCCACGTGCGGCCGTACTTGTTGAAGTCGTTCACGTAGAACGAGCCGAGCGTCGCGGCCAGCGTGTCGAAGACGCTGTCCACCGCCACGCCCAGCGCCTTGGCCCGCGCGCGGTCCACGTCCACATACAGCTGCGGCGTGGAGGCCCGCCACAACGTCTGCACGCCGGCGAGCATCTTCGACTGCCCGACGGCGGCCTGGAATTTCTGCGTGACTTCGCCGAGCCTGGCCGAGCCGCCCTCGCCCCGGTTCTGGATGTAGAACTCGAATCCGCCCGCGTTGCCCAGGCCGAAGATCGGCGGCGGGTTGAACGCGAGCACCAGCGCGTCCTTGAAGCCCGCCGTCTTCATGAAGAGTTCACCGATCAGCGCCTGCACCGGCACCTTGCGCTCGTCCCAGTGCTTCTGGGTGACGAAGATCGTCGCGGCATTGTTGCGAAAGCCCCCGCCCAGGAAGTCGAAGCCCGCGAACGAAACCGCGTCCAGGTTGTTTGGATTTGACTTGATCACCTGCAGCACTTCGTTCACGGCCTTGTCGGTGCGTTGCAGCGACGCCCCGTCGGGCAGGATCACGGCGGCGATGTAGAAACCCTGGTCCTCGTCGGGCACCAGCGAGCCCGGCGTGATGCGCCACAGCAGCACGGTCACCAGCACCATCGCCGTGAACAGCGCCAGCGCCACGCCGCCACGCCGGATCATCCAGCCCACGCCGCCGGTGTAGTGCCGCGTCACGGCCGCGAAGCCGCTGTTGAACCTGTCGAAAAAGCGGTTGGTCCGCTTGTGCTCGCGCTTGAGGATAAGCACGCACAGCGCCGGCGTGAGCGTCAGCGCGACGATGCCGGAGATCACGACCGCGATCGAGATCGTGATGGCGAACTGGCGGTACAGCTCGCCCGTCAGGCCGCCCAGGAATGCGATGGGTACGAACACCGCGCACAGCACCAGCACGATCGCGATGATCGGGCTCGTGACCTCCTGCATCGCCTGGACCGCGGCCTCGCGCGCGTGCAGGTGCTCCTCGTGCATGATGCGCTCGACGTTTTCCAGCACCACG
Organism: Ramlibacter sp.; assembly: GCA_019449555.1. Classification (GTDB taxonomy): domain Bacteria; phylum Pseudomonadota; class Gammaproteobacteria; order Burkholderiales; family Burkholderiaceae_C; genus Ramlibacter. The sequence goes on from JAGRPN010000454.1 coordinate 14,765, forward strand.
ATCGCATCGTCGACCACGATCCCGATCGACAGCACCATACCGAACAATGTGAGCGTGTTGATCGAGTACCCCAGCAGGTGCAGCCCCGCGAAAGTGCCGATCAGCGACACCGGCACGGCGATCGTCGGGATCAGCGTCGCCCGCCAGTTCTGCAGGAACACGAACACCACGAGGAACACCAGCGCCATTGCTTCGGCGAGCGTCTTGATGACCTCGCGGATCGACACTTCGACGAACCGCGTGGTGTCGTACGGAACCGAGTACGTCAAGCCATCCGGAAAGCGCGCGGCCAGGGCCCGGGTCGTGCTCTTCACCTCATTGGCCACGTCCAGCGCGTTCGCGCCCGGCTGCAGGAAGATCCCCACCAGTGTCGCGGGCCGCCCGTTGATGCGGCCGACGAAGTCGTAGTCCTTGCCGCCCAGTTCGACCCGGGCGACGTCGCGCAGCCGCACGGCGGAGCCGTCCGGATTGGATCGCACGATGATGTCCTCGAACTCGCGCGGCTCGGACAGGCGGCCCTTGGTGGTGATCGTGTAGACCAGCTCCTGGGCCGGGCCGGTGGGCGACTGCCCGACCTTGCCGGCTGCGAACTGCGCGTTCTGCTCGTTGATCGCGCGCGTCAGGTCGGCGGTAGTGAGCTTGAGCTGCGCGAGGCGGTCCGGCTTGAGCCAGATCCGCATGGCGTAGTCCTTGGCGCCGAAGATCTGCACGTTGGTCGTGCCCGGCACGCGCTTCAGGGCATCGAGCACGTTCAGCGTCACGTAGTTGCTCGTGAAGACATCGTCGTAGCGCCCGTCGGGCGAAGAGAACGCCAGCACCTGCAGGAACGATGACGAGCCCTTCTCCACCGTCACGCCCTGGCGGCGCACTTCCTGCGGCAACCTGGCCTCGGCCTGCTTGACCCGGTTGTTGACGTTCAGCGCGGCCTGGTCGATGTCGGTGCCGATCTCGAACGTCACCTGGATCTGCACCACGCCGTTGCCGGCAGAGGTGGAGCTCATATAGAGCATGCGTTCGATGCCGTTGATCGCGTTCTCGATCGGAGCGGCCACGGTCTGCTCCAGCACCTGCGCGCTGGCGCCCGGGTAGATCGCCCGCACCTGCACCACGGGCGGCGCGATCTCCGGATACTGGGCAATCGGCAGGCCGCGCATCGCGGCCAGCCCGGCGATCACGATGAAGACCGACAGCACCGCCGCGAAAATCGGCCGGTCGATGAAGAAGCGCGAGAACATGCGGGCCTCCTGGGCAGGGTCGGTCGCTCGGGTGCCTGGCGGGGCGCTGCGGGCCGGGCTACTTCGACGGGGTTGGAGCGGCGCCGGGTGCATTCGCCGCGGCGGGCGCCGCCTGCGCCAGCTGCACCGGCGCGCCGGGGCCGATGCGCATCAGGCCATCGACGATGACCTTGTCGCCCGCCTGCAGGCCTTCGCGGATCACCCAGCCCTTGCCGGAGGGCAGGTCCACCCATTCGCCGGCCTGCACCGGCCGCGGCGTCGCGACCGTCGCGCCTTTCATCTCGGGCTTGTCGCTGGCCGCGGCCACATACACGAACTTGCCTCGCGGGCCCTCGAGCACGGCGCGCTGGGGGACCTGCACCACGTCCGGCCGCGTCGCACCGATCAGGCGCACGCGCACGAACTGCCCTGGCTTGATCGCACGGTCTGCGTTCGGCAATTCGGCCTGCGACCGCACCGTCCCGGTGGCGGAATTCACCAGCGGTTCGCTGAATTGCAGTTTGCCGCCACGCGCCAGCAGCGTGCCGTCGGCGGCAGCCACTTCGACGCCGAAGCCACCCGGCGGCAACACCAGGCGCCCGGCGCGGATATCCGCCTGGATGCGCGCCTGCTCGGCGTCGGGAATGCCGAACACCGCTTTCACCGGATCCGTCTGCACGATCGTCGTGAGCAGCACGTCGGGACCGGACACCAGGCTGCCCTCGGACTTGGCGGCGCCGCCGGCCACGCCCGACACCGGCGCCACCACGCGCGTGTAGCCCAGATTGAGCTTCGCCTCCGTCACTTTCGCCTCGGCGGATTTGAGATCGGCGGCGGCCACCTGTTCGGCCGAGACGGCATCGTCGTAATCGCGCTTGCTCACCATGCCCACGTCGGCCAGGGGCTTGACGCGCGCGAGCAGGCGCTGGGCATTCGCCATGCGGGCCTGCACGGCGCCACGATCCGCTTCGGCTCGGGCAAGCGCGTTCTGGAACGGGACGGGATCGATCGTGAACAGCGACTGGCCCGCACGCACCGCGGCGCCTTCGGTGTAGTTGCGCGTGAGCAGGATGCCGGTCACGCGCGCGCGCACTTCGACTTCGCGCGAACCCTGCGTCTGCCCGGTGTACTCGAAGCTGACCGGCAGCACCTGCGGCTGCACCACCACCACGTCGACGTGCGGCGGAGGTCCGCCGAAACCGGGCGGGCCGCCCGCGCCGCGGCTTTCGCCGCAGCTTGCGAGAACAGCCGCCAGCAGACCCGAAAACAGGGTTCCTCCTGCCATGCGCCTCGCGCTCGAACTCAGCAGAAACATGGGTGCATCCTCGTGAGATGGGACGGATCGTGTTACAGCCGTTTGGGTTGCAACGGGGGCGGATGTTAACCAGAAACCAGCAACCGCGCCGCTATCAGAGCCTTCTGCTGACATCACTCCTGACAAAAACAGGCAAACAGAATGCAGCTTTACAGGTACGTGGTCTCGGCCGGGACATGGCCCCAGTCGTCGTGCCGGCCGTCTTCATACCTGACCGGCAGGCGCGCGAGTTCTTCCGGCGACAAATCGTCGAGGCACGCGACGTTCACCGCATGGAACTCGCCGCCCAGCAAGTCCAGGTGACCGCGGCCGAATGTCTTGATGCCGCAGCGGCTGCAGAAGAAATGCTGGATACCGCCTGAGCCGAACCGATACTCGGTCAGGGCGTCCTGTCCCTGCCGCAGCCTGAACGCACCCGCTTTCGCGATCGCCTTCCAGAAACGCGACTTGGTGCAGACCGAGCAGTTGCACTTGCTCGTGCCGGCGCCGGCGCCGGCCAGGTCGATATCGCACTCGAAGCGCACCGCCCCGCAGTGGCAGCTGCCCGTGTAGGTCTTGTGCATGGCGGCCATCGCGTTTGCATCTTTCAGCATCTCGTGTCTCCTCGGAAAAGATCATCACCGGGCGAGGAAATCGTCGAGCTTGGCGAAAGTTCCCGTCCAGCCCCGCTCGTGGTTGTCGCGGGCCTGCTGGTCGAAAAAGCGCTCGTGGCGGAAATTCAATTCGCAGCCCTGCGCCGTCGGGCGCAGTTCGAGCGTGACCAGCGAGACGCGGTCGGGCGTGCTCTTCCAGGCCCAGGTGAAGGACAGCCTGCGGTGCGGCTGCACCTCCTGGTAGACGCCGGACACCTCGTGTTGCTCACCGTCGGGCGTGTGGAAAGCGATGCGGTAGCGACCGCCGACGCGCACGTCGAGTTCCGCGAGCGTGACGGAGTCGGGCTCACCCGGCCCGAACCAGCGGCTCAGCGCTTGCGGGTCGGTCCACGCCCGCCAGACTTTTTCGGGCGCGACGGGGTAGTGGCGCGTGATGGCGAGGCCGGGTTTTTCTTCGATGGGGCTGCTGGCCATGGGTTCACTTCCTCCTGGTGATACAGATAGCGGCCGAGCGCGTCGAGCCGCTCGTTCCAGAATTTCCGGTAATGCGCGAGCCACATTTCGGCCTCCTGCATCGGTGCGGCGGCGAGCTCGCAGCGCACGACGCGGCCTTCTTTCAGGCACGTGACCAGCCCGGCCTGCTCGAGCACGCGCAGGTGCTTGATGAAACCGGGCAGCGACATGCCGTAAGGCTGCGCCAGTTCGCTCACCGACTCGGGCCCGCCGGCCAACCGCTGCACCACGTCGCGCCGGGTGGCATCCGACAGCGCCCAGAAAACCTGGTCGAGAACGGCCTCGTCGATGGCCATCAGCGGGCCGCGATCAGGAACTGACGGGCATGTTGGGCAACGGTTGCAGCATGCTCAGGCGGTTGCCCTCGGTGTCGTAGAACGAGACGTACCGGCCGACGCCCGGGATGTCCATCGGGTCGCCCAGCAGCTGCCCGCCCGCGGAGCGCACCCGGCCCATCGCCGCGGCGAGGTCCGGAACGGCGATCACCACCGAGGGGTATTGCGCCGGCCAGTCGGGCTTGTGCGGATAGAAGCCGCCGTTGATGGCGCCGGCCGGAGCGCCCGGCTTGGCGTCCGTGCGCGCGGTGGTCGCGATAACGTAGTTGCCCATCTCCTCGCCGAGCATCTGCATCTCCCAGCCGAAGGCCGACTGGTAGAAGCGGGCGATGCGCTCGCGGTCCTTGTAGGGCAGTTCGAAATGGACGACGGGGTTCATGGCGCGTGCTCCTTTCAGCGGCCCGCGGCCGCGCGTTCGAGTTCGGCGATATCGAATTTCTTCATCTTCATCAACGCCGCCATCGTGCGTTCGGACTTGGCATGGTCGGGGTCGGTGAGCAGGTCCGGCAACACGCGCGGCACCACTTGCCACGACACGCCGAAGCGATCCTTCAGCCAGCCGCATTGCTGCGCCTTCTCGTCGCCGCCATCCGACAACTTGTTCCAGTAGTAATCGACTTCGTCCTGGTTGTCGCACGTGATCTGCAGCGAGATCGCTTCGTTGAACTTGAACACCGGGCCGCCGTTGAGGGCGATGAAACTCTGGCCTTCGAGCTCGAAAGCGACCGTCATGACGCTGCCCGGCTTGCGGCCATGCACTTCCCGCCCCGCCTCGCCATAGCGGCTGGTGGCGACGATCTTCGAATTCCTGAAGACGCCGGTGTAGAACTTCGCCGCCTCTTCGGCTTGACTGTCGAACCAGAGGCAGGGAGCAATCCTGGAACGAATCTGCATGTGATCTCCTGAACGTGAGGGCTGCCAGGGCGCCGGCAGCGAGGCGTTACTTAACCATCTGGTTTAGTTTAGCGGCGGCGAACGGCGTGTCAAGCAGCCATCGACAACGGAAGGTAACGGGCGGCAGCAACGGCCGCGCTGCACTGTGCCACGGTCCCAAATCGAACTCAGCAGCGCGCCGCGCCTGCCCCTCTTGCCGCATGAGCTTGCTTCAGCCCATCTGCCGGACCAGCCGCGCGAGGCCGAGCAGATCGGGAGTGGCCAGCGACGAGTGCGTGCGTGACGTACATCAAAGCGCTTCTGCAATTGCACTGCTTCAATGAATTGCAATCAGGCGCACGGCCATGGCACCCCTTGCCAGAATCCTCGCGATCGCTCCGCTGGTGGTGGCGCTCGCTTTGCCGATGCCGTCGCATGCGCAGGCGGCCGCCGCCTTCGTTCTGGCGGAGCCGCTCCTGATGATGCTGTTGCAGCTGTCCATCAACCTGTCCCGATCGGACGAAAAGCGCGTGCGCGAGCTGGAGGCGCACGGCGAATGGAGCGAGATCGCCGCGCTGGCGACCAAGCGCCTGTCGGAACACCCCGCCGACGTCCATTGGCTGGAGGTGCGCGGGCGTGCGCTGCAGCGCCAGGGCCGCTGCAAAGAGGCAACGCCAGACCTCGCCGCGGCTTTCGAACGACACCTGGCCGACGCAAGCCGGGAAGACAGAGCCTATTCAGCCGGGTTGGCGCTGGGCATGTGCCAGATGGCGAGCCCCGACCTCACCGCCGCCGCGGCGACCTTCGACCGGCTGCGGCTGCTCGCTCCCCTGGAGGCGGAGCCCGCGTACAACCTGGGCGTGATCCGGACGATGCAGGGCGACACAGGCGAGGCGGCCGCTGCGCTGGCGACGCTGGAATTGCGCAACGCGCCCCTGGCCGCGTCCCTGCGCGCCTACATGGCCGCTGCGTCGCCGCCCACCGACACGAGCGCAGCAGCGGCCGCGACGAAAATTTCGCCCGACCGAATTCGCATCATGGAAGCTCGCCTCGACGTGGGCAGCCGCGCATTGCAGTTGCCGGCGGGCGCAAACTGGTATCTGGCATCGCGTTCGAAGTCGGTGGTTCACGGCGGTCCGATGCAATTGAGCTTGGGGCGTAACCGCGAGGTGCCTGTGATTTCGCTGGCCGCATATGGGCTGACATCCAACGGCAGTCTGCTTGCCGCAGTCGACTTTTCCGCGAACCCGCAGCAAGCCTACGGCATCGGCTACTGGAACGTCGAGGACGGCTGCGCCGTGCGGAACGTGCTGCACGTGCAGCGCTTCCGGCCCGGCTTCGACCAGCCCGAATGCGTTTACCTGCGCACCATCGCGCCGGCGGGCGAGAGCCGCTGGCAAGACCTGCTGCAAAGCTGGGGCGGTTCGCCACCCGCTCTCGCGTACGAGGTGCACTACGAGCGCTACGGCAACGGCTGGCTGGTGAGTTCCACATTCCTGCTGCCGGCGGGCCAGATCGCGGGCGACCTCGCTGCGGTGCAGTGGGCCCATGCGCTGGCGGCCCAGCTTCGTCCGCTGGCGCGCGCCAACAGCCCGGCACCCGCGATCACGCCGCCCTTGGCGCAAGCCGCCGACGCGCGGTGAACGCCTCGGCCGGCAGGCTGCACGATCAGCGCCCGCCCAAGCCCATGGCGCGCGTGATCACCTCTTTCATGATCTCGTTGGTGCCGCCGTAGATGCGCTGCACGCGCGCGTCGGCGAGGGCGCGGGTGATGGGGTACTCCCACATGTAGCCGTAGCCGCCGTGCAGCTGCACGCATTCGTCCATCACCTTGCACTGCAGGTCCGTCGTCCAGTACTTGGCCATGCTGGCGGTGGCGGTGTCGAGCTTGTCCTGGCAGATCAGCTCGAGGCATTTGTCCACGAACACGCGGGCGATCTGCACCTCGGTCTGCAGCTCCGCCAGTGTGAACCGGGTGTTCTGGTAAGCCGCCACGGGCTGGCCGAACACCTTGCGCTCCTTCACGTACGCCACGGTGGCGTCGATCGCGGCTTGAGCGGACGCCACCGCGGTGACGGCGATCTGCATGCGCTCCCACGGCAATTGCTCCATCAGGCAGATGAATCCCTTGTTTTCGAATGCTTCGCCGCCCAGCAGGTTGCCGGCGGGCACCCGCACGTTGTCGAAAAACAGTTCCGACGTGTCCTGCGCCTTCAGGCCCAGCTTCTTGAGCCGCTTGCCTTTCTCGAAGCCTTTCATGCCGCGCTCGACCAGCAGCAGGCTCGTGCCCTTGGCGCCCGCTGGCGGATCGGTCTTCGCGACGACGATCACGAGGTCCGCATGCCAGCCATTGGTGATGAACGTCTTGCTGCCGCTCAGGAGGTAACTGCCGTCGGCCTGCTTGATCGCCGTGCTCCTGACGGCCTGCAGGTCGCTGCCCGCGGCCGGCTCGCTCATCGCGATCGCGCCGATCATCTCGCCGCTCGCGAGCTTCGGCAGGTACTTGCGCTTCTGCGCTTCGGTCCCGTAATGCAGGATGTACGGCGCGACGATCTCGCTGTGCAGGCCGAAGCCGATGCCGCTGTAGCCGCCGCGCGCGAGCTCCTCGACGAGCGCCACCGAATACAGCTTGTCCACGCCCGACCCGCCGTACTCCTGCGGCAGCGTCGGGCACAGGAAGCCGTTGCGGCCGGCCTTGTCCCATACCGCGCGATCGACGTAGCCCTGCTCTTCCCAATCGTCGTGGTAAGGGCCGATCTCGCGATCGGCGAACCGCCGGAAGCTGTCGCGGAAAGCCTCGTGGTCGAGGTTGAAAAGGGTGCGTTCGATCATGCGGGCTCCTGGGCTGCGTCGCGATTTTTACAGAGCAATTGCTTGGTGAAAAGAATATACTGTTTCGCGCTACCGCGCCCCCAGCGTGACCCTCCCCCTCGAACGGGAGCGCGAACCCACATCGGAGACCGACATGCCTGAAGCCTATGTGTACGACGCCATCCGCACCCCGCGCGGGAAGGGCAAGAAGGACGGCAGCCTGCACGAAGTCAAACCGGTCAACCTGCTCGCGGGCGTGCTGACCGAACTGCAGCGCCGCAACGATTTCGACACCGGTCAGGTGGACGACGTCGTGATGGGTGTCGTCTCGCCGATCGGCGAGCAGGGCTCCGTCATCGCCAAGGTGGCCGCGCTCAAGGCCGGCTGGGACTTCCGTTGCGCCGGCGTGCAGATCAACCGCTTCTGCGCGTCCGGGCTGGAAGCCGTGAACATGGCGGCGCAGAAAGTGCGCTCGGGCTGGGAGGACCTGGTGGTTGCGGGCGGTGTCGAGAGCATGAGCCGGGTGCCGATCGGCTCCGACGGCGGCGCATGGGCGCAGGACCCGGAAACCAATTCCGCGACGGCCTTCGTGCCGCAGGGCATTGGCGCGGACCTGGTCGCGACACTGGAGGACTTTTCGCGCGAGGACGTGGACGCTTTCGCGCTCGAGAGCCAGCAGCGCGCGGCCAGGGCGCGCGAAGGCGGCTTCTTCGCCGGCTCGATCGTGCCCGTGAAGGACTTCCTCGACCAGACCATCCTGGACCAGGACGAATTCATCAAGCCCCACACCACGATGGAAGGACTCGCCTCGCTCAAGCCGGCATTCGACCAGCTCGGCGCGATGGGCTTCGACGCGGTCGCAATCAGCCGGTATCCGCAGGTCGAACGCATCAGCCATGTGCACCACGCCGGCAACTCTTCGGGCATCGTCGACGGGGCGGCGGCGGTCCTGATCGGCAGCGAAGCGGCCGGTAAGACACACGGCTTCAAGCCGCGCGCGCGCATCGTCGCGGCCGCGCTCTCAGGCGCCGATCCGACCATCATGTTGACGGGCCCGATGCCCGCTGCACGCAAGGCCCTGGCCAAGGCGGGCATGACCATCGACCAGATCGACCTGTTCGAGATCAACGAAGCATTCGCCGCCGTGCCGCTGAAATTCATGCGCGACATGGGCGTGCCGCACGACAAGGTCAACGTCAATGGCGGCGCCATCGCCATGGGCCATCCGCTGGGTGCGACCGGAGCGATGATCCTGAACACGCTCATCGACGAGCTGCACCGCCGCAAGTTGCGCTACGGCATGGCGACGCTGTGCGTCGGCGGCGGCATGGGGATCGCGACGATCGTGGAAAGAATGTAACGGAGGAAACGTCCCGCGCACGCGCGGGCCGGACTTGGGCATGAAAACCATCCAATACGAATTGCGGGACGGGATCGCCACGGTGACCTTCGACGAGGCGGGCTCGCCGGTCAACACCATGTGCGAACAATGGCAGCGCGATCTGGACGAAGTGACCGCGCGGATCGTGGCCGGCAAGGACGCCATCAAGGGGATCGTCCTGGCCTCCGCCAAGAGCACGTTTTTCGCCGGCGCCGACCTCAAGGCCACGATGCGGCTGCAGCCTTCGGACGCGCCGCGCGTGTTCCAGGAAGTCGAGCGGACCAAGAAGAACTTCCGCACGCTCGAGACCCTCGGCAAGCCGGTGGTCGCCTGCCTCAACGGCACGGCGCTGGGCGGCGGCTGGGAAGTGGCACTCGTCGCGCATTACCGCGTGGCGGTGGACGACCCCAAGATCCAGTTCGGCCTGCCCGAAGTGACGCTCGGACTCATCCCCGGCGCGTCCGGCGTCACCAAGATGACGCGACTGCTGGGCCTGATGGGCGCGCAGCCCTACATCGTCGAGAGCAAATTGTTCCCGCCGCGCGAAGCGCTCGAACTCGGCCTCGTGCATGAACTGGTGCCTGACGCCGCTGCGCTCAGGCCGTCGGCCCTCGCCTGGATCGAACAGCACGCGAGTCCCGCCGCGCCGCCGCACCAGCCGTGGGACGACAAGAACTACAAGATGCCCGGCGGCACGCCCGCCAACCCGAAGATCGCCAACATGCTGGCCGTCGCGCCGGCCATGCTCAAGCAGAAGACGCGCGGGCTCTACCCGGCGCCCGAGTACGCGATGGCCGCCATGGTCGAAGGCGCGATGGTGGATTTCGACACCGCGCTGCGGATCGAGAGCCGCTATCTCGCCAAGCTGATCGTCAGCCCGGTCGCGAAGAACATGATCAACACGTTCTTCTTCAACATGAACGCGATCAAGTCGGGCCAATCGCGCCCGGCCTGCGACGCCAGGTACAAGCCGCGCAAGGTCGGCATTCTCGGAGCAGGCATGATGGGCAGCGGCATTGCCTACGCGCAGGCCAGCCGCGGTGTCGCGACGGTCATGCGCGACGTCACCCTCGACAGGGCGCAGGCCGGCAAGGCCTACAGCAACAAGGTCACTCAACCGCGGGTCGACAAGGGCCGGATGAGCCCGCATGACCAGACCGCCCTGCTCTCGCGCATCACGCCGACCGAATCGCTGGAGGACCTGCGCGGCTGCGATCTCATCATCGAAGCCGTGTTCGAGAACCGCGACCTCAAGGCCCGCGTCACGCAAGAGGCCGAGCCGCTGCTCGCGCCCGGCGGTTTCTTCGCGACCAACACCTCCACCTTGCCGATCACCGGCCTGGCGAAAGCGAGCAAGCACCCCGAAAAGTTCGTCGGCATCCACTTCTTCAGCCCGGTGGACAAGATGAAGCTGGTGGAAATCATCCGCGGCAAGCAGACCGACGACGAGACGGTCGCCCGCGCGTTCGACTATGTGCAGGCGCTCGGCAAGATCCCGATCGTCGTCAACGACTCGCGCGGCTTCTTCACGTCGCGCGTGTTCGGCACCTTCGTGATGGAGGGCGCCGCCATGGTCGGCGAGGGCCTGCCCGCCGCCGTGGTGGAACAGGCGGGCATCCAGGCCGGCATGCCGGTCGGCCCGCTCGCCGTGATCGATGAAACGGCGCTGTCGCTGGCGGTGCATGTGCTCGACCAGACCCGCGCGGATTACCGGGCGGAAGGCGGCACCTACATTGCCTCGCCGGGCGAGCTGCTCATCGAACGCATGGTCAAGGAGTTCGACCGCAACGGGCGCGCTGCCGGTGCCGGGTTCTACGAGTACCC
>JAGRPN010000455.1 GCA_019449555.1 Ramlibacter sp.
CAGGGTTCCTGCGCAACGGGTTGTTCAAGCGCCTGCATATCCACACGGTGCCCACGCTGCACTTCCAGTTCGATCGCACGACCGAGCGTGCGGCGGACCTGAACGCCTTGATCGCCAAGGCGGTTTCCTCGCGCGCCAAAGAAGACTAGAAAGTATTGGGGTCAGATTCCAATTTCCTGGAAGCGGCCTCAAGCGGCCAACCATGCGGAAATTGGAATCCGACCCCAAAATTTTGCGGCGCCCCGTGCACGGGGTGTTATTGCTGGACAAACCGCTCGGCTGGTCCAGCAACGACGCGTTGCAGAAATGCAAATGGCTATTGCGCGCCGAAAAGGCGGGGCACACGGGCACTCTCGATCCGCTCGCGACCGGCGTGCTGCCCCTGTGCTTTGGAGCGGCGACCAAATTCAGCCAATTGCAACTCGAGGCCGACAAGACATACCAGGCGACCTTGCGGTTGGGCGTGAAGACATCGACGGGGGACGCCGAGGGTGACGTGATCGAGGAGCGGCCGGTGCCCCGGTTCACGCCCGAGTGCCTGGCGACGGTCGCCAGGCAGTTCACCGGGCCGATCCGCCAGGTGCCCCCGATGCACAGCGCATTGAAGAAGGACGGCAAGGCGCTCTACGAATATGCGCGTGCCGGAGAGGTGGTGGACCGCGAAGCGCGCGACGTGGTGGTCCGCGAACTCGAGCTGCGGGCGGCCGGGTCGGGCCCCGATCTGGTCCTGCTGGCCCGGGTCAGCAAGGGAACGTATATCCGCACGCTGGGCGAAGACATCGGCGAGGCGCTCGGTTGCGGCGCCCACCTCGCTTCGCTGCGCCGCATCGCCACCGGCGAGTTCGGTATTTCGCAATGCGTCTGCCTGGAGGCGTTTGAAACTATGGACGAGGAGCAGCGGCTGGCATGCGTGAAACCGGTGGATTGCCTGCTGACCGGCCATGTGCGCGTGCCGCTGGATGCCGATAACGCAGGTCGATTCCTGAGCGGCCTGCGCCGCAGGGGCGATTGGCCGGATACCGATCGCGTGGCGGTCTATGGCCCGTCGTCCGGCGGGGAAAGCAGCGTCCTCCTTGGCACGGCCCACGTCGAGGGCGGCGAATTGATCCCCGGCAGGCTATTGAGCCCGCCCGAGATTTCACAGATTCTGGAAACCAAATTATGAGTAACAAGCAAATCCGCAACATCGCCATCATCGCCCACGTGGACCACGGCAAGACCACCCTGGTGGACATGCTGCTGCGCCAATCGGGCACCTTTCGCGCCAACGAGAAAGTCACCGAACGCGTGATGGACAGCAACGACCTCGAAAGGGAGCGCGGCATCACCATCCTGGCCAAGAACTGCGCCGTGAGCTGGCAGGGCACGCACATCAACATCGTCGACACACCCGGCCACGCCGATTTCGGCGGCGAGGTGGAGCGCGCGCTGTCGATGGTCGACGGCGTGCTGCTGCTGATCGATGCCGTGGAAGGCCCGATGCCTCAGACCCGGTTCGTGACGAAGAAGGCGCTCGCCCTCGGCCTGAAACCGATCGTGGTCGTGAACAAGGTGGACCGGCCCGGCTCGCGCCCGGACTACGTCATCAACGCCACCTTCGACCTGTTCGACAAGCTCGGCGCGAGCGAAGACCAATTGGATTTCCCGGTCGTCTACGCCTCCGGCCTGAACGGCTGGGCGTCGCTGGAAGAGGGCGCGGCGGGCGAGCAATGGGGCAAGGACCTCGCGCCTCTGTTCGACACGATTCTCACGCACGTGCCGGCGCACGAAGGCGAGGCCGATGCGCCGCTGCAATTGCAGATCTCGTCGCTCGATTACTCGACGTACGTCGGGCGCATCGGCGTGGGCCGCATCAACCAGGGCACGATCAAGGTGAACCAGCAGGTCGCGGTCTACGAGGGCGTCGATAGCACGCCGGTGCTGGCCAGGGTGCAGCAGATCCTCAAGTTCCACGGCCTCGAGCGCACCCCGGCGCTGGAGGCCGGCCCCGGTGACATCGTGCTGATCAGCGGCATCGAACAGGTGGGCATCGGCGTCACGCTCACCGATCCCGCCAATCCCGCGCCGCTGCCCATGCTCAATATCGACGAGCCGACGCTGACGATGAACTTCTGCGTCAACAACTCGCCGCTGGCGGGCCGCGAGGGCAAGTACGTGACCAGCCGCCAATTGTGGGACCGGCTGCAAAAGGAACTGCAGGCCAACGTGGCGCTGCGCGTGCGCGACACCGACGAAGAAGGCATCTACGAGGTCTCCGGCCGGGGCGAGCTGCACCTCACGATTCTGCTGGAGAACATGCGCCGCGAGGGCTACGAGCTGGCGGTTTCCAAGCCGCGTGTGGTCTTCAAGGAGGTCGGCGGCGAGCGCCAGGAGCCGATCGAGCTGTTGACGGTCGACATCGAGGAAGGCCACCAGGGCGGCGTGATGCAGGCGCTCGGCGAACGCAAGGGCGACCTGGTGAACATGGAGCCGGACGGCCGCGGCCGGGTGCGCCTGGAGTACCGCATTCCGGCGCGCGGCCTGATCGGCTTCCAGAACGAGTTCCTGAACCTCACGCGCGGCACGGGCCTCGCGAGCAACATCTTCGATGGCTACGAGGCGTACAAGGGTGAAATCGGGAGCCGCAAGAACGGGGTGCTGATCAGCATGGACGATGGCGAGATCGTGACCTATGCGCTGGGCAAGCTCGATGAGCGCGGCCGCATGTTCGTCAAGGCCGGGGATCCCGTGTACGAAGGCATGATCGTAGGCATCCACAGCCGCGACAACGACCTCGTGGTCAACGCAGTTCGCATGAAGCAGCTCACGAACTTCCGCGTCAGCGGCAAGGAGGACGCGATCAAGGTCACGCCGCCGATCCAGCTCACTCTGGAGTACGCGGTGGAGTTCATCGAGGACGACGAGCTGGTGGAGATCACGCCCAAATCGATCCGGCTGCGCAAGCGGTTCCTGAAGGAGCACGATCGCAAGCGGGCGCTGCGTATCGCGGCCTGAGATACTCTGTCATCCCGGACGCGATCCGGGATCCACACGGCGAGGATGAATGCGGCGGGTGGGTCCCGAGGCCCCGAGCTCCGGGCGACGGACTTTGCTCATGAAACTCACGCATAAGAGGGCGGTCTTCCTCATGGTCGCCGTGACGCTGATGTGGTCGATCGCCGGCGTCGTCACGCGCCAGCTCGAAAACGCGCGCAGCTTCGAGATCACGTTCTGGCGCAGCTTCTTCACGGTGGCATCGCTGCTGGTGATCCTGCCGTTCTTCCAGGGACGGCAGGTGTTCGCGCGAATCCTGGGCGGCGGGCCGGCGCTGTGGATTTCCGGCCTGTGCTGGAGCGTCATGTTCACCGCATTCATGGTGGCGCTCACGCTGACCAGCGTCGCCAATGTGCTGGTGACCATGTCGGTGGGGCCTTTCCTCACGGCCTTGCTCGCGCGCCTTGTCATCGGCTATCGCATCCCCGCGCGCACCTGGCTCGCGATCCTCGTGGCCGGCGGCGGCATCGGCTACATGTACGCGGCCCAGGTCTCAGGCGGGCAGCTCGCCGGGACGTTCGTCGCGCTTTGCGTTCCGCTGGCCGGCGCCGTGAATTGGACCGTGGTCCAGCGCTCGAACGCCCGCGGCTTGAACGTGGATCTGGTGCCGGCCGTGCTGGTGGGCGCAGTGATTTCCAGTTTGACGACGCTGCCGCTCGCGATGCCGCTGCGCGCCTCGACACACGACCTCGCGCTGCTGGCGCTGCTCGGGCTGGTGCAGCTGGCGATTCCCTGCGCGCTGTCGGTGGTATGCGCCCGTGTGCTCAAGGCGCCCGAGATCGCGCTGCTCGCGTCCCTGGAGGTCATCTTCGGGATCCTGCTGGCCTGGGTCGGCGCGAACGAGGTGCCCAGCGCCACCGTGCTCGCGGGCGGCACCCTGGTGCTCGGCGCACTCCTCACGAACGAGCTGGTCGGCTGGAAATTGAAGGCCTGACGCGCCCGCCGCGCCGCCTTGTCAGAGCTGCCCGTACACCACCCGGGCCAGCTCCTGCAAAGCCGGCCGCGACAAGGGCCCGCTGATCGCATAGCCGAATCCCTGATCGATCCAGTAGAAGGCGGGGACCGGCCCGTCATCGAGGAAGCGGAATGCGGTCTCCCGAACATCACCTTGGCCGCCGGCCTTCACCGCGCCCACATACAGCGTGATGCGCTGGCCGGCATTGTTCTGGTACATGAACTGCGCACGGGCGCCGTCCTCGCCCGGCAAGAGCCGACCGCCCACCAGCTCATAGCCTTGCCGCGATAGCACGGGCACCTTGAGCGACCTTCCCAGGCGCTTCGACAGCCATTGCACCAGGTGCTCCTGCTCAGCCGCCGTCACTTCGACGGGATGCCGCACTTCGGGCTGAAAAACCGAATACGCCACCGCCGCCTGCCGCGCGAATTGGCGCGCCGGTTCCGCTCGGGCCAGGCGATCTCCACGGTTAGCGGCCCATTGGCCACTGCCGAACCATCCCATGCCGAACGCCAGCAAGAGCGACGCGGCGATACCACCCCAACGCCACCACTGCGACGTCCGGGCATGGGCCCGCTCGGCGCGCCGTGCCGTCTCGACCAGCGAGGCGGGCAGGGGCAGGTCTTCGGTGCCGGCGTGCAGGCTACGAAGCGCCTCACGCTGCGCCTGCCAGGCCTCCGCGGCGGCCAGCGCTTCAGGATCCGCGGCGAGACGAATGCGCAGGGCCTCGGCTGCTTGCGCATCCAGCCGGCCATCGACCAGCGCATGCAGGTCGTCCTCGGGAATCGGCGCGGCGCCAGGGGGGTGGGTGTCCATCGTCACTCCATCACTTCATCCGGCGCAGCGCGGGCGCCTGGGTCGTTGCGGGCCGGGCCGCCGCCGGGCGGCCTTCCATCAGTTCGCGCAGGCGGCTGCGCGCGCGCGACAGGCGGGACATGACGGTGCCCAGCGGGATGGCCAGGATCCTGGCCGCTTCCTGGTAGCTCATGTCTTCCACCGTCACCAGCAGGAGAACGGCCCGCTGCTCGGCGGGCAGCCGCTGCAGGCAGCGGCGAAGGTCCATCGGATCGGACGCGCCGCCCGGGGGCGCCTGCAATTCGGTTTCCAGGTCATCGATGCTGACCGAGTTCAGCGCCACCTTCGCCGCACGGCGCTGATTCAGGTACAGGTTGTGCATCAGCGTGAAGAGCCATGCACGCAGGTCGGTGCCGGGGACCCACAACTGCCACTTGACGCAGGCTCGCTCCAGCGTGTCCTGCACCAGGTCGTCGGCCGCCCATGCGTCACCGGTCAGCACCCGCGCGTAGCGGCGCAGACCTGGAAGCTGCTCGACCAGCTGGATCCCGTTCATCGCGATTGAGGCTCCGATCTCGGTTGCGTGCATTGCCGCGCCGGGCCGCGGCGGGTGGCCGCCCGCCCGGCTGCGACGTGGCTGGACGAAACCATGAACACCCGAGGAGGCTCCTTTATTCCGTCGCCGGGCAACTCCCCGGCGGTCAGCGGCTACGGCTCTTCATCGCGCGCTCGACTTCCCGCTTGCCCTCGCGCTCCTTGATCGTGCTGCGCTTGTCGTGCTCGGCCTTGCCCTTCGCGAGGGCGATTTCGCACTTGACCTTGCCTTCTTTCCAGTGCAGGTTGAGCGGCACGAGCGTATAGCCCTTTTGCTCGACCTTGCCGACCAGGCGGCGTATCTCGTCCTTGTGCATCAGCAGCTTCTTGGTGCGCACCGCGTCCGGGTTCACGTGCGTGGACGCGGTCTTCAGCGGGTTGATCTGGCAGCCGATGACGAACAGCTCGCCGTTCTTGACCACGACATAGCCGTCGGTCAGCTGCACCTTGCCCTCGCGCAGCGCCTTGACTTCCCAGCCCTGGAGCACCATGCCGGCCTCGAACTTCTCCTCGAAGAAGTAGTTGTAGGCCGCTTTCTTGTTGTCGGCGATGCGGCTGGAGGTCTCGGGTTTTTTGGCCATGGCTTACAAATGGGGGCACGGCGCGTCTCTACAATGCCCGCGCGGGCTCCGCATTCTCTATGAAAACAGTCCACAAGTCCGTCCTCATCTGGTACAGCGCCGAGGAAATGTTCGCGCTCGTCACCGACGTCGCCCGTTATCCGGAGTTCCTGCCGTGGTGCGACCACGCCTCGGCCACCGAAGTGACCGACTACGGGATGAAGGCCGAGATCGGGATCGCGTTCGGCGGCATCCACCAGACCTTCATCACGCGCAACGAACATGTGCCGGGGCGGCAGGTCACGATGAAGCTGCTGAGCGGGCCGTTCTCGCGCCTGGAAGGGCAGTGGAAGTTCTCGCCGTTGGGCACCCCGGAGCAACGCGCCTGCAAGGTGGAGCTGGAACTGCATTACGGTTTCGAGCATTCCACGCTGGCGGCGCTCGTCGGCCCCGTCTTCGACAAGATCGCTCGCAACATGGTGGAAGCCTTCGTCAAGCGTGCGGAACAGGTATATGGCTCCGGCGGCTGAGGTCCGCGTGCTCGTGGTGTATTCGCCGGCGGCACGCACCATCCGGGAGTGGCCGGTGGCGCTGGCGCGCGGGGCGACGGTGCTGCAGGCCTTGCTCGCGAGTGGACTGCCAAGCGAGTTCCCGCAGTTGGACTTTCGCAGCGCGCCCGTGGGCGTGTGGGGCCGCAAGGCGACGCTGAATCGGGTGTTGCGCGACCAGGACCGGGTGGAGGTCTATCGGCCGCTCAAGGTGGACCCCAAGGTGGCCCGCCGGGAACGTTACCGCCGGCAGGGCGGACGCGGCACTGGTCCGTTCGCGCCGAAGAAGACCGGCTCGCCGCCAGCCTACTGAGCGCCTGCCGGTTGGCAGTCGCTGGCGATGATGCCCTCGAGGCGCTTCGTCTCGACCGCGCGGCTGGCGTCGTCCATGTATTCGCGCTCGCCCTTGGCGTTCATGCGAGCCACCCTGCTGCCCGAGTCGAACATGGCTTTCGACTGCCTGGCTCGCTGGCAATTGTCTGCCCTCAGTTTCGCCATCTGTTCCTCGTCGGCCTTCTTCTTTTCGGCTTCGGCGGCCTCGGCCTGCTTCTTCCTGGCTTCGAGTTCCTTGTCTTTTCCACTCAGCTTCGGTGCGGAGGCGGCCTGCTTCGCGGGTTGCGGGACCGCGGCCGCTACTGGCTCCGGCGACACGGGACCCTTCACGCCCGGCTGGCGGATGATGTTCCTGGCCGGAATATCAGCCGGCGGCGACTGGTCGCTGAAGACCTTGCGGCCGCCCTTGTCGATCCATTGCCACTGGGCCAGTGACAACGCGGGCAGGGCGCATGCCAGGCCGAGCAGGGTAACGCGTAGCAATTTCATTGCGCCAGTTTAGCGCCAGCTCGTCGCTGCAAAACCACCGTCCATTCGGCCGGATGCGCACTTCGTCGGAAAGCCGCGCGCGCAAGTGCGCCGGGAGGGCACGGGTACAATCGTTTTTTTGGAGCTTTGACATGCGCCTCTTAGGAAAAGCGCTGACCTTCGACGATGTGTTGTTGGTGCCGGCGTTCTCCCAGGTCCTGCCCAAGGACGCGTCGCTGGCGACCCGCCTCTCCCGAAACATCACCCTGAATCTGCCCCTCGTGTCCGCTGCCATGGACACCGTGACGGAGGCCCGTCTCGCGATCGCGATCGCACAGGAAGGCGGCATCGGCATCGTCCACAAGAACCTCACGCCCAAGCAGCAGGCGGCGGAGGTCGCCCGTGTCAAGCGCTACGAGTCGGGCGTGCTGCGCGATCCGGTGATCATCACACCGACGCACACGGTGCGGCAGGTGATCGACATGCAGGAACAGCTCGGTATCTCGGGCTTTCCGGTCGTCGATGCCGGCAAGGTGGTCGGGATCGTGACCGGGCGGGACTTGCGCTTCGAGACGCGCTACGACGTGCGGGTCAGCGAGATCATGACGCCGCGCGAAAAGCTCATCACGGTGCGCGAGGGCACCGGGCCGGAGGAAGCCAAAGCCCTGTTGAACAAGTACAAGCTGGAGCGGCTGCTCGTGATCAACGACGCGTTCGAGCTCAAGGGCCTGATCACCGTCAAGGACATCACCAAGCAGACCAGCTTCCCGAGCGCCGCGCGCGACGCTGCGGGCCGGCTGCGTGTCGGCGCCGCCGTCGGTGTCGGCCAGGGCACCGAAGAGCGCGTGGAGGCGCTGGTGAAAGCGGGTGTGGATGCGATCGTGGTGGACACGGCGCACGGCCACAGCAAGGGCGTGATCGAGCGCGTGCGCTGGGTCAAGCAGAACTATCCGCAGGTGGACGTCATCGGCGGAAACATCGCGACCGCCTCCGCCGCCCGCGCGCTGGTCGAAGCCGGGGCGGACGGCGTGAAGGTCGGCATCGGGCCGGGCTCGATCTGCACGACGCGCATCGTGGCGGGGGTCGGCGTGCCGCAGGTGACGGCCATCGACAACGTGGCCACGGCGCTCCAGGGAACCGGCGTTCCGCTGATCGCGGACGGCGGTGTCCGCTATTCCGGTGACATTGCGAAGGCGATCGCCGCGGGCGCCAGCGCGGTCATGATGGGCAGCATGTTCGCAGGCACCGAGGAGGCGCCGGGGGAGATCGTCCTGTACCAGGGCCGAAGCTACAAGAGCTACCGCGGGATGGGGTCCATCGGCGCGATGGAACAGGGTAGCGCGGACCGCTATTTCCAGGAGGCGACCACCGGCAACCCGAACGCCGACAAGCTGGTGCCCGAGGGCATCGAAGGCCGGGTGCCGTACAAGGGTTCGCTGGTGTCGATCGTGTTCCAGATGGCAGGCGGCGTGCGCGCGAGCATGGGCTATTGCGGCTGCGCCACGATCGAGGACATGAAGAACAAGGCCGAATTCGTGGAGATCACCGTTGCCGGGATCCGCGAGAGCCATGTGCACGACGTGCAGATCACGAAGGAAGCGCCGAACTATCGCGCCGACTGATTCTGGCCAGATTTGAAAGATGGGCCAGAAGATCGTATGATTATGGCCAGACTATCTGGCCATAATCATCATGCAATACACCGGTATATATGAAGCCAAGAACAACTTTTCGGCCCTGATCGAGCAGGTCGAGAAGGGCGAGGAAGTTCGCATCACCCGGCACGGCAAGGAAGTGGCACGCATGCTGCCGGTGCGCCGCAAGCCGGTCATCACCGACGAACAGATCGAGCGCGAACTGCAGCAGATCGACGCGCTGCACGCCTCGATCCGGCCCGGTCCGGCGGTCCACGAGCTGCGTGACGAGGGAGGCCGGGAATGACCGCCTTCGTGCTGGACGCTTCCGTCACGGCCGCGTGGCTGCTGCCCGATGACGCGAGCGACCATACCCGCCGCCTTTATGCACTGATCCGGCGCGACGAAGTCGAGCCGCAGGCGCCCAGTCTCTGGCAATGGGAATGCGCCAACATCCTGGCGAACGGGGTGCGGCGCGGGCGCATCCCC
Organism: Ramlibacter sp.; assembly: GCA_019449555.1. Lineage (GTDB taxonomy): Bacteria > Pseudomonadota > Gammaproteobacteria > Burkholderiales > Burkholderiaceae_C > Ramlibacter. The sequence goes on from JAGRPN010000455.1 coordinate 9,410, forward strand.
ACCCCGGCCGTGGAAGGCTTGTGGAGCGTCCTGGAGGCCATCCGCCACCGCGTCGAATTGCATGAGCTCGCACCGGCCCAGCACAAGGCGTCGCTCGGTGTCGCGGTGGATGCCGGGCTGTCGGCCCACCGCGCGGCGTATATGTGGCTGGCGCGTTCGCTCAACCTGCCGCTGGCCACTTTCGATAAACGTCTGATTGCAGCAGCCCCCGCGTGCGGCGTGAAGATCCTGGATATCGCCACGCTTCAGGCGGCCTAGGAGCAAGCCATGCAACACCACAAGATCCTCATCCTCGATTTCGGCTCGCAGGTCACCCAGCTGATCGCACGCCGGGTGCGCGAAGCGCACGTCTTCTGCGAGGTGCATCCAAGCGACGTGAGCGATGAATGGCTGCGCCAGTACGCCTCCGATGGCCGGCTCAAGGGAGTGATCCTCTCGGGCAGCCACGCCAGCGTGTACGAGGACACCACGGACAAGGCGCCCCAGGCGGTGTTCGAGCTGCGCGTGCCCGTGCTGGGCATCTGCTATGGAATGCAGACAATGGCCCACCAATTGGGCGGCAAGGTGGAGGGCGGCCACAAACGCGAGTTCGGTTTCGCGAGCGTGCGGGCGCGCGGCCACACGAAGCTGCTGAAGGACATCGCCGACTTCACGACGCCCGAAGGCCACGGCATGCTGGACGTGTGGATGAGCCATGGCGACAAGGTCACCGAACTGCCGCCCGGCTTCAAGTTGATGGCGAGCACCGACAGCTGCCCGATCGCGGCGATGGCCGACGAGCAGCGCGGTTTTTATGCCGTGCAGTTCCACCCGGAAGTGACGCACACGCGCCAGGGCAGGGCGATCCTGGAGCGTTTCGTCCTGGACATCTGCGGGGCGGAGCCGGACTGGGTGATGCGCGATCACGTGAAAGAGGCCGTGGAGGCGATCCGGCGGCAAGTCGGGGGCGAAGAGGTGATCCTCGGCCTGTCGGGCGGCGTGGATTCATCGGTCGCCGCGGCGCTGATCCATCACGCGATCGGCGACCAGCTCACATGCGTCTTCGTGGATCATGGATTGCTCCGGCTCGACGAAGGCGACATGGTCATGAAGATGTTCGCCGGCAAGCTGCACGCGAAGGTGATCCGCGTGGATGCGAGCGAGCTGTTCCTGGGCAAGCTGGCCGGCGTGAGCGATCCGGAGGCCAAACGCAAGATCATCGGGCGCGAGTTCGTGGAGGTCTTCAAGGCGGAAGCCGCCAATATCAAGCGCACGCATGCACGCCAGGTGGCGTGGCTGGCGCAGGGCACCATCTACCCCGACGTGATCGAGTCCGGCGGCGCCAAGAACAAGAAGGCCGTTTCCATCAAGAGCCACCACAACGTGGGCGGCCTGCCCCAGGAGCTCGGGCTGAAACTGCTCGAGCCGCTGCGGGACCTGTTCAAGGATGAAGTGCGCGAGCTTGGCGTCGCGCTCGGGCTGCCGCCGGAAATGGTGTATCGGCATCCGTTCCCCGGCCCGGGGCTGGGCGTGCGGATCCTCGGCGAAGTGAAGAAGGAGTATGCCGACCTGCTGCGCCGCGCCGATGCCATCTTCATCGAGGAATTGCGCAACTTCAGGGACGAGGCCAGCGGCAGGAACTGGTACGAACTCACCAGCCAGGCTTTCGCCGTGTTCCTCCCCGTCAGGAGCGTGGGCGTGATGGGCGACGGCCGCACCTACGAGTACGTGGTGTCGTTGCGGGCAGTGCAGACGAGCGATTTCATGACGGCGGATTGGGCCGAGCTGCCGTATGCGCTGCTCAAGAAGGTGTCCGGCCGGATCATCAATGAGGTCCGGGGCATCAACCGCGTCACCTACGACGTGAGCAGCAAGCCGCCGGCGACCATCGAATGGGAGTGACCGGGGTCAATTCCGGTCCGCGCTCAGCGGGCTGGGTCGTGACCTGAGGCCCACCGGCAGCCGGCCCTCGAAGAGAGTGGTGATCGCGTGGACCTTCTCGCGGGCTCGCGCCTCGCCGTCGCGGCTGGCCAAGGCCGCCATGAGGTCGCCGCGCAAGTACCACAGGCCCAGAAGATCGCCCGCGTAGCGGATCCGCCGCCCGACGTGCACCAGCTGTTTGTCGTCGCTGTCGGGCACCAATGCGAGCATCGACCCGCGGATATCCTCGATGCCCATTTGCTGCGCCGGCTCGCCGGTCGGGGGTGGGCGGGAAGAAAAAACGGCGGAGATGCTGCTTCTCAGATTGGCCTTGAACCAATGCATACGGTGCCTCCTGCAACTCAAGTCGGGGGTTCGTCGACAGCGCGGTCCCGGCGCTGGTCGGGGGCGGCTATTTCGACGATTTCGGTGATCGGCAGCCGCGCGATGTCCTTGAGCTTCTCGTCCAGCGCGCCGGCCGCGTCGGCCAGGTGCTCCACGGTGGAGAAGATCGCCGGCACGAGTACTTCGCGGCCATCCCTGTTCTTGCGGCGCACGCCGAACTTCAGGCGCCGCTTTTCCTGCGAGGTCAGCTTCGCCATCAGGTTCTTGGTCGCCCAAACGGCGCCTACGCTCGCGAAGTCGGAGATGCGGGCGGCGCGGTTCAGCGTGTCGCCGCGCATCGTGAATTCGAGATGCCGCGCCGACTTCAAGGGGCCAAGCCATTGCTGCCCCTCGTCGATCCCCGTGTTCATGTAAAGCTCGGTGGCCCAGCCCTTCCGCAGCTGCCATTCCTTGCTGATGCGGCGCATCGCCTCCCGGATTTCGTGCGCGGCGGCCAGTGCGTTCCACACGTAGTGGCTGCCCGGCCGCGGAAAGAAATAGCAGACGATCCCATCGCCCGCGTGTTTGCCCTGGGTCCCGTCGTGGCGCCTGATGATCGGGTCGACCTTTTCCCAGATCTGGTTGATCAACTCGAAGTACTCCTCGGCCGGCAATTCGGACCAGATCCGGGTGGGGCAGTGCAGGTCGGCTACCAGCACGGCGACCGGACTGAGCTCCGGCACCGTTCTGCGGACGGCTTCGCCTGGCACGAGGTCGGCCTCCACTCCGACGGCACGCAGGTCCGCAGACGCGGCGGCCGGCACATGCACGAAAAGGATCCCTTCGCGGAACTGCACTGCATACACGCAAATTGCCGCACCGCCCGGCGCGCCCGGCGACAGGTGAACGTGGGACACGAGGCCGGGCTCCAGGCTCGGTGCGTGGCCGTGCAGGCGTTCCAGCGCGGCCTTGTCCTCGTCGGCGACGCCGTTGCAGAGGGACGAAAAACTCGCACCCTCCTGCGTGGCCAGCCCGAGGTGAAAACGCACGAGCTGCTCCCGCACGCTCGCATCCGAGCTAGCGCCGTGCAGCAGACACCCGAAGATGTTCCCGCCCGCGACCCGCCCCGCGCCGTTTGCAAGGACGTCGGAAGCCGCTGCCTCGTTGAACCACGCAAGTTCGAAACGGCGATCCACGACGTAGGCCGGATGGAGGATTTCCCCTAGCGACAGCCTGGGCATCGCCGGCCGATCCGGCGTCATCCTGGCAGCGGCGGCGCTGGCGGCCGGCGGTGGGGCGACTGCCGAGCCAGGGACCGCTTGCGGGCCGGCCAGATGCTCCGCGATCCGCGTCATGCTCCAGCCCTCTTTCTTGAGCCTCTGGATCTCCTCGATGCGCGCCACGACGTCGTCCGGGAAGTAGCCGATGCGCGGCGCCGCGCCGTCGTTCGGCTCCGGCGGCAGTACTTCGGGCTTGGGCACGAGTCCCCAACCGATGTAGTTGTTGAGGGTCGCGCGCGAAATGCCCGTCAGCTCGAGGAGTTGTTTGCTGTTCAACAAAGCGGAACTTTTAGTCTGTCTATCTACTTTGAACAGACATGCTTAGACTGTCAAGGGTAATTGTCTGGACAGACTAATTGAATGAGCTGGATGATGCGTAAATGCAACAATCTAGCGCAGAATCAATGTCCAAAGCAGTTGGACTGCCTAAGACAAGGTGCGATCCCGCTGCTCCGCGACCGCACGGCCGGGCAGTAGCACAATCCCGGCATGTACCAACCTGCCCAATTCCGGTCGACGGATCGCACCGTGGCGGCGCGCCTTATGCGCGAGTACCCGTTTGCGAGCCTGATTTCCAATGACGACACGGGCTTGCCGTTCGTGACGCATTTGCCGCTGCACCTGGAGGACCGGGACGGCGTGTTTCATCTGCTGGGCCATTGCGCACGGGGCAATCCGCATTGGGGCTTCCTGCAGCAGCGGCCGGCCGCCGTGGTGACGTTCCTCGGGCCCCACGCGTTCCAGTCACCGAAGATCTATCCGGACCTGGCTCGGGTACCGAGCTGGAACTACCTGGCAGTGCATTGCACGGTGGCGGCCACGCTGGTCGACGACGCCCGTAGCAAGGATGCGCTCCTGAAGAAGCTCATCGGCGACCACGAACCCGAGTACGCGCAGCAATGGCGCGCTCTCGGCGAGGAGTTCGCCCAGAAGATGCTCGCGGGCATCATGGCGTTCGAGCTGCGGGTGGACGCGCTCGAGTGCAAGCTCAAGCTGAACCAGCACCGCCCCGAGTCGCATGCCGCGCTGAGGGCCCGCTACGCCGAAGGCGGCGAGCAGGAACGCGAACTGGCCCGATGGATGGACGCATTGGGTCTAGGCGGTGCGGCGGTGCCGCGCATGGAACCCGCCGGCGGCGGCTCAGGCCATTAGGACAGGAGGAAGACGATGCGTGCCGTATTCGGAGTACTGAGTCTGCTCGTCGTGGTGGCCATCGTCGGCCTGCTGGCAAGAAAGCAGTTGGCGACGATTGCTCCCGCCGCCGCCCCTGCGAGTTCCACCGCGATTGCCGGCGGCGCAGCCACGGGCAACGCACCTGCTGGCAGCCCGAAGCAGCAAGTGCAGCAGTTCGAGCAGGCCGTGCAAGGCGCCATGCAGCAGGCTCGCCCCCTGTCCGAGGAGAAATGAGCGACGCCGATTTCATGCGGCTGGCGTTGGAGCAGGCCCGCGCGGCCGCAGCTGCGGGCGAAGTGCCCGTGGGTGCCGTGGTGGTTCGAGCCGGGCAGGTGATCGGAAGGGGGCGCAATGGGCCGGTGGCGGCGAACGACCCGACTGCGCACGCCGAGATAGTGGCCCTGCGCGAGGCGGCCCGCACGCTGGGCAACTACCGGTTGGACGATTGCGACCTGTACGTGACCCTGGAACCTTGTGCGATGTGCAGTGGCGCCATGCTCCACGCCCGCCTGCGGCGCGTCGTATTCGGCGCGCCGGATCCCAAGACGGGCGCCGCCGGCTCGGTCACGGACCTGTTCGCGCTTCCACGCCTCAACCACCAGACCCAGGTCCAGCCCGGCGTGATGGCGCAGGCCTGCGGTGAGCTGCTGGCCGATTTTTTCAGGGAGCGCAGGCAGCAGGCCCGTGGCGCGGCCGATCCGCTGCGCGACGATGCGCTACGCGCGCCGGACGCCGTGTTCGAGGCCGTACCGGGCTATCCGTGGCCACCTCATTACGTGAGCGACTTGCCGTCCCTGGCGGGCTTGCGGCTGCATTACATCGACGAAGGACCCGCGGACGCCGAGCTCACGTGGCTCTGCCTGCATGGCAATCCGTCCTGGAGCTATCTCTACCGCAAGATGATCCCGGTGTTGCTGGCTGCCGGAGACCGGGTACTGGCGCCGGACCTGATCGGCTTCGGCCGCAGCGACAAGCCGAAACGGGAAACGGCGCACAGCTTCTCCTGGCATCGGCAGGTGCTGCTCGAATTCGTCGAACGAATGGACTTGCGCAACATCGTCCTCGTGGTGCAGGACTGGGGCGGCCTGCTCGGGCTGACCTTGCCGATGCAGGCGCCCGAACGGTACGTTGGTCTGCTGGCCATGAACACCGCTCTCGCGACCG
>JAGRPN010000456.1 GCA_019449555.1 Ramlibacter sp.
ATGAGCGATTTCACTGCGAATTTCTGGTCGATCTTCGTCGCTGGCTTCACGGTGGTGGGCATCCTGGCCTGCCTGTTGCTGCTGTGGATCACGGCGCGCACCCGGACCGCGCCCCAGGCCGACAACACCACGGGCCACGTGTGGGACGGCGACCTGCGCGAGATGAACAACCCGATGCCCCGCTGGTGGATGTGGCTGTTCGTTCTCACCATCGTGTTCAGCCTGCTGTACCTCGTGGCGTACCCGGGGCTGGGCAGCTATCCAGGCCAGCTCGGCTGGACCACCCGCGGTGAGTACACGAGCGAGGTCGAACAGGCCAACCGCAGCCTCGCGCCGCTGTATGCGCAGTTCACGGCCAAGAAGGTCGAGGAGCTCGCCGGCGACGCCAACGCGATGGCCGTGGGCGAACGCCTTTTCATGAATAACTGCGCCCAGTGCCACGGCTCCGACGCACGCGGCAGCAAGGGCTTTCCCAATCTCGCCGACGGCGACTGGCTGCATGGCGGCTCGCCGGAGAAGATCACCGAAACAATCACGGGCGGGCGGCGCGCGCAGATGCCTCCAATGGCGGCCGCCGTCGGCACGCCCGACGACGTGAAGAACGTCGCCAACTACGTGCTGAGCCTGTCGAACAGCCCCCACGACTCGGTCCGCGCGCAGTTGGGCAAGGCCAAGTTCGTCGCGTGCGCCGCGTGCCATGGGCCGGACGGCAAAGGCAACCAGGCGGTCGGTGCGCCCAACCTGACCGACGACGTGTGGCTGCACGGCTGGGGCGAACAGGCGGTCACCAACATGGTCAACAACGGCAAGATCAACGAGATGCCGGCGCAATCGGGCAAGCTGACCGCCGCCCAGATCCATGTGCTCGCGGCCTACGTCTGGGGCCTTTCGAACAAGCCGGCAGTCATCAAACCCTGAGGAGCGACGCGTGCAGCAGTCCGCCGCCCGCAAGGTGATTCCCATCGTCCCGGCGGCAGCCGGGGACGCCGGCGAATCGCTTTACGAGGCCCAGAAGAAGATCTATCCGCGAGCCGTCAGTGGGCTGTTCGCGCGCTGGCGCTGGATATTCGTCTGGCTGACCCAGCTCGTGTTCTACGGCTTGCCGTGGCTGCAGTGGGGCGAGCGGCAGGCCGTGCTGTTCGACCTCGGCGCGCGCCGCTTCTACATCCTGGGTTACGTGCTCTACCCGCAGGATTTCATCTATCTCACCGGGCTGTTGGTGATCAGCGCGCTGTCGCTGTTCCTGTTCACCGCGGTGGCCGGACGGCTGTGGTGCGGCTTCGCCTGCCCGCAGACGGTGTACACCGAGATCTTCCTCTGGATCGAGCGCAAGGTGGAAGGCGACCGCAACGCGCGCATGCGGCTGGACGCGTCGCCGATGTCGCCGCACAAGCTGGCCAGGAAGGTCGCGAAGCACTTCCTGTGGCTCACCGTGGCCCTGTGGACCGGGTTCACGTTCGTCGGCTATTTCACGCCGATCCGGACGTTGTGGGCCCAGGCTTTCACGCTGTCCTTCGGCCCCTGGGAATGGTTCTGGGTCAATTTCTACGGCTTCGCGACGTACGGCAACGCCGGCTTCATGCGCGAGCAGGTGTGCAAGTACATGTGCCCTTACGCGCGCTTCCAGAGCGCGATGTTCGACCGCGACACGCTGATCGTCAGCTACGACGCCGCCCGCGGCGAGCCGCGCGGCTCGCGCTCGCGCAAGGCCGACTTCGCCGCGCTGTCGCTGGGCGCGTGCGTCGACTGCAACCTGTGCGTGCACGTGTGCCCGACGGGGATCGACATCCGCAAGGGCCTGCAGTACGAATGCATCGGCTGCGGCGCCTGCATCGATGCGTGCGACGGCGTGATGGACAAGATGAACTACGAGCGCGGCCTGATCCGCTTCAGCACGCAGAATGCCATGGCGCGAGGCGAGGGCCGTGCGCACATCTGGCGCAACGTGCTGCGCCCGCGCGTGCTGGTCTACGGCGCCGTCCTCGTCGCGCTTGCCATCGCCCTGCTGGCCAGCCTGGTCGCGCGCACGCCGCTGAAGGTGGACGTGGTGCGCGACCGCGCGGCGCTGTCGCGCATCGTGGCCGGCGGCAAGCTGGAAAACGTGTACCGGCTGCAGATCATGAACGCGACCGAGGAGCCGCAGCGCTATCGCATCGCAGCCGAGGGCCTGCCCGGCCTGGCGCTCGCTTCCGACGCGCTGGTCGAAGTGGGTCCGGCCGAATCGCGCTGGGTCGCCGTGCGGCTGCAGATCCCGTATGGCTCGGCCGCGCCCGGCTCGCATCCCATCCATTTCACGATCGGCGCCGTTTCGGGCGAGGCGCAAGTCAGCGAGAAATCGGCCTTCCTGGTGCCGAGATAGGAGCAGCGAATGAAGGATGACCGACCGGGCAAACCGTGGTGGAAGTACGGCCATGTGTGGCTGGTCATTTCCGGTCCCGCCGTGGTCGTGGTGGCCGCGCTGGTCACCGCGTGGATCGCGGCCAGCAATCCCGACCCGGTGCTGGCCCAGGACTATTACCGCCGGCCGCCGGTGGAGGTGCAGAAGAGCGCGGCGGCCGACCGCGCGCTGATGCCGGCATTGCAAGGCCGCAACCATGCGGCCACGCCGCCGGCTCGCTAGAGTCGTCCAACCGAGGAGGTCAGCCATGTGGAACCAGAAACTGATGTGGATCGCGTGGCCCGCGTTCCTTTCGGCCTGCGTGCTCGAACTCGTGGTGTTCGCGATGGTCGATCCGCAGGACCTGCATTGGTTCGGCCAGCCCCTGGCCTGGTCGCGCCAGGGCATCTACACGATGGGCTTCTTCGTGTTCTGGGCGATCGGCGCCGTGTCCAACGGCCTGACCGTGCTCCTGGGCAAGCCGCCGGCGGAAGTGAACGTCTGCCCGTTCACGCCGGGCGAGCGGCCTGATCGCTGCCCGCAGCAATAGCCGCACACGCACCCCGGCCCGTGCCCGAGCCTCGCGTGAGGCCGGGGGCCGCTAGCGGATCACGAGCACCGGGACCGGTGCGAGGCGGATGATCTGCTCCGCGCCGCTGCCCATCAGCACGCGGCCGATGCCGTGGCGTCCATGTGTGCCGACCACGATCAGGTCCGCGTTCCAGCGCTTGGCGGCGTCGCTGACCACCTCGCCCAGGCGCTCGCCGAACTTGTCGAACAGCATCTGGTCGGCTTCGACGCCGGCCGACTGCGCGATGGCCATGCCGTCGTCCAGGATCTTCGTGCCGTTCTCGCGCATGATCCGGATCAGGTCGCCCGAGTAGCCGCCGTACTGGTCGAAGCCGCTGAGGTAAGCCATCTCCTCGATCGCGTGGATCAGGCGGACCCGCCCGCCGCCCAGCCTGGCGAGCTGCAATGCCGCGACCAGCGCCTTGTTCGACGTTTCGCTTCCGTCCAGGGGAACCAGGATTCGCTTGTACATCGTCAACTCCCTTGCATATGGGCTTCGATCTGGTGCCGCCTCGCTGCGTCAGGCCGGCCTCCGGCCGCGCGTGGCCACGTGACGGGCCACGAGCGCGGCAAGACCGCCGAACATGAGCGTGCGGCGCAACCAGCGATGGCGGGCGACGAGGCGGCTCGCGAGGAAGCCCAGGCCCGCCAGGGCGACATCGTTTCGCAGATCCGCCAGCCGCTCGCGCAGCATGGTGCGCTGGTCGTCGATCTCCGCGCGCAGCGACGCGCGGCGGTGTGCGATCGCCCGCAGCCGTTGCTTCATGGCCCGTCTCGCCATTGCTCGAGATCCCGGTCCAGCTCGGCCAGGGTGCCTTCGAGGAAACGCGGTTTCTCCTGCAAAGCGCGCGTCAGACGCCAGGCCATCAGGACGCCCGCCAGCAGGAAGAACGCGGTCACGCCCAGTGTCGCGGCCAGCCGGGCGCCGTCCCAGAAATAGATCACGAAGGTCGCCGCCGCGCTCGCCAGCGCGAGCGCGAGCATCAGCGCTGTAACCAGCGCACCTGCGAGCAGGCCGCCGATGCGCAGCATTTCCTCTTCGACGTCGAGCGAGGCGAGTTCGACCCGCTGCCTCGCGATCTGCAGCGCACTGGCCGCCAGGCGGGTGAGGCTCTGGCCCAGGGCCATCGGCTTACCGGCGGGCGACGAGCATGCCGATCAGCAGGCCCACGCCGGCGCCGATACCGATCGATTCCCAGGGATGGTTGCGGACATAGCTGTCGGTGGCGCGCCCGGCCCGCCTGGCGTTTTCAACCGCGGCCTCTTCCAGCGTGTCCAGTTCGGCGCGGGCGGTCTTGAGGCTCTCTTCGAGCCGCGCGCGCGCTTCGCTATAGCCTTCGCCGGCGTCGCGCGCCGCATGCCGCAGCAGCTCTTCCGCATCGTTCAGCACGGTCTTGAAATCCTGTGCCAGGCGCTTTTCTTCCCTGCGTGACGGCGTTGCCACATCGTTCATCGTATCGCTCCTGTAGTCGCCAATTCAGTCTAGTCCGCGGTTCGTCACCAGCGTTGATCGAGGTCAAGCTTGACCTGGAACCGTGCCGTGGCTGCGCGCGGGGCCGCGCGCCGGCCTATCCTCGAGGCATGGAAGATGACGAACTCGCCGGACTCAGCAGTGAGCAAGCGAAGCGGCAGCTCGGGGCGGACGGGCCCAACATCTTGCCGGGCAGCGAGCCCAAGTCGCTGCTTCGCATCGTGCGCGAGGTGCTGGCCGAACCCATGTTCCTCATGCTGCTCGCGGCCGGAGCCGTTTATCTGCTGATCGGCGATGTGTCCGAAGCCGCTTTCCTGCTGGTGGCGGTGTTCGCCGTCATCGGCCTCACGCTGGTGCAGGAGCGCAAGGCGCAGCGCGCGCTCGAGGCCCTGCGCGATCTGTCCGCCCCGCGGGCGCTGGTGGTGCGCGACGGCGTCGAACAGCGCATCGCCAGCCGCG
>JAGRPN010000457.1 GCA_019449555.1 Ramlibacter sp.
CGTCCAGGCGCACGAACGCCAGCACGCCCAGCCCGATCTTGTGGCGGTCGATCTCGGCGTGGTAACCCTTGATGTAGCCGGCCTGCTCCAGCGCCCGCACCCTGCGCCAGCAAGGCGCGGCGGACAGGCCGACGCGTTGCGCGAGTTCGGCGTTGGTCAGGCGACCGTCCGCCTGCAGGTGATTGAGGATCGCGACGTCGAACTTATCGAGTGTTTCCATGAACCTGCTTTTCGAGAAAGATTCTTTCCATGTTAGGCGATAGGTACGCATGGTAAGCAAAGACATATCGGCGCGGGGGGCATACACTTTGCACTCCGTCCCAGGCGCCCGCTCCACCCGGCGCACGCCTGTCAAAGACCGGCCCACAAGGCCACAATTCCTCGCAGCACCGGAGACAAGACGTCCATGAACGCCCCATTGCCCGAACACATTCGCAAGGCCCTCGAAACCGTCACGCTCGACGACAAGTACTCGCTCGATTACGGACGCGCCTTCATGAGCGGCGTGCAGGCGCTCGTGAAGCTGCCGATGCTGCAACGGCTGCGCGATGCGCAAGCGGGCAAGAACACGGCCGGATTCATCAGCGGCTACCGCGGTTCGCCGCTCGGGGGTTACGACCAGGCGCTGTGGAACGCCGCCAGGTATCTCAAGGCGCAGAACATCGTGTTCCAGCCCGGCGTCAACGAGGAACTCGCGGCCACGGCAATCTGGGGCACGCAGCAACTGGGCTTCGCGCCGCCCGGCACGCAGAAATTCGACGGTGTGTTAGGCATCTGGTACGGCAAGGGCCCGGGCGTGGACCGCAGCGGCGATGTCTTCAAGCACGCGAACCTCGCCGGCACGACGCCGTGGGGCGGCGTGATCGCGGTGGCGGGCGACGACCACGTGGCCAAGAGCTCCACCGCAGCGCACCAGAGCGACCACATCTTCAAGGCCTGCGGCCTGCCGGTGTTCTTTCCGGCCAGCGTGCAGGAGATCCTGGACCTGGGCATCCACGCCTTCGCGATGAGCCGGTTCGCCGGCGTGTGGGCCGGGATGAAGACGATCCAGGAAATCGTCGAGTCGGCCGCCACCGCGATGATCGATCCCGAGCGGGTCGAGATCAGGATCCCGACCGACTTCCAGCTGCCACCGGGCGGCGTGCATATCCGCTGGCCCGATGGCCCGCTGGAACAGGAAGCGCGGCTGTTCGACTACAAGTGGTACGCCGCGCTGGCGTACATCCGCGCCAATCGCCTGAACTACAACGCGATCGAAGGCCCGCACGATCGCTTCGGCATCATGGCCAGCGGCAAGGCCTACAACGACACGCGGCAAGCTTTGCTCGACCTGGGCCTGGACGACGAGGCCTGCCGCCGGCTCGGCATCCGCCTGCACAAGGTCGGCGTCGTGTGGCCGCTGGAAGCGCAGGGCACGCGCGAGTTCGCACAGGGCTTGCGCGAAATCCTCGTGGTGGAGGAAAAGCGGCAAGTCATCGAATACCAGGTCAAGGAAGAGCTGTACAACTGGCGTCCCGACGTGCGGCCGAACGTGATCGGCAAATTCAACGACGGCGACCAGTCCGGTGGCGAATGGTCGCAGGCGAATCCCACGGCCAACACCCTGTTGCGTGCGACCGCCGACCTGTCGCCGGCACTGATCGCGCGCGCCATTGCGCAGCGCCTGAAGAAGCTGGGCCTCGAGGGCGACATCGCCGCGCGCATCGATGCGCAGCTCGCGGTGCTGCAAGCCAAGGAACGCGCGATGCAGGTGCTCGAAGTCAAAGCCGATCGCCAGCCGTGGTTCTGCTCGGGCTGCCCGCACAACACCTCCACCGTCGTGCCGGAAGGATCGCGCGCCATGGCCGGCATCGGCTGCCATTTCATGGCCGTCTGGATGGATCGCGCCACCGTCGGGTTCACCCAGATGGGCGGAGAAGGCGTCCCATGGGTCGGCCAGCAGCCGTTCTCCACGGAAAAGCATGTGTTCGCCAATATCGGCGACGGAACGTACTTCCACAGCGGCTTGCTGGCGATCCGGCAATCGATCGCCGCCGGCGTGAACATCACCTACAAGATCCTGTACAACGACGCGGTCGCCATGACCGGTGGGCAGCGGGTCGGCGAGCGGCCCGAGGGCCATTCGGTGCTGCAGATCGCGCAGAGCGTGCTGGCCGAAGGCGCCACGCGGCTGGTGATCGTCACCGACGAACCCGAAAAATACAGCGAGGCCAAGTTGCCGCCCGGCGTGCAGGTGCATCACCGCGACGAACTCGATCGCATCCAGCGCGAGTTCCGCGAGATCAAGGGCACCACCGCCATCGTCTACGACCAGACCTGCGCCACCGAAAAACGCCGGCGCCGCAAGCGCGGCACGATGGTCGACCCGGCGGTGCGCGTGATGATCAACGAACTGGTCTGCGAAGGCTGCGGCGACTGCAGCGTCAAGAGCAATTGCCTCTCGGTGGAACCGCTGGAAACCGAGTTCGGCCGCAAGCGCACGATCAACCAGAGCACTTGCAACAAGGACCAAAGCTGCCTGAAAGGCTTCTGCCCGAGCTTCGTCACCGTGGAAGGCGGAAAGCTCAAGGGCAAGCCGAAAACGCA
>JAGRPN010000458.1 GCA_019449555.1 Ramlibacter sp.
CCCCTGCGGCCCGATCCTTTCGATGAAGGAGATCGCAGAGGAGCCGTCATTGCGCGCCACCGGCACCGTGGTCGAAGTGGACCACCCGAAACGCGGCAAGTACCTGTCGGTGGGCAATCCCATCAAGATGTCGGACAGCGTCACCGAAGTGAAGCGCTCGCCGCTGCTCGGCGAGCACACCGAGGAAGTCCTCGAACAGCTCGGCTACAGCCGGGAACAGGTCGCGGAACTGCGCGCCGCCAAGGTTATTTGAGTCAAAGCGCGGCGCCTTCCGGCGCCTCGTCCTTTCGATACGTAAAGAACGCGGGGCTGAATGCCCCGCAATTGAAGTTTTTCAAGGAGCGAACATGGCTAACAATTTCCAGGCCGACAAAGCCAAGGTCAGGCAGATTCTGGATTCCGTCAAGGCAGCAGGGCGCGACTCGCTCACCGCACCCGAAGGCAAGATCGTGTGCGACGCCTACGGCATCTCCGTGCCGAAGGAAGGCGTCGTGACCAGCGCGGCCGAGGCCTCCAAGCTGGCCGCTTCGATGGGTTTTCCGGTCGTGATGAAGATCGTTTCGCCCGACATCCTGCACAAGACCGAAGCGGGCGGCGTCGTCGTGGGCGTGAAGAACGCCGACGAGGCCGCGTCGGCCTACGAGCAGATCATCGCCAACGCGAAGAAGTACAAGGCCGGCGCCAACATCATGGGCGTGCAGGTGCAGCAGATGATCAAGGGCGGCCAGGAAGTGATCATCGGCGCGATGACCGACGGCAGCTTCGGCAAGCTGGTCGCGTTCGGCCTGGGCGGCGTGCTGGTCGAGGTGCTCAAGGACATCACCTTCCGCCTGGCACCGGCCACCCAGGAAGACGCCGCCTCGATGCTCGACGGCATCCAGGCCGCCGAAATGCTCAAGGGCGTGCGCGGCGGTGACGCGGTCAACCGCGAAGCCCTGACTCAACTCATCGTGCGCGTGAGCCAATTGGTCAGCGACTTCCCCGAGATTTCGGAGATGGACCTGAACCCGGTGTTCGCGAGCAAGGACGGGGCCATCGCCGCCGACGTGCGCATCGTGGTCGACTTCGCCCAGAAGGCCCCCCGCTACCGTCCGCCGGAAGCCGAGGTCGCTGTCGCGATGAAGCGCATCATGCAGCCGAAGTCGGTCGCCGTCATCGGCGCCTCGTCGGAGAACGGCAAGATCGGCAACTCGGTGATGAAAAACCTCATCAACGGCGGCTACAAGGGCGAGATCTACCCGATCCACCCCAAGGATGCCGAAATCCTGGGCTACAAGGCCTACAAGAGCGTCAAGGACGTGCCCGGCGAGATCGACACCGCCGTGTTCGCGATCCCCGCGAAGTTCGTCGCGGGCGCGCTCAAGGAGTGCGGCGAGAAGAAGATCGCCGGCGCGATCCTGATCCCGTCGGGCTTCGGCGAGACCGGCAACATCGAAGGCCAGGAAGAACTGCAGCGCATCGGGCGCGAGTACAACATCCGCCTGATGGGCCCGAACATCTACGGCTTCTACTACACGCCGGCGAACCTGTGCGCCACGTTCTGCACCGCCTACGACTACAAGGGCACCACGGCCCTGTCGTCGCAGTCCGGCGGCATCGGCATGGCCATCATCGGCTTCTCGCGGTCGGCCAAGATGGGCGTTTCGGCGATCGTCGGCCTGGGCAACAAGTCGGACATCGACGAGGACGACCTGCTGATCTTCTTCGAGAACGACCCGAACACCACGGTGATCGCCCAGCACTGCGAGGACCTGAAGGACGGCCGTGCGTTCGCCGAAGTGGCCAAGCGGGTCAGCAAGAAGAAGCCCGTCATCATGCTGAAAGCGGGCCGCACCGCTGCCGGCGCCGCCGCCGCCAGCTCGCATACCGGCGCGCTGGCCGGCAACGACAAGATCTACGAGGACGTGCTGAAGCAGTCCGGCGTGATCCGTGCGCGCTCCTTGCGTGAACTGCTGGACTTCGCCCGTGGCGTGCCGCTCCTGCCCACCCCCAAGGGCGAGAACGTGGTGATCATCACCGGCGCCGGCGGGTCGGGCGTGCTGCTGTCCGATGCGTGCGTGGACTACGGCCTGAACCTGATGAAACCGATGCCGGCCGACCTGGACGCCGCGTTCCGCAAGTTCATCCCGCCGTTCGGCGCCGCCGGCAACCCGGTGGACATCACCGGCGGCGAGCCGCCCACGACGTACCAGAACACGGTGCGCCTCGGCCTGGAAGACGACCGCATCCACTCGCTGATCCTGGGCTACTGGCACACGATCATCACGCCCCCGATGGTGTTTGCGAAGCTCATGGTCGAAGTCGTCGAAGAGATGAAGGCCAAGGGCAAGGTCAAGCCGGTGGTGGCTTCGCTGGCCGGCGACGTCGAGGTCGAGGAAGCCGCTCAGTACCTGTACGAACACGGCATCCCGGCCTACGCGTACTCGACGGAAATCCCGGTTGCCGTGCTGGGTGCCAAGTACCAGTGGGCACGCGGCGCCGGGCTGCTGTAAGCTAGGTTTTTGCCTGCCGGCCCGGCCCGGCAGGCCGGGCTTGATGGACCGTTCGCCCTGAGCTTGCTGCAAGGCCACGACACGCGTGGCTTCAGCAGGCCCGGACCGGACGCAGGTAACTCGCACGAACGTGTGAACAGGCCTTAGGAGTCACTTTGGACCATCGAATCATTCCCATCGCCGCGCCGATGGACGTGCGCGCGCGCAAGCGCCAGGCGCCCAAGGGCCGGCGGGTGGACCCGCAGGCGCTGGCCGAAGTCCAGCAATTGCTGGGCAGCGCTTCGCGCCAACCCGACCTGCTGATCGAGCACCTGCACCGTATCCAGGACCGCTTCGGCCGGCTGTCGAGCGAACACCTGGCCGCGCTCGCGCAGGAAATGCGGCTCGCCCAGACCGAGGTCTACGAGGTCGCCTCGTTCTATCACCACTTCGACATCGTCAAGGAAGGCGGCGAATCGCCGCCGGCGCTGACGGTGCGGGTGTGCGACGGCCTGTCGTGCGAGATGGCCGGCGCGCAGGAGTTGCTGGACAAATTGCCCGCGATCCTGGGCCGCGAAGTGCGCGTGTTGCACGCGCCCTGCATCGGCCGCTGCGAACAGGCGCCGGCCGCCGTCGTCGGCCAGAATCCCGTTCCCGAGGCCAGCGTGCAGAAGATCGCCGAAGCCGTCCAGGCACGTGCCATCGTGCACCGGCCGGAAGGCTTCATCGACTTCGATGCTTACCAGGCCGCCGGCGGCTACGCCCTGCTGCGCCAGTGCGTGCAAGGCGAGCGTGACGTCGAATCCGTCATCTCGATCATGGAAGCGTCGGGCCTGCGCGGCCTCGGCGGCGCCGGGTTCCCGGCCGGCCGCAAATGGCGCATCGTGCGCGCCGAACCCGCGCCGCGCCTGATGGCCGTCAACATCGACGAGGGCGAGCCCGGCACCTTCAAGGACCGCGTGTACCTGGAACGCGACCCGCACCGCTTCCTCGAAGGCATGCTGGTCGCCGCCTGGGCGGTGGGCATCGCCGGCATCTACATCTACCTGCGCGACGAATACCACGGCTGCCGCGCGCTGCTCGAGCGCGAACTCGCGCGATTGCGCGCGAACCCGCCCGTGGCCGGCATGCCGACGATCGAGCTGCGCCGCGGCGCCGGCGCCTACATCTGCGGCGAAGAATCCGCGATGATCGAATCGATCGAGGGCAAGCGCGGCATGCCGCGCCTGCGCCCGCCGTACGTGGCCCAGGTCGGCCTGTTCGGGCGCCCGACGCTGGAACACAATTTCGAGACGCTGTACTGGGTGCGCGAGCTGGTCGAAAAGGGCGCCGAGTGGTTCAGCTCCGAAGGACGCCACGGCCGCAAGGGGCTGCGCTCCTTCTCGGTTTCGGGCCGCGTCAGGCAGCCCGGCGTGAAACTGGCTCCGGCCGGCATCACCATCCGCGAGCTGATCGACGAATACTGCGGCGGCATGCAGGGCGGACACGAGTTCTATGGCTACTTGCCCGGCGGTGCGTCGGGCGGCATCCTGCCCGCGTCGATGGGCGATATCCCGCTGGATTTCGACACGCTGCAGCCCTACGGCTGCTTCATCGGCTCCGCCGCCGTGATCGTCCTGTCCAACCATGACACGGCCGTCGCCGCGGCGCGCAACATGATGCGCTTCTTCCGCGATGAATCGTGCGGCCAGTGCACGCCCTACCGCGCCGGCACGGCCAAGGCGGTGGTGCTGATCGAGCAGCCTCGCTGGGACCTGCCGCTGCTGGCCGAGCTGTCCGCGGTCATGCGCGATGCGTCGATCTGCGGCCTCGGCCAGGCCGCGCCGAACCCCGTGGATTGCGTCATCAAGTATTTCCCGCACGAATTGGACCTTGCTCCCTCTCCCTCTGGGACAGGGTTGCGGTGAGGGCAAGGAGCACAACATGAATGCAGTGACCCGACACGAACTGGCGCAACTCGAGGCGCCGGTGGTCAGCTTCAAGCTGGACGGCCGCGAAGTTACGGCGCGCGCCGATGAAACCATCATCGAGGTCGCCGACCGCGAAGGCGTCGAGATCCCCCGCCTTTGCTACAAGGAGGGCATGGAGGCGGTGGGCAACTGCCGCGCCTGCATGGTCGAGATCAAGGGCGAGCGCGTGCTGGCGCCCAGCTGCTGCCGTCATCCCTCGAATGGCATGGAGGTCAGCAGCAAGAGCGAGCGCGCCGTCGCGTCGCAGAAGATGGTGCTGGAGCTGTTGCTCTCGGACATGCCCGAGACTGAATACACGCGCCACAACGAGCTCGACGACTGGGCCGCGCGGCTCGAGGTCGGCAAGCCGCGTTTCGCCTCCCGCGGGCAAGTGCCGCCCGACCTGTCGCACCCGGCGATGGCGGTCAACCTGGATGCGTGCATCCAGTGCACGCGCTGCGTGCGCGCCTGCCGCGACGAGCAGGTCAACGACGTGATCGGCCTCGCGTTCCGCGGCGAGCACGCCAAGATCGTGTTCGACATGGACGACCCGATGGGTATCTCCACTTGCGTGGCCTGCGGCGAATGCGTCCAGGCCTGCCCGACTGGCGCCTTGATGCCGGCCCGCGGCGCCGCCCTGCCCGTCCCCGACAAACAGGTCGCGTCGATCTGCCCGTATTGCGGGGTCGGCTGCCAGCTGACCTTCAACGTCAAGGACAACAAGATCCTGTTCGTCGAGGGGCGCGACGGGCCCGCCAACCACGGCCGGCTTTGCGTGAAGGGCCGCTACGGCTTCGACTATGCGCATCATCCGCAGCGCCTCACGGTGCCGCTGATCCGCCGCCCCGGCGCGCCGAAGACCGGCAACTTCACCATGGATCCGGACCGCGTGATGGACGTGTTCCGCGAAGCGACCTGGGAAGAAGCACTCGATTTCGCCGGTGGCAAATTGCGGGCGATCCGCGACCAGTACGGCAAGAAGTCGCTGGTCGGCTTCGGCTCGGCCAAGGGCAGCAACGAGGAGGCGTACCTGTTCCAGAAACTGGTGCGCACCGGCTTCGGCAGCAACAACGTGGACCACTGCACGCGCCTCTGCCACGCCTCCTCCGTGGTCGCGCTGCTGGAAGGCATCGGCTCGGGCGCCGTCTCCAATCCCGTGATGGACGTGACGAAAGCCGAAGTGGTGATCGTGATCGGCGCCAATCCGACCGTGAACCACCCCGTGGCCGCCACCTGGATCAAGAACGCGGTGGAGAACGGAACGAAGCTCATCGTGATGGATCCGCGCCGCTCGGAACTGGCGCGGATGTCGCACCGCTTCATGCAGTTCAAGGCCGACACCGACGTCGCGCTGCTCAACGCGATGATGAACGTCATCGTGACCGAGGGGCTGGTGAACGAGGCGTTCATCGCCGACCGCACCACCGGCTACGACGAACTGCGCAAAAACGTCGAAGGCTACACGCCCGAACTGATGGCGCCGATCTGCGGCATCGACGCCGATACGATCCGGTACGTGGCGCGGCTGTACGCCACGGCCAAGGCATCGATGATCCTGTGGGGCATGGGCGTGTCGCAGCACGTGCACGGCACCGACAACGCGCGCTGCCTGATCGCGCTGGCGCTGATGACCGGCCAGATCGGGCGCCCCGGTACCGGGCTGCATCCGCTGCGCGGCCAGAACAACGTGCAGGGCGCGTCCGACGCGGGCCTCATCCCGATGATGTACCCGGACTACCAGCATGTCTCGAACCCGGCCGTGCGCGCGAGCTTCGAGAAGGCCTGGCAACTCCCGGCCGGCACGCTGGACGACAAGGTCGGCCTGACGGTGGTGGAGGTGATGCATGCGATCAAGCACGGCGACGTGCGCGGCTTGTACGTGATGGGCGAAAACCCGGCGATGTCCGACCCGGACGCGAACCATGCGCGCGAGTCGCTGGCCGCGCTCGACCACCTGGTGGTGCAGGACATCTTCCTGACCGAAACGGCGTACCTGGCCGACATCATCCTGCCTGCGAGCGCGTTCCCGGAGAAGACCGGCACGTTCACCAACACCGACCGGCTGGTGCAATTGGGCCGGCAGGCCATCGACCCGCCGGGCCAGGCGCGGCAGGACCTGTGGATCATCCAGGAGATCGCGCGCCGCGTTGGCCTGGACTGGAACTACAAGCACGTCAGCGAGGTGTTCGACGAGATGCGGCACACGATGCCCAGCATCGCGGGGATCACCTGGGACCGGCTGGAGCGCGAGCACGCCGTGACGTATCCGTGCCGCAAGGAGGGCGACGCGGGCGACCCGGTCGTGTTCATCGAGGATTTCCCGCGCGAAGGCGGCCGCGCCCGCTTCGTGCCGGCCGACATCATCCCGGCGGACGAGCGGCCCGACACCGAGTACCCGATGGTGCTGATCACCGGCCGCCAGCTGGAACACTGGCACACCGGCAGCATGACGCGGCGCGCGAAGGTGCTGGATGCGCTCGAGCCCGATCCGGTGGCTCTGGTGCACCCGCTCGACCTGGCGGGACTGAACGCGAAACCGGGCGATGTGATCACGATCGCGTCGCGGCGCGGCGAAGTGTCGCTGTATGCGAGGGCCGACGAAGGCACGCCGCGCGGCGCCGTGTTCGTGCCGTTCTGCTACTACGAGGCGGCCATCAACAAGCTGACCAACTCGGCGCTCGATCCGTTCGCGAAGATCCCGGAGTTCAAGTACTGCGCGATCCGCGTGACGCGGGGCGGGCCGGAGCCGGTGCAGGCGAGCTTCGGCGGCGGCCAGGCTCTGGAGAAGTCGCTCGCCTGATCCGCGGGAGGTGCGGGCGGCCGCGCAGGCAGCGCCGCCCCATCCTGAAGCGCAGCGGCACCCCTGCCCGGGAGCCGCGGACTGGCTGGTTGCCGTCCGGGTGCGATGTCATAGCGAATGCGTATCGCGGTCGTAACCCTCATTGCCGCATGTGGGTGAGCGGCTGCCCTTTTGCGCTCGATCAAAATCCCGAAGGCTCGCGTTCCTAGACTGGACTCAGTACACGAGTCCAGCCATGAACGAATCTCTTGCCGTCGAGCATGGGCAAATCGACCAGGACCTGCGCGCGATCATCGACGTAGCACCCGAAGCGGTCTTTCTGGCATGGCGCAGCGGCGAGCTCATCCATGCTAACGAAGCGGCTTGCGCACTGTCGGGTTACGCACCCTCGGCACTGTTGAAGCAACCGCTCGACCGGATGCTCGCGCTGACTTGGCCCGCCGAAGAGGCTGAAGCAATCAACCCCGTATGGCAGCGCGGCCGACGGGAAGCGGTCCCGACCTGGTTGCGGCGCGCGGACGGTACATGGGTCGCCGTCGAAGCGAGTGCACTGTTGCTGCCCGGCGGGAAGGTGCAGGTCTGGATCCGCGACGTTTCGGGTCACCGCTCCCGCGAAGATCACGCGATGGAGACCATCCGCTCGGAGCACGCGCTCGGAGTGAACGAGCGGTTGCTGAAAACCATTTTCGATCTGCTGCCGGTGGGCGTGTGGTTAGCAGACCGGCGAGGCCGTATCGTCGGCAACAATCCCGCGGCGGAACGGATCTGGAAGGGCGCGCGGTACGTCGACATCCCCGGCTACGGCGAGTACAAGGGCTGGCGCGTCGAAACCGGCGAGCCGATCGCGCCCGAGGATTGGGGGATGGCCCGAGCGATCACGCAAGGGCAGACCGTCACGGGAGAACTGGTGCGCATCCAGTGCTTCGACGGCTCGTTCAAGACGATCATCTACTCGGCTGCTCCGCTGCTCGGCGAGCAGGGTGAGATCACCGGCGGGATTGTCGTGAACGAAGACATCACCCGGCTGCACGAGGCGCAAGAGAGGCAGCGCGACAGTGAAGATCTGCTGCGCCTCGTTTTCGACCTGTTGCCCGTGGCCCTGTGGGTCGCCGATCGGGACGGGACGATCACTTTCACCAACGTCGCCGCCGACCATATCTGCAACGGCGTGGAGTATGCCGGCCCCGAGTCCGGTGATGCCCTCAAGGCCTGGAGCGTCGAAACCGGCGAGCCCATCGCGGACGAAGAATGGGCGTTGGCTCGCGCGCTGCGCGGCGAAACGTCGCGCAGCGAGCTGATCCGGATCGAGTGCCGCGACGGCTCGACGAAGACCCTGATGATGTGGGCCGCGGCGATCCGGTCGGGCGATGGAGAGGTGATCGGCGCGATCGCGGCGAGCGAGGACGTCACGCCGCTCCAGTACACCCAGGACCAGCTGCGCTCCGCGGTGCGCGAGCGCGAAAGAATCCTCGCCGTGGTCGCGCATGACCTGCGCAACCCGCTTGCCGCCCTCATGGCCCATGCGTCGACCGCGCAGCTGGCCGCGAGCCGACTGCCCGGCGGCGAGAAAGTGGTTGCCCAGGCGGCCTCCATCAAGGACATCACGAAGCGCGCATCGGGGCTGGTCAACGACCTGCTTTCGGTCGGGGCCGCCGGCACCGGCGGACATCCGATGCTCGACTTCGCCGCGGTGAGCCCGGCAAGCCTGCTGGCCCGTGCAGCCGATGCCGCGCAGCCGCTACTGGCCGGCAAGGAACTGGCGCTGGAAATCAAGTCCGCCAATGATCTTCCGGAATTCGATGGCGACGCCAACCGGATCCTCAGGGTACTGGGCAACCTGCTCGAAAACGCAGTGAAATTCACTGCTCCCGCAGGCCGCGTGACGGTCGTCGCGGAAGCGACCGACGCAGGTGTCTTGTTCAGTGTCGCCAACAGCGGCGCACCCGTCGATGCGGCCGAACTGGAGCACATGTTCCAGCCCTTCTGGCAGGCGCGCAGCGACGCGGGGGGAACCGGATTGGGCCTGGCCATCTGCCGATCGATCGTGGAAGCGCACGGCGGCCGCATCTGGGCGGAGCCGGCGGAGGGCCAGCGGCTGAAGGTTCGCTTCGTGCTGCCCTGGTCCCACCGGGACACGTCCACCGGTCCTCGCCGATCAGCCGTGAACTTTGCGTGAATCGGCCGGCGCCTGTTCGCGCTCGTGCAGGCCGTAATCGCGCACGACTTCGGCAATGCGCAACCGATACTCCCTGAACACGGTCGTTCGTCCCGCCGCCTGCGCCGCGCGGTGCGCTTCGAGGTTGCGCCACGCGGCGAGGCACGCCTCGTCGCGCCAGAACGATACCGACAGCACCTTGTCCGGATCGGTGAGGCTCTGGAAGCGCTCGATCGATATGAAACCGTCCATCTTCATCAGCTCGCTCTTGAGCTCGGCCGCCCAATCGAAATAGCGCTGGCGATGCTGCGCATGCGGCCAGACTTCGAAGATCACCGCAATCATGGAAAACTCCTCTTCAAATACTCAGGCGGGATGCACGGGTTCGCAGCGCACGTCCGTTGTCACGGAGTTCGCGATATAGCATTCCTCGTGCGCTTTGTGGTGCAGCTCCTCGAGCTGCTCGCGCGTGGGTTGTTTCGCGCCGGAGAAAAGCGCCTGCGGCCGCAGCGTGACCTGCGTCATGGCCATCTTGCCGGCCGCGTTGCGCGCCATCTCGCCTTCGGCGTTATCGCTGTAGCGGTCCACGCAGAAGCCGGCGCGCGACGCGAGCGACAGGAACCACAGCATGTGGCAAGCCGACAGCGACGCCACGAACGCCTCTTCCGGATCGACCCCTTCCGGGTCCGAGTACGGCTGCGGCACGGCTTGCGGCGAGGCCGAGCCCACCACCTGCGCGCCGCCATCGAAGCGCATCAGGTGCCGTCGGCTGTAGCGGTTGCCAAGGAATTCATGACCTTCGCGCTGCCAGAAGACCTGCGCCGTGTAGTGGTGGGACATGGGGTGCCTGCGCCGCTGGGGATAAGGAGGCCGCAAGTTTCGCCAGACTTGCAGGATTTGTCGAGTGCGTTGCCTGCCTTCAATTCCGGTGCCCTGGCACACCGGGCAGTCGCGGCCCGCGAGCTTGCCGCTGCCGCCGCAGCGCTCAGCGCCCCCGCCAGACCGGCTTGCGTTTTTCGGAGAACGCCCGCACGCCTTCGCGGAAATCTTCGCTGCCATAACTGCGCTCGATGAGGTCCTGCGCGTCGGGCAGGTTCTGCAGCATCAGCCGGCGCAAGCCCTCCTTGCTGACGGCCTGCGTCACCGGCGCGAGCGAGGCGAGTTGCTCGCACAACTTCGCCCCCGCGGCCGTGATGGCATCGGGCGCTACCACCTGCGCCAGATAGCCACACGCCAGCGCCTCGTCCGCCGTGAGGACTTCCGCGCCGATCAGCATGCGCTGCACGCGCGGCCGTCCGAACGCCGCGACCAGCCGCGCGAGGCTGGCCATTGACAGGCAGTTGCCGAGTGTGCGCGCGATCGGCAGGCCGAATCGCGCCGCCGGCGTGGCGATGCGGATGTCGCAGGCTGTCGCGATGGCGAGACCCCCGCCCACCGCCCAGCCCTCGACCAGCGCGACTGTCGCTATCGACAGCGACTCGAGACGCGCCATGGCTGCGTCGATGCGCTGCTCATAGGCGACGCCGGCCCGCCCGTCGGCGAACGACTTGAACTGCTCGATGTCGGTTCCCGCCACGAACGCTTCGCCGCCCGCGCCGCGCAGGCAGGCCACGCGCACGGCCGGCTCCTGGGCGATGCGCTCGCAGATCGCGGACAGTTGCTCGTACATCGTCCAGGTCATCGCGTTGCGCGCCGCCGGCCGGTCGAACACGATCGACGCCACCGCGCCGTCGATGTTCAGGCGCACGTTGCCCAGCTTGTCTTCGTCCATAGCTCGAATCCCCCTGCGTTCAGCGGTAGAACAACTGCACCAAACCCATGCCCGTGACCGGCACGTACGTCACCAGCATCAGCACCGCGAAGAGCACGCCGATGAACCAGATGTTGACCCGCGTGACTTCCCACACCGAGGACTTGGCGATCGAACTGGCCACCATCAGCACGCTCGCGACCGGCGGCGTCTGCTGCCCGAGGCCGAGGTTTACCGTGACGATGAGACCGAAATGCACGGGGTCGATGCCCACGGCGCGCACCAGCGGCATGACGATCGGGATCACCAGGATGATCGCGGCGGCGGAATGCAGGAACATGCCGAGGAACAGGAACAGCACGTTGAGCAACGCCAGCACCACCCATTTGTTGGAAGTGAACTCCGACACCGCACGCGCCAGCGCTTGCGGCGCCTGCACTTCGGTGAGGTAGGTGCCCAATAGCGCGCTGGTCGCCACCAGCAGCATCACCACGGCCGTCTGCACGCCGCCTTCCATTACCGCAGCGCGCAGGTGCTTGAGGTCCAGTTCGCGATACACCACGAGCCCGATGAACAAGGCCGCGATCACGGCCAGCGCCGCGCCTTCGGTGGCGGTGACCACGCCGCCGAAGATC
>JAGRPN010000035.1 GCA_019449555.1 Ramlibacter sp.
GATCAGATGAGAGCGAAACAGGCTGCGCTGCGCAGTGAGCCAGCTCTGGAAGATCGGGTGCGCATCAAGTTCCAGGTTGGAAGCAAAGTCGTCCCTGAACAGCGCAGAGAGCGCGCGAAGCTCTCCTGCAGAGCGAGCGGCAAGATGATTGCCCTGTACTGCAGCCAATACCGTCCTGGCATCCACTTCGCATCCCGATAGATCGAGATATACATTGCCGGCATCTGTGATCAGCCTGCGGTGCCCCGGATCATCCACAACGCGCCTGATTTTGCTGAGGCACCACCGCAGCTCGCCCTTAGGGTCGCTAGGCGCGTCCCAAAGGAGATCGCACAAGCGCTGTCGTGGGACTGGTCGAGTTGCCAAAGCCAGATAGGTTAGCAAGCTGCGCACCTTCCGTGAACTGGGCAGGACGACCGATTCGTCACCTCGAAAAATCGCGAGCTGGCCCAGCATGCGAACGCGAAGACGCATTTCCACGTCCGCTAGCACGCCAGTGCCCACGCGGACGCCGAAGGATGGCTTGAGCGGCACAAGTTCGAGTAGTTCAGCAGCGGTCGGCCATTCATGATCAATGGTGGCACGGCAGTCTCCTTCGCTTCAGTGCGTGTGGAGGAGATCGCGATCCGCACGGGAGTGGGGCCATGATGCTTATCTCCAGTGATGGCTCCAGTTGGTCGGAGGCGCAAGCGCGGCAGTCAGCCGCTCTGGTGCCCGTTCAGGAACTCGGCGATTTGCGGATTGACCCGCTCGGGATGCGTGATGGGGCCCATGTGCCCGAGCCCGGGTTGCGGCACGACGGTCACTCTGGGCAGCGTTTCCAGCAGCATCCGGGCGACGGATAGCGAGGATTCGGGCGAGCGTTCTCCTGCGAGGCAAAGCACCGGCACGTCAAGGCGCGCCAATGCGGAGCGCGGCACGGATTCCTGGAACAGCGCGTCGCGCCAGCCCCTCACATTGCGCACTGCGTACGCCACGACGGTTTGCCGCGCCGGCGGCATCGAGTCCCACGCGCAGCATCCCATCCAGAAGTCGATGAATCGCCTTGCTCCGGCGGTGCTGTGGCCCAGGTCCACGGCATCGGCAGCGTCCGACGCGGCCCGCCAGATCCCCTCGGCCGGTGAGTCCAGCGGATCGCCCTGGACCACCAGGTGAAACAGGGTCGGCTCGTAGACCACGACCGATCGCACCCGCTGCGGAAACATCAGGGCCGTCTTCAATGCGACGGCACCCCCATACGAATGCCCGACCAAGTGAAAGCGCTCGCCGGCGCTTTCCAGCGCGGCACCCAACAGGCTCACTTCATCTTCGAGCCGCACCGGCCGATCACTGGGCCATGGCGGACTCTTGCCCGCGCCGTAGCCGTCCACGGCAATCACCCGAAAGCGGTCCGACAGCTTGTCCATCAGCAGGCGCCACTGCGACGAGGTGCTCGCGTTGGAGTGCAGGCAGACGACGCCGGTCCCCTTGCCCTGCTCACGGAAGAATGGCGCGCGTGCGTCCATGGCGTGGCCGGCGGCGTGGATGCGCTCAGGCCGCGGCCCAGGCGCGGTTTTCCATGACGGAGAGGATTTCCCGGGCGGCCCGCGCCGCGCCGTCCATCTCCACCGGCCTGTAATTCACGGGAGCGTGCATCGCCGCGAGCGCCTGGTCGGCCAGCTCGCGGGTGGACAGCTCGCGGAAACGCACCGAGCAATCGGCGCAATAATTTTGCAGCCGGTTGCGCACGTGGATGCATTGCTCGAAATGCCGTTCGAGCGGAAAGCTGAGGAAGGCGCGCCGCGTGGCCACCAGCTCCATGCAAGTGCTAAGGCCCCCTTGCACCAGCGCCAGGTCGGAGCACGCGAGGTGCTCGAACAGATTGTGCACGTAAGGCAGCACGTCCAGGCCCTTGTGCTCCGGGAATGCTTCGCGCGGAATGCGTGGGCCGGCCACCAGCACCATGCGCAATTCCGGCACCTGCTGCTTCATCAGCGGAAACGCCTCCGCGATGCGATGCAATAGCGGCGCGCCCACGGCGGTGCCGCCGACGGCGGCGATCACCAGCTTCTCGTCGGGGCGATAGCCATGACGCGAGCGCAGCTCCCCGGTGTCCGCCAGCGACTTCGGGTCGAACGGCAGCGCGTAGCCGGTGAACGTGTAGTTGCGGCGGGTCCAGTCGCGGATGACGGGCAAGCCGGGGCCGAACGGCAATTGCGGCGCGTCCTCCGGATTGCCGACGAAGATCGCGCGGTCGCGGATCCAGGGATAGCGCGCGACATGTTCGATGTCGTCGGCATTGCGGTCGGCGCAAAGAAAAGCCTCGCGCCGGTTGCCTTCTTCCATCGGCAGGCATCCGACGAAATCGGTGAGGAAGACGAACGGCTGGCGCTTGAGTTCCGGGTTCTCGTGGTAGTGGTAGTCGACCTCCCAGGCCTCGTCGCCGATGACGATGTCGTAATGCTCCGACTCCATCAGGTCGGAGAAGGTGAGGAAGTTGCGCGCCATCACCTCGTCCATGGTGCGCAGGGCGAAGAACGCCTGCAGGTCGTGCTCGCCTGCAAGGCTTTCGAAATGCCGGCTCTCGTTGGCCAGGCGCTTGCAGATCGGGTGGACCCGCTCGCCTTCTCGTTCCAGATAAGTCGACGCCGGGTGCACGGTGAACCAGTCGATTTCCAGGTCCGGCTGCAGTGCTCTCATTTCCCGGGCGATGGCGAGGTCGCGCTGTACATGGCCCAGCCCGATCGCGCTGGAAATGAAGAGGGCCCGCCGCTTCCTCGCCATTCCGCGCACCCATGTCGCATTGGCCGGCGCCGGACCCACAAAATCCCGCACGGCGCGGCTGAATGCCACTGGGTCCCGCGTGCACAACAAGTGGCCTCCGCCGCCGATGGTGAGCAGCCGCGCGCCGGGCACGAGCCGTGCGATCTCTTCGCCCATCGGGTAGGGCACGCGCCGGTCGTTGTCGCCGTGGATGACCAGCGTGGGGCAGCGGATCGTTTCCGCCTGTTTGCGAACGTCCGCGCCGAACCAGCCGGCGAAGCCCATGGCGACGGTTTCGCCATCGCTGGCCCAGCCGTTGTGCAAGACACCGTCTTCGTAAGGTTTGGTCGAGTGCGGCTCGGTGAAGGAGATGGTGAAGAACTCGTCCAGGTAGGCGGCCCAGTTGCTGCGCATGCGCGCAGTGGTTTTTTCCGCGGCTTGCAGGTGCGCGAAGCCGCCCGCGATCACGAGGTGCGACACGCGCTGCGGCTGCTCGGCCGCCAGTCGCAACGCGGTCATCGCAGTCGCGGAAATTCCGACGACGGCAGTTCGATCGACCTCCAGCCGGTCCAGCACGGCCACGAAATCGGCGAAGTAGTTGTCGAACGAGTAATCCTCCGGCGACTTCGGCCGGTCGGATCGTCCGTTGCCGCGCAGGTCCATCACCACGACGCGGAAGTGTTGGGCGAGGTAAGGCACCACGCCCTTGAGCAAGTGCGTGTTGGCGATCTGGTACACCGGTGCGAACGCGAGCCACGGCCCGCTATCGCCGAACTGCCCGTACCACGACCGCACGCCGTTGCGCTCGACGAAACCCTCGCGCGTGGGCGTCACCGTCTCATATGGGTAAGGCTCGGGCAGGCTGCCGATTGGCGGCAGCGGTCCTGCCGCCAGTGCGAGCCGCTCGGGAATCGGTCCAGGTTCGCTGCTCATGACTTCCTTCTGCGCGAGGCGGCCGGTTGCCGCCCGCCGTTGGTTTCCACTTGCCGCAGCAGGGCCGCGACGGCGGCGAGAGCTTCCTGCTGGTGTCCTTGCTCCTCCGGGATATCGAGGGCCATGCTCGCCTCCATCCCCATCCAGAACCATCCGATCCAGGAGGAGATCGCGCGCGGGGACACCGGCAGGTCCAGGCCGGAGCTCTCGATGAAATCCTCGACGGCCTTCTCGACCAGCTTGTGCCAGGCGAGCAAGCGGGGCACGAACTCCCGGCGCAGCGCCTGGTCGTGGAAACTCGCGCCCATCAGTTCCATCAGCAGGCGCACGAAACCCGACTGCAGGTCTTCCTCGTAGAAATCACACGCCTGCTGCCACTTCTGGCCCGCCGTTGCGCTGGCGTGGTACATGCGGGTCTGGCGTTCCAGCAACTGGGAGTTCGCGTCGTCGAGCACGGCCAGCACGAGTTGCTGCTTGCCATGGAAGTGGTAGCCGATCAGTGCGTGATTCACGCCCGCGTCCGATGCGATGTCGCGCACGTTGAGGTTCGCGTAGCCTTCTTCCACCAGGCGCCGGCGCGCGGCCTCGAGGATCCGGGCGCGCGTCGACACGCCGTCGGCGCGGGCAGGCCTGGCTTGGCGCGCCGATTTTCGCCTCGGTGAAAGCCTGCGTCTAGTTTGAACAGACGGTTTATCCATTTGTTCAATCTAAAAGATGGGCGCCCACCCTGTCAAGCGCCAATTTGTGACAGATTGCGCGAGCGTCGTCAGCTGAAGCGCGGGGCAGCTGCCATCGTGATGGCTGCAGGTACTGAAGGTGCATGATCTTCGTGATTGGTCGTTGGAGTTGGCCGCAGAGTTTCGTGGTTCTATGAATAGCTCCTGGCGAACGGCATCCTTGAAGCGTGCCTTATCAACTTTTCAGCTGCGGTCTACATTACTACAAGGGCTTCCCCGCTATTTGCAAACAGTGATGTCTCCTGGCGGCGGCCGGGATGGACATTAAGAGGACTCCAACGGGCTACCAATGCGAGGGAGCAAGGGATGCGGACAGCGAAACGGACCCTCGGGGAATTCGAGAGTCCGTCTAGCTCGCCGAAGCCGGCCTGAGCGCTGCAAAGAGTCTGGCCAAGTCGCACTTTGGGCAACCCTGAAACTGCGTGGGACCGGCGCGCAGGAACGCAAGCCGGGGGCCTTGCGAGAGTCCGCTTTCCGCCATCGAAATTGGCACCGCGAGCAGCGGGTCAGGGTCGTGAGCGAAAGTCTGCGCCTTTCGGGTGCGGTCATTCAGGCGCGATCTCGTTCCAATCGTCGGATGACGCCCGCGAATGAGCGCTGTCGCTGAACGATGATTTGCTCGACGAGGTCGGCGAGCGACCGGTTCCAAGGTGGACCGGTCAGTCGACCGGAAAATCGCCACGGGCTCCTTTGGGGTCGTGATCTGCCCGCCACCTGGCAGAGGCGACTGACCGGTTGCAGTTGCTAAGCGGATGTTCGGCACGGCCGGGGGTTTTTGTCGAAATCTTGGTGGTCCGGACTCGAAGGTCGGGTAAGGGCTGCAATGGCGCCGCTCGGTCGGAGGTGATGAAAGATCAAAATCGACCCTCTGCTGACATTTGTCATCGTGAGAACCGGTCGTTCGCCCGACTCTTGTGTGGGCAATGTCAGCCTCTCACCGCGTAGCTCATGCACCTGAGCTGCCGGCTGCGTAGCGGCCGTAAGGTTCACTGATGCATGCGCTTTCCGTCAAACGCCAAGAACTTGGCCTCGTAGCCAACTAGGAGCAGCGCGTAAGTAAGAGCGGTTTCGCGACAGGCCTTGCACGGACGCGCTGGCTGCGCGCACAATTCATGCTCGCATCGTGCGTTTACGGGAGTCGCAATGGCTAACGGCTGGATTTCGCTGCTCGCAGGCGCTCTCGCGATCTCGGTGCAAGCAAACGCGTTCGCCGAAGAAGTCGAGCGCGATGTCTGCAGCTGCAAGGTCGTGCAAGTCGGCGCGCAGTCGTCGCTCCGCGGCGGGGTCTGTCAGCGGACCGAAGCCGGAAAGTGCCTGATGCAATGGGGCTCGCCCGGCAAAGGCAAGGTGCCGGTTGGCAATGGATTGTCGCAGGAGGAGGCGGCGCAGAGAGCCGAATCCATCATAAGAGACGCGCTGAAGAGGGACTTCACGATTCCGCAGCTCACCCCGCAACCACCGGGCATTCCGCCGTTCCAAATGGCGCTCGTCAATCTGGCGCAGATGCCGCCGCAGACGTACGAAAAGCCCGGAATGGTCGAGAGCTTCGTGCTGGTCGCTGCGACGGCCTTGGTGCGCTTCAACACTCCGATCGATCTTCTCGCCGTCAATCTCGTGCGCGAGAGGCGCAGCGAGCTCGTTGCGGCGCTTCAAAAGGAGGGAACGTTCTCGGTCGGCCCGTTCGGTGTCAAAGGCAGCCTGGGCTGCCTGCAAATCGACGTCCAACAACAGAACGCGCGCGTCTACGTCAAGACACCGTTTGCAAGCTCGCATAGCTGTTGAGCATGGGACGAATCATCGTAGCCCTGGTGCTTCTCGTGGCGGCTGCGCGCGCCGCGATTGCCGCGGAGCCCAGGTTGCTGAGCGATGAGAAGACAGCCTCGCGTGCCGATCGTGCGATCGTTTTCGTCCATGGCTTGATGGGCAACCCCACCGAATCATTCGGCGACTGGCCGAAGATCATCGCCGGCGAGAATTCCGATTTGCCGGACCACGGCAAGCTGTCCGACTTCGCTGTCTACGCGGTCGACTACGAGGCCGATTTCAAGACGAGCACCAAGCTCGATGACGTCGCGATCGGCGTATCGCGGGATCTCGCCGCGTCGCAGATCTTCCAGCGTCACCGCCACGTATGGCTGGTCGCGCACAGCATGGGCGGGCTCGTCGTGAAGCGCACGATGGCGCGCTGGATGATGGAGAACAAGAACATCCTCGTCGACCGCGTCATGGCGATCGGCATGCTCGGTGTTCCGTCAGCAGGAGCTCCGCTCGCCGACCTCGCGAAAAAGCACGGCTTCGACAAGATCGCGACGACGTTCGGTTGGAACGGCGATCTCGTCAAGGACCTCACCACCAACGGCGGGAGCTATCTCGGCGGGCTGGAATCCGACTGGATTGCGGTCAAGCGCTTCAGGGATACGCATCTACCGCAGCGGTTCACGCCGATCATCAGCTGCGGCTTCGAGACGAAGCCCGAGCTCGACCGCGGCTTCTGGTCTAGCGTCGGGCTGAGCGCCGTGGGGCGCTTTCTCGGAGAGGACATCGATATGACTGTCGTGCCGAAGCTCTTCACGAGCTCGGCGTGTGATGAACGCAGGGCATTTCCGGTCAAGCACACGATGCTCATCAAGCCCGTCGACGCCCGCGACGCGCTGCATATCTGGCTGCGCGACCTCATCACCCGGTCGATTGCAGCAGGTCTGAAGGAGAACCGCGTCGAGCTCACGACGTCGCCGACCGCGAACCAGCTAACCGAATCGGGCAGAGTGGCTTTTAATCTGGCGGAAAGGATCGACTCGATGAACGACGAGCTCAGGCCCGAAAACCTCGATCAAGCGACCGGCCTGCCGCTCAATCCTGAACGAATCGTCTTCGCCGACGACAAATCGCGACAACTCGCAACAAGGCTCGTGCTGCGCGACGGGTCGTTTCGCGGCGACACGAAGCTGAGCGCGCTTCAAAAGGCGGCCGAGAAGAACGCGTGCGTCGACGTTGCATCCTCTCCCAATCGCCTGACGATCACGCTGCGAATCAAGGGCCAGACGATGCAGTGCGCTGCGGGCGCACTGGTGTGCGCCGGTCACAGCTGCAATTAGGCTACGTAAGCGTTTTCCCATCGAACGCCGACCGTCGGTCGGGCCGGAGCGCTGACGTACCCCAACCGGTCAAGCCTACGCGCGCTCACGGCGATGGTCTGTTTTGCCCCGCGGGCTCCACTGGCCGCTCGCAGTCGACGACAGTGGTTGAACGGCCGCTTTGGCGCGTAAGTACGACCGGCTGCTCCTGGCCGGAACTGTGAACTCCCCAAGGTTGCGGAAAGCTGCCCTTGGCCGGCGAGGCAACAATATCGAAGGACAGCTCACCGGCGCAGTTGTGGACGCACAGTCCCGGCCATTAGGAGTCCATCACGCAAGGCCGGTTTGGAGCAGCGAATACCCTCCTCGTGATCCCGGTACGTTGGTTGGACCCTAACCTGACCATTAAGTAGGTTTACCGAAGAGCAGATCGCATTTTCTTTCAGCCAAGCCGCCGCACATTTGCTGCCCAAGAATCAACCTCGTCGGTGGCTTCACGGTGAGTTGGAACCATCAGGACGGCGCAGACCGGCGGTCGCTCGTTTGCATCCCCAAATTGGAGGAAGACGATTCGCTGCAAAAGCCGTGAAAATGAGAAAGTGGCTCGGTCTGAATGGAGGAAGCATGAAGTTTTGCGCACTGCTGATCCTTACTGGCTTGATGGCGGTAGCAAATTCGAGCCACTCGGCGGAGTGTCGGACTGTTTGTCGTGGCGCGTCCTGTTCGACAGAGTGCCCATCGGAGGCTCCGGTTGCTCCGCCACCGTCGATTCCGAACGTTGTTCCAATGCCGATGCCGACGCCCCCGTCCCAACCGAGTTTGTCGCAAGCGTGCAGCACACCAGCTGGGCAATGCCTCATGCCTACGGCCGGTCCTATCGGCGCTTCCTGTTACTGCCGCGACGGATGGGGGAATACCTACTGGGGCGCCATCTCGTGGTAGGTTCAAGGTGGCTGCGCTTTGCCGGTGGCGCACTTGCCGCGGGAGCGCTCATCTTACTCATCCTGACGCTGATCAAGGGAACACCTCCGACTCCGGTAGAGCAGGAATGGGGCATGCGCGAGTGCGTCCCTGAGTTGCTGCATCGAACGGTCGTCGGACGAGCTGAATTTCATGAGTATCAGCAAGCCATTCAGCTTTGCTACTCCCATCTTCATGGCCAAGGGCTCCTGTCGGACTTCAAGATTCGAAGACAGAAGTTTCTTCAACAGTCATATGACGAGCGTATTCTGCTCTGGATGGTGGTGTTGATCACACTGTCCGGTGTCGCCTTGGCAGGAGTTCAGCTTGTCGCTTCTTTTAGATTGGCTTCTGCGGGCGCCGCCAATTTTGATCAGCAAACAGAGCTGTCGGTCGAAAAGGGAAGACTTTCAGTGAAGTCGTCGCTGACCGGTCTCCTTATCTTGATCTGCTCGTTTGCGTTTTTCTGGGTCTTCGTCTATCAGGTCTATGTGATCCATTCGATTGACCCTGATGGCGCACCGAAGGGCACGCCGCAATTGGTCGGTGGAGGGATAGCCGCTAACCCTTCGGCGGCTCCATCAGCGCCAACTTCGACTAGGGCGGGCGGGAAGTAACCGGCATAGGTTTCGGCAGAAGAGCCTTAGGTAAGCGTCTGGAATCCGTCTTGAAATGAGGTGATGACCCTAGGGCGCGTGGGCGCGCCAGCTGTCAGGCAGTAGCTCCCGGAGCCTTGCGGGCTCCGTCAACAGAGTCTCCAACATGGGCGATCCTAGATTCCCTTGTGAGGATCATCTGCATCTGGTCAGTGTCGGCCGGACCGAACCTGAAGATCCATGCCACCTTCGCGTGCTCCCAAAGCACACCCTTGAGGTACCTTGTTTCCATCTCGATACGGCTCCTTTGCCACGGCGCGGGCGCACCCGCATCCATTTGTTGGACACGCGGGCTCCCTAGAATTGACCTTCATCCCACCACTGCTCCTCTCGCCGCTGCACTCCCATGAAACGCGCAGCGGGCCGGCAGGCGCATCCGCATCCTGGCTCGCGCACAGCAAGCCACCTATACGGTCTCGTTCTTGCTCTGTCGATCCCTTCTGTAGCTTGTTCACGCTGACAAAATCCAATGTCCGTTTTCAGGCGCCGAATCCGATAACTTGAACTTCTGGATTGGGTCGGAAGCAGCCGTGCTCCCACGACCCGTTCGTTGAGTTGGCGCAGGGTTGGGTTCTTCATCTCGGCATTTCGATTCCATAATTGCAACCCGGAGCCATCGCCTGGCTGCTGCTCACCACGAAATCGGTCGGGCCGGACGGCGCGTTTGCAAACGTAACGAGCATCCAGCGCATCAACACGAAAGGCGGGGGTGCACCGGCGTCCAGCGACTGCACGGCAGCATCCCTTGGGAAAAAAGTGCGGATCCCGTATAGCGCCGATTACGCCATGTTCGGCGTGCAGAGGCCACAGGAATCGTCGGCGTTGCAACCAACGACGACTTATTAACGTGTTCGCAGTTTCCAAGGCCTCGCCGGAGCGGCGGCGCCGCCGCTACACGCCCGCGACGATTCGCCGCAGCCGGCCGAGGTGCACGCAAGCGTGCTGTTCGCGACACTCTACGACGACCTGCGCCGGTTGGCCCGTCGTGAAGTGCGCCGCAACGGGGCCCAGGAAATCCTGAGCACCAGCACGGTGGTTCACGAGGCGTGGCTGGACATCAGCCAGCGGCCGTCGCTGGAATTCGACGAACCCGGGCGATTCCTCTCCTACGCCGCGCGGACCATGCGTGGCTTGGTGATCGACAGCGTCCGGGCGCGACAGGCGCAAAAGCGGGGAGGCGGTCTGGTCATCACTTCCCTGGACACCCAGGCTGCCGAGGAGGCAGTGCAACCCGACAATCTGGAAACCATAGGCCAGGCACTGGACGAGTTGGCCATGCTGGAGCCGGATCTGGCCGAAGTGGTCGACTTGAAGTTCTTCTGCGGATTTACCTTGGCCGAAGTCGCACGCATGCAGGGCGTCTCCGAGCGCACCGCACGGCGCAAATGGAAAAAGCGCGCCTGCTTCTGTATAGCGCGATACGGCCATAGCCGTCCCGCGGTGGTGAGTCCCGTCCGATTCGGACGATCGCAGGGTTCAGCCGGGGCACCTGGCGTGTCTGGCTGCTCTTTGCCGATTTCAAGATAGCGATCGTCTGCAGCCATCGCAGCCACGCAGGGTCAAGCCGCAAGCGCGCCGATCAATTCAACAAGGGTTTTCACTTTGACAGACATACTTGCCCTCGCAAGGGGTTGTGCGGCGGCTGCGCTGGTCGTTCTCTCCGGGTGCGGTGGGGGCGGCGAGAAACAGGGCTCGGTGCACACACAGGTCAGCCGTGCCTACGTGACCAACGCGGCGTCCAACACCGTTTCGATGCACGACATTGCGAGCGGCGGAACGGCACTGAGCGGCGTGCGAGCGACCGCACCGGCTGGCGCCAGCCCGCTGTCCATCGACGCGCACCCTTCCGGGAAGTTCCTCTATGCCGCCAATTTTCTGTCATTCGACGTTTCCGCCTACGCGGTCGCCGTCGATGGAACCCTGACGCCCATCCAGGCGCCCATCAGTACAGGCGCTGGGTTCAACCCGTCTTTCGTCAGCGTCCACCCCTCCGGTCGCTTCGCCTACGTCGCAACCATTCTGAATAACCCCTCACCGGCCAAAGTCACGCCCTACGCAATAGACGCGACGACGGGCGTCCTGAGTAGTGCGGGTAACGGCGCGTTTGCGGGAGTTGTGCCGACTTCCCTTGCTATCGTCCCAGCAGGGACGTTCGCATACGTCACCGATTCGGTCGGCGATGCGGTCTGGACACTGGCCATCGACCCGACGACCGGTAGTGTGACGAACATCAGTCCTGATGAGCCGACGCTTGCCGGCTCGGGCCCCGTGTCCATCGCTGTGGATGGATCGGGCCGATTCGCATACGTTGCGAACCTCGAGTCCAACAACGTGTCGAGCTTTACCATCAATGCGGCGACCGGTAGGTTGACTCCGAACGGGGATGCCATCGCGGCCGGAGTGCGGCCGACGTCGATCGTCATCCATCCTTCGAACGGTTTCGCCTATGTCGCGAACGCCGGCTCGAATGACATCTCGATTTACAAGGTTGATGCGGGCTCCGGCCTTCTTTCTCCAGGCGGCAAGGCGGTCCCAGCCGGGACGATCCCCAGGTCGATCACCCTGGACTCCTCGGGGGAGTTCGCCTTTGTGGTGAACTCGATGTCGAATGACATCTCCGTCTACGCTATCGACGCGGCGACCGGGTCCCTTGCACCTGTGGGCGAACGAGTTCCAACCGGAGAGTTGCCGACGGCTATGGCAATTGTCACCAGATCGCCCTGACTTGATGTGTCATTTGGGACGAGGACGGTCACGGGCGAGGATCTCGAGAGCACCGACGACGACTGGCTCTATTTCCTCTGCCAGGCCCGCTGAACGACTGGCGCTGGGAGTGCGCTCGATGCGGGAGGGCAATTGCGCGATCGCCCCAGGCTGCCGGTCAACCTGCTCCACGGCCCAGCCCGACTACTTCGGCGAACACAGTTATGAGCTTGTGGACCTGCCCCGGGCGAGTTCCACACCCGCGGTGGGTGAGTGGAACTGCGCCTGGCGGGCGGCGCGCATCGTGTCAGTTAGCGGCAAGGCCCTGTGTCGTCAGGGGCAGTCCCGTCACAACGGGCCCCGCCGTGAGACTGCCGTCGAAGCCGACGTCGAACGAGAAAATCCCGCCGCTGCCGAGGTTGATCACATATAGCTGGCGGCCGTCGCGCGATACCGAGGCATCGCCCGGCCCCCCATTCACCCGCCCCGCCAGCGGGTCCGCGAGCTTGATCGCTCCGGTCTGCTCGATGCGGTAGCTGCTGACGGACCCGCTGGAAGGATTGGTCACGTAGGCAAAATGTCCGTCGGACGTGATCGCAACCCAACACGACGCCGACTGCCCATTCGGGACTGCCGAGCTGACCACCACGGGCCGCGCAGGGTCGGCCGGGTCGAGCCGATAGGAGGAAGCGCTGCTGGCGCCGGCCACTGCGCCGACCGCCTCCGAAACGATCAGGTGGTTGTGCCGGTCGAAGGCAAAGCCGAGTGGTGTCTGCCCCGCCGAGCGCGTGACGAGGGGAGCTTCGAGTTTCCCATCGCTACCTACGCGATAGCTTGTGAGCGCATCGGTGTTCTGCTCGGAGACGACCAGCGCATGGCCGTCTGCGCTGAATCCGACCTGAAACGAACCCGCGCCGCCCGCCACCGAAAGGCCGCGCGCGCTGTCGGTGATGGCCCGCAAGTCCCCCAGCACGTTACGGAAACCCGAGACGTTTCCACTGCCCGCGGTGTTGAGCACATACACCAGGCCCTCGTACTCGGCGACGCTGATCGGGCGAAGACCTCCGGACGATACGACCGATACCAGCCGCAGCGCGCGCGGTTCGATCGCAAAGGTGGATACTGAATTGCTCAGGCCGTTGACGACGAACAGGAAACGGCCATCACCGCTGAGCGTCACCGCTCCCTGGGAGGTCAGGTCGTCGCCGCTGCCTTGGCCGCCCGTCGGAATTCGTACCTGGAGATTCAGCGCCCCTTCTTGCCCGCGAGCGTACCCGAGCAGCTCGTTGCCGGAGGCCGCATTGGTGATCGTGAAGATCATTCCCGAGCGATATCCGTCGTCGTCGTAGGACCTCGCCATCGCAGGGAGCGCGGCGCCTGCGAGTGCGGCTGCGGCGAGGTAAACGACTGTTCGTCGGCGAAAAGCTGTCATGCATGACTCCAGGAGAGGGGAAAGTGATTGGGTCTGCGCCCCGCGGGCACAGCCTGATCAGTATCCTGAAATCCCCTCCCAAAATCCTCACGCAGAGGTCACATCCTCGTGACGAATCGCCGGCGACTTCGCGCGCCTACGACGTCGATTTCCTGGCGAGAGCTATCGAAGCGACGAAGGCGCGCCACTACATGGCCGAGGCCGCAATCGAATGATAAATTGACACGCGCACCAAGAGGTGCAACGGCAACCAGGCCACCCTGAGGAGTCTCGCTGCCTGATTGGTCATTTGGGCGTTGGGTCCACCTGAAGTGCGTCGCGCCAATCGATCCGCCCGGTAGCCCACGTGTTGTTCTCCGCACATCGCTTTTTGAGGCGCGCGTCCGCTTTCGGCCGAGGCTGTGTGAAAACGCCCTAA
>JAGRPN010000036.1 GCA_019449555.1 Ramlibacter sp.
CTGGTTCCTCAAGCGCGGCTTCGTCCAGGCCGACCCCGACTGGCTGCCCGATGCGCGCAAGCGCAAGTACAGCTGGGACCGCGGCAGCCTGGTGTTCGTGAAAAAGCTCGGTTGAGTTGACGCGGCGCGCCGGCCCTGCGGCGGTGACAAACGGCGCGATCGCCGCTATCGTTGCAGGTCCCGGGCCCCGGCCCGACTCGCAGGGAGACTGCAATGTACCCATGGCTCTGCTTGTGATGTTCAAGATCCGCCAGATCGACCACATCGTGCTGCGGGTGACAGACCTGCAGGCGATGCTGCGCTTCTATACCGAAGTGCTCGGCTGCACCCTGGAGCTCGAACAGCACGATGTGGGCCTGTACCAGTTGCGCGCCGGGCAATCGCTGATCGACCTGGTCACCGTGGATGGCAAGCTCGGCCGGGGCGGCGGCGCGGCGCCCGGCAGCGAGGGCCTGAACCTCGACCACTTCTGCCTGTGCATCGAGCCGTTCGAGCCCGAGCCGCTGCGCGCCTGGCTGGCTGCCCATGGCGCCAAGCCCAGCGAGGTGGCGCGGCGCTACGGCGCCGAAGGCTATGGACCTTCGCTCTACTTCAGCGACCCGGAAGGCAACCTCGTCGAACTCAAGGGTCCATCCGAACAGCGCAACGGTTGAGCTCGAGCGCGGCTCGTCACGCGCTGCCGCGGCGCACCATAGCTTGACCCGCATCAACGCAATTCGCGCCGCGGCGGCCTAACGTAAAAGTTGAACGTCAGTGCCCGAGACACCGTGCCGCAACGTTGCGAGGCTGGGCAGTGCAAACAGTCCGACGGGCGGTTTCCTACATGGAAATGGAAGTGATCCGACAGCCAAGGCGTAGCACAACGCCTAGCTTGGATGCAACTGGTGACCGTCATGAACAAGCCCACTGCTGATTCCCCGGACCGCGAAGTGCGCATCCCTTGCGGCGACGCGTGGCTCTATGGCGACCTGTGCATACCGGCCCATTCGATGGGGATCGTGCTGTTCGCGCATGGCAGCGGCAGCGGCCGGCACAGCGCGCGCAACCGCCAGGTGGCGCAGCGGCTGCAGAAAGCGGGCATCGCCACCCTGCTGTTCGACCTGCTGACCGCGCAGGAAGAACAGGTGGACCTGCAAACGCGCGAGCACCGCTTCGACATTCCGCTCCTCACGCGGCGGATGCAGGACGCCACCGCGTGGGTGCGGGCCCGCCCCGACCTGCAACAGATGCCGGTCGGTTACTTCGGCGCGAGCACCGGCAGCGCGGCGGCGCTGATCGCGGCGGCGCGGCTCGGCGAAAGCATTGCCGCGGTGGTCTCGCGCGGTGGCCGGCCCGACCTCGCCGGCGCCGCGGCGCTGGCGGCGGTGAAGGCGCCCACGCTCCTGATCGTGGGTGGCGCCGACCATGGCGTGATCGAGCTCAACGAGGAGGCGTACCGCCGGCTCCAGTGCGAAAAGCGCCTGGACATCGTGCCGGGCGCCACGCACCTGTTCGAGGAGCGCGGCGCGCTGGAGCAGGTGTCGCAACTTGCCGCGTCATGGTTTGCTGCCCACATGGCCCACGCGGACCACCCGGCATGAGCCACAGGCCGCCGCCACGGCGCGGCGGCGGAGATTGACATGAGCGAACCCAGATTGCCTTACCGCGACCGCCGGCAGGCCGGCCGTGTCCTCGCCGAACAGCTCGCGCATCATCGCGGCCGCCCCAGCCTGCTGGTGCTGGCGCTGCCGCGCGGCGGGGTCGCCGTCGGTTTCGAGGTGGCGCATGCGCTGCAGGCGCCGCTGGACGTATTCATCGTGCGCAAGCTCGGGTTCCCGGGCCACGAGGAATATGCGATGGGGGCGATCGCCAGCGGCGGCGTGCGCGTGATGAACCCGATGCCCGGCGCGACCGTATCGCCGCAGGAATTGGCCGCCGTGGTCGCGCGGGAACAGGACGAACTGGTGCGGCGCGAACGACTTTACCGCGGCGACCAGCCGGCGGTGAGCTTGCGCGGACGCTATGTGATCGTGGTGGACGACGGACTCGCGACCGGCTCGACGATGCGTGCCGCGGTGCTCGCGATCCGCCAGCAGCGGCCGGCCCATCTCACGGTGGCGGTGCCCGTCGGCGCGCCCGACACCTGCAGGCAGCTCGGGGTCGAAGCGGACGAAGTGGTGTGCCCGGCGATGCCGGAGCCGTTCCGTGCCGTGGGCCTGTGGTACCAGAATTTCCCGCAGGCGACCGACGACGAGGTGCACGAACTGCTGGAAGAAGCGCGGCGCGAGCATGCGACCGCGGCGCATGGATGACCCAAGGAGCACGAAACACATGGCGACCCAATCGATGGATGCCACCCGCGCGGCGAGCGAGCTGATCACGGGCCTGCAGCATCACCTGCAGCCGCTGGCCGGCATGCCGCACGACTACGACCCGCTCATGCAGCTGATCGGCAATGCACGCTTCGCGCTGCTGGGCGAGGCGTCGCACGGCACCCGCGAGTTCTACCGGGAACGCGCCGAGATCACCAAGCGGCTGATCACCGAGAAGGGCTTCACCGCGGTCGCCGTCGAAGCCGACTGGCCGGATGCGTGGCGCGTGAACCGCTACGTGCGCGGGCTGTCGGACGACCGGGACGCGCCCACCGCACTGGCCGGCTTCCGGCGCTTCCCGGCCTGGATGTGGCGCAACCACGAAGTCAGGGACTTCGTCGAGTGGCTGCGCGACTACAACATCGGCCGCGACCGGGGCACGCAGGTGGGCTTTTACGGCATCGACCTGTACAGCCTGTTCACTTCGATCCAGGCGGTGCTCGCCTACCTCGACCGCATCGACCCCGAAGCGGCACGCCGGGCGCGCGAGCGCTACGCCTGCTTCGACCATGCGCGCGAGGACAGCCAGGCCTACGGCTACTCCGCCGGGTTCGGGCTGACCGCCAGTTGCGAGGACGAAGTGATCCAGCAACTGCGCGAAATGAACCGCCGCTCGGCCGAGGCGCCGCAAACGCCGGGGTTGGAGCGCGACGCCGCGTTCTACGCACAGCAGAACGCGCGGCTGGTGCGCAATGCCGAGGAGTACTACCGCACCATGTTCCGCGGCCGCGTGTCGTCATGGAACCTGCGCGACAACCACATGGTCGAGACGCTGCAGGCGCTGGAGCGCCACCTCGCCAGCGATCGAGGCGCGCCGCCGCGCGTTGCCGTGTGGGCGCACAACTCGCACCTGGGCGATGCGTCGGCCACCGAGATGGGCAACATGGGCGAATGGAACGTCGGGCAACTGGTGCGCGATCGCTATGGCGACGAGGCGGTGCTGGTGGGTTTCAGCACGCACCACGGCTGGGTGACTGCGGCCAACGAATGGGACGAGCCGCCGCAGCGCAAGCAGGTGCGCGAAGGGCTGCCCGGCAGCTGGGAAGACATCTTCCACGAGACCGAAGCCAGCCGATTGCTGCTGGTGCTGCGCGGTGACGCGGAGCTGCGTTCCCTGGTCGCCTCGCCGCGCCGCCTGCAGCGCGCGATCGGCGTGATCTACCGGCCGGAAACCGAGCGCCAGAGCCACTATTTCTATACGCGGCTGGCCGACCAGTTCGATGCGGTGATCCACATCGACGAGACGCACGCGCTGGAGCCGCTCGACCGGGTGGCCGCATGGCACACCGGCGAGCCGCCGGAAACCTATCCGTCCGGGGTCTGAGTGCTCGCTCAGACGGGCGGCGTATCCCCGGCGCCCAGGTCCCAATACAGCCCGGTCATCACCGACAGGCCCTCCCGCAGCACCTGCGGCGGCAGGTGCTCGTTGGGCGCGTGCTGCGAGCACCCGGGGTAGGAATGCGGCACCCAGATGGTGCGCAGGCCCAGCACGTCGGTGAAGATGTCGTTGGGCAGCGCGCCGCCTAGGTTGGGCAGCAGCGCCGGCGTCTTGCCGGTCGTCTTCGCGATCGAGGCAACCGCCCATTGCACCCAGCGGTCTTCCGGATCGATGCGGGTCGCCTGGAACATCGTTTCGCGGGTGCTGGCGACCTTGACCATTGTGAACCCGTGCCGGTCCAGGTGACGGCGCAGCGCCGGCAGGATATCGGTCGGATCGATGCCGGCGACGAAGCGCAACTGGCAACGCGCCCACGCTCGCGGCGGGATCGCGTTGACCGGCGTTTCCGGATTGCCGGTCTTGAATGCCAGCACCTCGAAGCTGCACCAGCCGAACACCCGCTCGGCCGGCGACAGGCCGGGCTCGCCCCACCAGGGCTCGATCTGCGGGCCGTCGGCGCCGCCGTCGACCTCGCAACCCGCGAGCGCACGCCGCACGGCCGCCGGCAATTCTTTCGGCACCCATTGCGGGATGCGGATCTGGCCGGTCGGCGACACGATGCAGGCGATGGCGTGCGCAAGCTGGATGCCGGGATTGGAAATCAACCCGCCCCAATTGCCGGAGTGATGTCCGCCTTCGCGCGCTTCGATGCTGAGGTCGAAGTTGGCACTGCCACGCGAGCCGAGGAACACGGTCGGACGCTCGGCCGCAAGCCGCGGGCCATCGGACGCGATCAGCAGGTCCGCCTTCAGCAGATCCCGGTGCTCGGCGCACAGCTCGCGCAGCCCGGCCGACCCGGTCTCCTCGCCCATCTCGATCAGCATCTTGGCGTTGAAGCCCAATTTGCCGCGCGTGGCGAGCACGATCCGCATCGCCTCCATGTTGATGGTGTGCTGGCCCTTGTTGTCGGCGATCCCCCGGCCGTACCAGC
Organism: Ramlibacter sp.; assembly: GCA_019449555.1. GTDB lineage: Bacteria > Pseudomonadota > Gammaproteobacteria > Burkholderiales > Burkholderiaceae_C > Ramlibacter. Next base: position 4,721 of record JAGRPN010000036.1, read on the forward strand.
GCCCCTCGCGCTCGGTGAGTGACCAGGGCGACAGCCCTTCCTTCCATTCGCGGTCCAGTCCGCGGATCACGTCGCCGTGGCCGTAGCCCAGGACCGTCGGTGCATCCGGCGATTCGATGCGCTCGGCGAACAGGAACGGCGCCAGCGCCTTCGGGTGCTGCAGGATGCGGCAATTGAATCCCATGGCTTCGAACGCGGGCCGCACCTCTTCTTCCAGGTACTGCCGCAGCACGCCTGAACGCTCCGGGTTCTGGCTCTCGGTCGGTATCGCGATGCGCCGGGCAAGCGTGCGGCGGAACTCCCCCGAATCGAAGCAGGTCTCGGCGTTTCGGATGGCATCGGTGCGCGTGCTCATGGCTTGACTCCTTTGATGCTGGCGGCGGGATACAGATGGCAGGCGACCTCACGGGCCGCCTCGCGGACGAGCGCGGGGCGCTCGGTGTCGCAGCCGGCGATGCGCTGCGGACAGCGCGGATGGAATGGGCAGCCGGGCGGCGGATGGATCGGGTCGGGAAACGAAAGGCCGAGGCCCGTTTCCGGAATGCCCAGGTGAGGTTCGGGCGTCAGCACCGACGCCAACAAGGCCTGGGTATACGGATGGCGCGGCTGGCCGAACAGGGTCGCGGTTTCGGCGAACTCGACCACCCGGCCGAGGTACATCACCGCGACATGCGTGGCGATGTGTTCGACGATGGCCAGGTTGTGGCTGATGAAGACGTACGTCAGGTTGAATTCCTGCCGCAATTCCATCAGCAGGTTGAGGATTTGCGCCTGCACCGACACGTCGAGGGCCGAGGTCGGTTCATCGCAGACGACGATCTCCGGGTTCATCACCAGCGCCCGTGCGATCCCCACGCGCTGCCGCTGGCCGCCGGAGAGCTGGCCGGGCGTGCTGTCGGCATAGCGCGGCGGCAGTCCCACCCGCTCGAGCATGTCGATGGCTTTGGCCCGCCGTCCGGATTTCGTGCCGATGCCTTGCACGTCGAGCGGAAACGACACGATGGACGCGACGCTGCGCCGCGGATTGAGCGACGAGTACGGGTCCTGGAACACCGGCTGGATGCGGCGCGCCAATTCGAGCCGGCCCAGGGTGGCGACGTCCTGCCCGTCGAGGAAGATCGTGCCGGCGGTCGGCGGCGTGAGCCCGAGCAGCATGCGAGCAAGTGTGGACTTGCCGCAACCCGATTCGCCGACGATGCCGAGCACCTCGGACCGCTCGACGGTGACGTCCACCCCGTTCACCGCGTGCAATTGCTGGCGCCCCTTGAACAGGCCGCCCTTCATCGAGAAGGTGCGATGCAGGCCGATCGCCCGGATCAGCGCACTCATGCGACGTCGCCCGGTTCGTCGAGGACGCAGCGCCACTGCTGGCCTGTCGCCGAATGATGGATGGGAATGGCCAGGCGGCAGGCGGGCTGGGCCAATTGGCAGCGGTCGCGAAACGAGCAACCCTCCAGCGGCCCGATCAGCGACGGCACGACGCCGGGAATGGTGCCGAGCTTGCCACCCGGCGGCGTGCGCCCCGGGACCGGGATGCAGCTCATGAGCCCGCGCGTGTAAGGGTGGCGCGGAGCGGCGAAGATGTCCTCCACCGCGCCCTCCTCCACGACTTCGCCGGCATACATCACGGCCACCCGGTCGGCGATGCGGGCCACCACGCCGAGGTCGTGCGTGATCAGCACCATGGCGATCCCCAGCTCCGCTTGCAGGTCGGCCAACAGCCGCAAGATCTGCGCCTGGATCGTGACGTCGAGCGCCGTGCTGGGTTCGTCGGCGATCAGCAGTTCCGGGCCGCACATCAGGGCGATCGCGATCATGACGCGCTGGCGCAGGCCGCCGGAGAGCTGGTGCGGGTACTGGCCCAGGCGTTGTGCCGCCGAGGCGATGCCGACCTTTTCCAGCAAGGCGACAGCGCGCTCGGTGGCTTCGTTCGCGGACGCGCCGCGATGATGCCGGTAATGCTCCACCAATTGCTCGCCGATCGTGTAAGCCGGGTTCAGGGCCGTCATCGGCTCCTGGAAGATCATCGCCATCTTGTTGCCGCGCAGGTCGTTGATGCGCTTGCCGCTCGCGCGGCTCAAATCCTCGCCGAGGAAGGTCAAAGCGCGGCTGCGGCGCGATGCCGTCGCGGGCAACAGACCCATGATCGCCAACGAGGTGATCGACTTGCCGCAACCCGACTCGCCCACCAGGCACAGCGTCTGGCCGCGCGCCACCTGGAACGACACGTCGCGCACCGCGTGCAGCACACCGGCCGGCGTGCGGATGTCCACATCCAGCCCCTGCACATCCAGCACGGTCTGGCTGCCTGCCATGCTCAAGCGCGCTCCTGCGGCGTGAAGAACTGGTGCAGCCCGTCGCCGGCAAGGTTGATCGCGAAGATCAATAGCGCGAGCGCCGAGCCGGGAATCGCGATCAGCCAGAACGAGAAGAACATGTAGTTCTTCGCTTCGGAAATCATCAGCCCCCACGACGGCAGCGGCGGCTGCACGCCCAGCCCGAGGAAGGAAAGCGACGCTTCCAGCAGGATCGCGCTCGCCGCCTCGAGCGTCGCGATCACGATCAGGTGCGGCAATACATTGGGCAGGACTTCGGTGAGCACGATGCGCGTGGTCGAAGCGCCCGCCGCTTGCGCCGCCGCCACGTACTCGAGTGACCGCACCTGCTGGGTCGCGCTGCGCATCACCACGGCGAAGCGGTCCCATTTCAGCAGCCCCAGCACCAGGATGACGACCCACAGCGAGCCGCCCACGATCGCGACCGTCGCCAGCGCAACGAGAATGACCGGCATCGACA
>JAGRPN010000037.1 GCA_019449555.1 Ramlibacter sp.
CGAAAGATTGGAGCTCGACACGCCAAGTCCGACATAGCCGCCGGCCCAGCCGATACGGGTGGCGGGATCGAGGCCAACGGTCGTGCACCAGTCGCGCGGCACGCCGAGCACACCACACCAGGCGTGCTCGATGCGGCAGTTCGCCGTCTGCGGCAGCAGCGTCGTCAGGATCTGATGCAGCTGGTCGATCGTGGCCTGCTGCGTCTGCCCATTGATGTCGGTGCGCGAGCCGTAGCGATAGGGCACGCCGCGCCCGCCCATGGTGATGCGTCCCTCGCGCGTGCGCTGGGCATAGCAATAGGCGTGGGCGGCGTTGCCGAGAAGCTCGTGCTCTTCCCAGCCGATCTGGCGCCAAAGCGCCTCCGACAGCGGCTCGGTCACGATCTGCGCGCTGTTGAGCGCCAGCCAGGTCCGTTCCTCGCCCGGAATGCCTGCCGTAAAACCCTCCGTCGCGCGGATGACGGTCTCCGCCCGCACCGTGCCGCGGTCGGTCGTCACGGTGCCCTTGGCGATGGACGTCACCGTCGTCTGTTCGTAGATCGGCACGCCCAGGCGCTCGACGGCGGCGGCAAGCCCGCGCACCAGCTTGGCGGGCTGCACCCGCGCCTGGCCATGGACGACGAAGCCGCCCATGACATTGCGCACATTGATGCGCGCCCGCGTCGCCGCTTGATCCAGCATCTCGACGCGGTCCGGATCGACGTCCCAGGCGCGGATCGTTTCGCATTCCTCGCGCGCGCGTTCGAGCTGCGCCGGGTTGGTGGCCACCGTCAGATTGTCGACGCGGCGGATATCGGCATCGATCCCTTCCGCGCTCGCCACCCGGATCACCTCGTCGACGCAGCCCGCCATGGCCGCCTGCATGGCGCTCACCCCTTGCCGGGTCGAGGTCTTGAGATATTTTTCGCGCGACCAGGAGAAGCCCCCCGACAGCCAGCCGCCATTGCGGCCCGAAGCGCCGAAACCGGCAAACTCGCGCTCGATCAGCACGACGCGCAGCGACGGCCTGGCCTTCTTCAGATAATAGGCGGTCCACAGCCCGGTATAGCCGGCGCCGACAATCGCTACATCGGCCTCGATATCGCCGGGTAAGGGCGGCCGGGGCGTGGGAACCCCGCCCAGATCCGCATACCAGAACGATATGTCGCCGTTGCGTTTGGCTTGCATGGGATGACTTTCAGGTTGATTGGATCAGGTCAGCGTCGCGTCGGCCGTGCTGTCATCGGCCAGAAGCTTGGCATCGGCACCGTCGAAGCAAAGCTCCACCTTCTCGCCTAGGCCAAAACTCTCACCGGTCAGCGGCGAGCGCACGATCGCCGTGGAGCCGTCGGCGAGCCTGACTTCATATTTCGATCCCGAGCCGAGATAGATGGCTTCCGCGATCGTCCCCGGCAGCCGGTTGGTGGTGCCCGCCGCGCTCTGGCCGGGCCGGCGGATGGCGAGCTTTTCCGGGCGCAGCAACATGACCGGACGGGCTTCGCCCGCCATCCGCCGCGGCGCTGTCACCGTCTCGCCGGCGATGCGCAGCGCCGTGCTCGCGCCATCGCTTCGCGCCTCGCCGCGCAGCACCGTGGAATCGCCGATGAAGCGGCCGACGAACAGCGTCGTCGGTTCGTCGTAGAGCTCGCGGCCGGTGCCGACCTGCTCGATCCGCCCGCGGTTGAACACGGCGATGCGGTCCGACAGGACCAGCGCCTCCTCCTGGTCGTGCGTCACGTAGACGAAGGTGGTGCCGAGCTCGCGATGGATGCGCTTGATCTCGAGCTGCAGCCATTCGCGCAGCTTCTTGTCGAGCGCGCCGAGCGGCTCGTCCATCAAAAGCAGCGGCGGATCGAAGACGATGGCGCGGGCCAGCGCCACGCGCTGCTGCTGGCCGCCCGACAGCTCGCTGGGATAGCGATGCGCGAAGTCGCCCATCTTGACCATGTCCAGCGCTCTTGCCACGCGCGCTTTTCGTTCCGCCGTGCCGACGCCGCGCAGCGTCAGCGGATAGGCGACGTTGCGGCCGACGCTCATATGCGGGAAAAGCGCGTAGTGCTGGAAGACAACGCCGATGTTGCGCTTGTGCGCCGGCACGCCGACCACGTTCTTGTCGCCGACCAGCAGCTTGCCACTGGTCACGTCGGTAAAGCCGGCCAC
>JAGRPN010000038.1 GCA_019449555.1 Ramlibacter sp.
ACGTCCCTTGCAGCCGCAGCCGCTCCTCGAGCCAGCCGAGCGCCGGCGTCGTGCGGGGGTCCTGGTCCCTCAGCCGCTTGGCGAGCTGTGCGGCGAAGAGTTCGGACAGGGGACCGGACGCGCGCGCCGCGATGTCGGTATCGAGCGCCGAGCGCGCGTGCCCCGCGGCGAGCAGCCGGTTGGCCAGCGCCTGGGCATCGGTGCGGTCGCGCCGGCCGATGGTGATCTGGTCGGCCAGGCGCCGCAGGTTCTCGATCAGCACGATGCGCAGCGTGATGGCCACCGCCCACAATTCGCCGATGGTGAGAGGCTGTACGCGCTGGTAGGCCGCGATGAAGCGCGTCAGGATCGCAGGGTCGAAGTGGCTGTCGGTGTGGGCCACGAAAGCCCAGGCCAGGCCGAACACGCGCGGATAGCCCGCGAACGGGCCGGTGGCGAGTTTCGGCAACCGGCGGTAATAGCCCGGCGGCAGATCATCGCGAATCTCCCGGATCTGCGCCTCGACCAGGTGGTAGTTGTCCAGGAGCCATTCGGCGGCCGGCACCACGCCGCGCCCGCTCTCCAGCTCCGCGGCGCTGGCACGGTAGGCGGCGAGCAGGACGCCGGCGTTGTCATTGAGCCGCCGGCGCAGCGCGAAGACGGCGGGCGGCTTGTCGGTGACCGGCTGGGCGGCTGCCAGCGTCTGGGCATGCTGCTCCAGCCGCTCGACACCGAACAGCTCTTGCCTGACCGGGGCCGCGTCGTTCCAGGGAGGAGGAGACGGCGGCCGTCGCCAGGCAGACAGCGACGCCGATAGCGTTTTCAGCCCGGGACCTGCGCGTCCGGGGCGCGCAGGTCGTACTCGCGCAGCATCACCGGCTCGCGCGAGCCCTGGGCGAGCCGCCTGCGCACCGCGGCCTCGATGTCGGCCGCGTTGGCCAGGTAAGTCTCCAGCGGATCCTCGCCCTGGGCCGTGGGCCGGTAGCGGTGGTGCAATGCTTCCCGGCTCACGCTCGCGCCCAGCAGTTTGCCCTCCACCAGCACCCAGAACCGGATCGTGCCGGAGCTTTCGTGAAAAAAAGGCGCGTCGGACATGATTACTTTCTCCTCGTGATTTCCAGGCCGATGCCGCGGTAGCCGAGAAACCGGCAGGCGGGACCGAACATCGGCTCGCCGCTCACCTGGAATTTCTGCTGCGAACCGTCGGCATTCACGCGGCTGAAGATGAAGTCGAGGAACGGGCGGCGCTCGGCGATGGCGGCCTGCAGCTCCGCGCGCTCCTGCTCGTTCCACCCGCTTTCGGCAAGCTGGCCGCTCGCCGGAACCAGCCCGTCCACCCGGATGCCGAGCATCTCCAGCACGGGTCCCGAAACCCTGGTGAAGGTGCCGTGCTCGTCCTGCTCCCAGTACCAGTCGGAGGCGAGTTCCGTGAGGCTGCGGTAGCGCGCCTCGCTCTCGCGCAGTTCGGCCGTGCGTTCCTGCACCGCTTCTTCGAGCTGCTTGCTGTGGTCCTCGAGCTGCTTGTACAGCAGCCGCACTTCCAGCATGTTGTGGATCCGCGTCTTCACTTCCACCAGGTCGAACGGCTTGCTGATGAAGTCCTTGGCGCCGGCCTGCAGCGCGCGCAATTTGTGACCGGGCTGGGCTGTGATCACGAGCACCGGCAGGTAGCCGTCCCGTTCGTTGGTCTTGAGGCCCTCCATCACCTGGAAACCGTCCATTCCGGGCATCTGCAGGTCCAGCAGGATCAGGTCGTAACGGTTCTTGCGATGCAGTGCGAACACCTCGTGCGGGTCCATGGTCGAGGCCACGTTGTCGTAGCCCGCCTCGGCGAGCGTCTGCTCCAGCAGCGCGATGTTCACCGCCTGGTCATCGACGATGAGGATGCGCGCGTGCAGGACGTCGGAGTTGCCGATCATGAAAGCTCTTCTTGCGCGCGCGCTGCCGGCTGGATCGACGCTTTTGCAAAATTCATCGCCGAGTCCACGGCTTCCATGAACTTGCCGACCACGATCGGCTTGGTGATGTAGTCGAAGAAGCCCGCCTCCAGGCCCCGCTCGATATCGCGCGGCACCGCATTGGCGCTGAGCGCGATGATCGGGATGTGCGCCGTCGTGGGGTCCGCGCGCAGTATCTTCATGGCTTCTATGCCGGAGAGCCCCGGAAGATTGATGTCCATCAGGATCACCTCCGGCATGCAGGTGCGTGCGTACTCGATGCCCAGGTTGCCGTCCGCGGCGCTGAGCAGCCTCAAATCCGGCCGGCGCGCGATCAGCTGCTCCACCAGTTCGAGGTTGGCGGGGTTGTCTTCGACATACAGCAGCGTGCGCAGCGGGGTGCCGTCGGGCGCCCGCGTGCGTGCGAGGACGTCCAAGCCCGGCTCCAGCGTGGCGAACTGCGGCGCCGCGGCCAGCTCGAATTCGATCCAGAAGACGCTTCCCACCCCCACCGTGCTGTCCGCGCCGATGCGGCCTCCCATCAGTTCCACCAGCCGTTTGGTCACCACCAGGCCGATGCCGGTGCCCTCTTCGGCGCCGGACTCCTGGCCCAGGCGATTGAACGGCTGGAACAGCTGGGCCAATTGTTCGGGCGCCAGGCCCACACCGGTGTCGCGCACGCTGATGCGGATCGAGTGCGGCACGACCAGTTGGCATTCGACTGCCACCGTGCCCAGCGGCCGGTTGTACTTGATGGCGTTGAAAAGGATGTTGATCAGGACCTGCTTGACGCGGGTGCGATCCGCGTTGACGAAGCGCGGGGTCTCGAACTTCGGGAATGTCATGCCGATGCCGCGCTGGCGCGCCTGCGGCTCGATCATGGCGCGGCACTCCACGATCACCTCGGCCAGCGAGACCGGCTCCTTGGAGATCGTCAACTTGCCCGACTCGATCAGCGCCAGGTCGAGGATTTCGTTGATCAACTCGAGCAGGTACCACCCGGCTTTGAGGATCTGCTCGATGTTGCGCTTCTGGGTCGGTGTGGGCGACGGGGCGCCCGATTCCAGCAGTTGCGCGAAGCCGAGGATCGCATTGAGCGGCGTGCGCAGCTCGTGGCTCATGCTGGAAAGAAAATCCGACTTCGCGCGATTGGCCTTTTCGGCCAGGGCCATCGCCTGGTTCAGCTCCGACTCGACGCGCTTGCGCACCGAATTGTCGGTGCCGATCAGGAGATACCCGATGATGGCGCCGTAGTCGCTGCGCAGCGCCGTGATCGAGACGATGGCCGGGAAGCGGCTGCCGTCCTTGCAGATGTAGGTCAGTTCGTAGATGTCCTCGATCTCGCGCGAAGCCTTGAACGCCAGGGCTTCGAAGCCGGGCGTGATGATGGTGCCGAGTTCGAGCGTCAGCGCCTGGGCCCGCGCCCTCACCTCCTGCGGGTCGTGGATGTCGCTCGGGCTGATCTTGTTGACGACCTCGGCCGCGCGATAGCCCAGCATGCGTTCGGCGCCGACGTTGAACAGCTGGATGATGCCTTTCTCGTCGGTCGCGATGATCGAGAAATTCG
>JAGRPN010000039.1 GCA_019449555.1 Ramlibacter sp.
AGGATGACGTAGCTCTCCGCCGCCATGATGAGCAGGTTGGATGCCGCCACGTCGGAAAACGAGAACGGCAGGTCGATCGGCACGATCTCCGCACCGAGGCGCGCGAGCTCCGCGAGCGAGGCGTCGTACGCGGCCAGCACTTCGGCGCTGGCGGGCTGCCGCTCGGCATCGGGCATGCGGGCCAGCCGCAGGCCGCGCACGCCGCGCTTCAGCTGCGGCATCGGGTCGGTGAAGGGCAGGCGCTGCGTGCGCGGATCGAGCGGGTCGGCACCTTGCAGCGCGGCATACAGCAACGCCGCGTCTTCGACCGAGCGGGCCATCGGCCCGGGCGTGTCCAGCGTGGGGCTCAAGGGCAGCACGCCGTAGGTGCTGATGCGCCCGATCGTGGTCTTCAGGCCCGTGATGCCGCACCACGAGGCGGGCAGGCGAACGGAACCGCCCGTGTCGGTGCCGATCGCGCACGGCGCCAGCCCGGCAGCGACGGCGACACCCGAGCCGCTGCTCGAGCCACCGGGCGTGCGCGGGCGCTTCGGGTCCCACGGATTCCATGGCGTGCCACGCACCGAGTTCGTGCCCCAGCCGCCCATCGCGAACTCGACCGTGTGCGTCTTGCCCAGCACGATCATTCCCTGCGCGATCAGGCGTCGCGCCAAGGTACCGGTGCGGGTGGCCCGGCGCTCGCGCCACGCTTCGCAGCCGCCGGTGACGATCTTGCCTTCGATCTCGACCAGATCTTTCAGCGCCACCGGGATGCCATGCAGCGGACCGACCGCATGCCCCGAGCGGATCGCCGCCTCGGCGCCGCGCGCCGCCAGACGGGCCTCGTCGGCGTACACCTCGACGAACGCGTGCAACTTCGGGTCCTGCGCCGCGATGCGATCCAGGCAGGCTTGCGTGAGCTCGACCGGAGAGATGCGCCGCGCCATCAGTTGCCGCGAAAGCTCGTGAACCGGGAGGAAGGCAAGGTCAGTGCGTGACATGATGAGATCCTATCCTCGATGCAAGCATTCGGGAGGTCTGCACTCACGATGACACTTCGCACGACTTCGCTTTCGATTCCGCTGGCCGGGGGCACGACGCTGCCCGGCCTGCTGGATAAACCGGCGGCTGCCGCGGCGGCCTGCTACGTGTTCGCCCACGGCGCCGGCGCCGGAATGGACCACCCGTTCATGGCCGCGATTGCGCGCGGCCTGGCGCAGCGCGGCATCGCGGCGTTGCGCTTCCAGTTCCCGTACATGGCGCAGGGCTCCAGGCGCCCCGATTCACCGAAAGTGGCGCAGGGCAGCGTGCGCGCCGCCGTCCGGGAGGCCGAAAAAAATATGCCGGGCGTGCCCCTGTTCGCCGGAGGCAAATCCTACGGCGGGCGCATGACGTCGCAGGCGCAAGCGGCCGAACCGCTCGCGGGCGTGCACGGACTCGTATTCGTGGGCTTTCCGCTCCATCCGGCCGGCAAGCCTTCGACGGATCGCGCCGACCACCTGGCCGACGTGCGTGTGCCGATGCTGTTCCTGCAAGGCACGCGCGACGCGCTGGCCGACCTGGGCTTGATCCGGGACATGACCGTCCGACTGGGGCGCCGCGCCACGTTGCACATCGTCGAAGGCGGCGATCACTCCTTCCATGTGCTCGCGCGTTCCGGCCGCACCGACGATGAAGTGCGGGACGAATTGGCCGACACGATGGCCGGCTGGATGAAAAGCACGCTCGCGGCGTCCTGATCCGGGCCGTCGCAGCAGAACCCTAGCGCGCCTGTCCGGTACTCGGGTTTCGGCGGCGTTCGCAGATAAAATTTCGTCGTCCCGTCCCTGACGGAGAAGGAGAATGCCTTGGCAATGCGCGCGCAGCCTCAACCGGCCGGTATCTCGCTTCGACGTACCAAAGCGGAGGACATGGAATCGGTCGTCGCGCTGGACGCCGCGATCGTGGGACGCACCCGTCACGTGTACTTCCAGCGCCGTCTGAAAGCCGCCCTCGAGCAGACCGGGCGGCACGTGCAGTTCTCGGCGGAGCAGGACGGCCGGTTCGTCGGTTTCATCAAGGCTCGCCAACAACAGGGCGAGTTCGGTCGGGCCGAACCGGCATTGCTATTGGAGTCGGTGGCCGTCGCGCCCGGCAAGCAGGGCCAGGGGATCGGCACAGCGCTGCTGGCCCGGCTCGAAAGCGAGGCGAAGCGGCTGGGAACGCCCGCCATCAGGACGACCGCTTCCTGGCGCGACCACGCGATCATGCAGTTCTTCGACGCCGCGGGTTTCGAGTTCTCGCGCAATATGGTGCTGGAATGCCCGGTGCGCAAGAACCGGCTGGCGGCGCACGACGGCGACAAGGTCCTGGCCCCCGCGCACCTCACCGGCTTTTCGATGAGCGAGGTGGATTACAGCGCCGAAGCGGCGAACGACTTCGATGCGATGGCGCCGGGCAAGCTCGACGTGCGGGCCCTCCAGTCGGCCGACCTGAACGACATCCTGCACATCGACCAAAGGGTCAGCGGCCGCAAGCGCGAGGCCTACATCCGCGAACTGGTCGAGGAAGCGATGGGCGATTCAGCGGTGCGCGTTTCACTCGTGGCCCGCCTGGACGGGATCGCCGTGGGTTTCGCGATGGCGCGGACGGACTTCGGCGATTACGGCCGCGTGGAGCCGGTCGCGGTGCTGGACACCATCGGGGTGGACCCGGACTATGCGCATCAGGGCGTGGGCCATGCGCTGCTGTCGCAATTGTTCGCGAACCTCAAGGCGCTCGGCGTCGAACGCGTGGAGACGGTGGTTGCGCGCGAGAACTTCGGGCTGCTCGGGTTCTTCTACGACGCCGCGTTCGAACAGTCGCCGCGCCTGTCGTTCGACAAGCGGGTGAGCTGACGCGTCATTGGATGCCGGGTCGAGCCCGGCATGACAAGAGCTACGCGCTCGGTGCGCTTTCCTTGCGCCGGCCGGGGAACGCGAGCGCCTCGGTGAGGAAATACGCGGCCTGCGCGTACGAAGTCGGGCACAGCGCGAAGCACTCCTGGCAATCCCAGCATTCCTTGGCGGCGATCTCGGGGATGAAGCTGATCTCGCGCAGCGCGCCCCGTTCGATGAAGTCGACGGCGTTCTTCTGCTTGACCTCCGCGCAATAGCGCACGCACAGCCCGCACAGGATGCAGAACGAGGGATCCTTCTCGAAGCGGTCCGGGTCGGCCCGGTACTCGCGTGCCAGCGCCACCAGCTCGGGCGAGTTCGGCGCATGCGCGAGCAGTTCTTCCAGGATCACCCGCCGGATCTTGTCCACCCGCTCCGAGCGCGTGCGCACGACCAGGTCCTTGGCCACGGGGTAGAGGCAGGACACGACGTAGCTCTTGCGGCCGCGCGTTTCCACTTCGACCATGCACATGCGGCAGGCGCCGAACGGCTCCAGTTTGTCGTGGTGGCACAGCGTCGGGATGTGGATCCCCGCGGCGCGCGCCGCCTGCAGCACCGTCATGTCGCCGCTGGCCTTGACTTCCTTGCCATCGATCTGCATCACGACGTCGCTCATTTCGCAGCGCTCCCCGCAACTTCGCCGACATGTGCTCCGGCGATCTGCGCCTCGTACTCGTCCTTGAAATAGCGCAGCATGCTCTTGAGCGGATCGGCCGCCGTCTTGCCGAGGGCGCACAGGCACGCCGCCCCGGTCACGTCGTTGAGATCCTCCAGCCGCGCGATGTCGCCGCTCCGGCCCTTGCCTTTGGTGATGTTTTCCAGGACCTTCATCGTCTGCCACATCCCCTCCCTGCAGGGCACGCACTTGCCGCAGGATTCGTTAGTCAACCACTCGAGGAAGTAGCGCGCCACCTCCACCATGTCGGTGTCCTCGTCCATCACGAGCAGTCCGCCGGCGCCGATCGGAGCGCCCAGCTTGGCCAGCTCGTCGAAGTCGAGCGGCGCATCGATCAGGCTGGCCGGAATGGAGCCGCCCATCGGGCCGCCGAAGTGCACTGCCTTCGCGCCCTTGCCGCCCGCGATGCCGCCGCCGATGTCGTACACGATCTTGCGCAGCGGCGTGCCCATCGGCACTTCCACCACGCCGCTGTCGACCACGTTGCCCGACAGCGACACGAGCTTGGTCCCCTTGCTGCCCGCGGTGCCGATGCTGGCATACCAATCGGCGCCGCGGCCGATGATCTGCGGCACGTTGGCCCAGGTTTCCACGTTGTTGAGGTTGCTCGGCCGGTCCCAGATGCCGGCCACCGAAGTGCGGATGTACTTGGGCCGCGGCTCCGGCGGCATGCCTTCGATCGATCGCATCAGCGCGCTCGATTCGCCCGACACGAAGATGCCGACGTCGAAGTGCAGCTCGACCCGGAAGTCGAGGCCCGAACCCAGGATGTTCTCACCCAGCAGTCCGTATTCCTCGGCCTGGGCGAGCGCCTGCTCGATGTGCTTGATCAATTGCGGCGAGTCGTGCCGGGTGTAGATGAAACCACGGCGCGCGCCGATGGCGTAGGCGCCGATGATCAGGCCTTCGAGCACCTTGTGCGGATTGCCGGTAAAGAGGGCGCGGTCCATGAACGCGCCGGGCTCGCCTTCGTGGCCGTTGACGATGACGTATTTTTCCTCGCCGGGCGCATTTTTCGCGGTTTCCCATTTCAGGCCGGCCGGGAATCCGCCGCCGCCGCGGCCGCGCAGGTTGGCTTTCTTCACCTCGTCGAGGACCTGGTCGGGCGTCATCTGGAACAGCGCCTTGGCGAGCGCCGCGTAGCCGCCGACCGCCAGGTAGTCGTCGATGCGCATCGGGTCGATGCGGGTGTTGTCGCCGATCAGCAGGCGCGTCTGGTGCTTGTAGAACGGCACCTCGTTCATGTGGACCGCCTTCTCGCCTGTGCCTGGGTGCGCATAGACCAGGCGCTCGACCACCTCGCCTTTGGCCGTGCGCTGCACGATCTCGGGCACGTCCGACGGCTTGACCTCGAAGTAACAGATCTCTTGCGGGCCCACGACGACGTTCGGCCCTTTTTCGCAATAGCCGTGACACCCCGTGACCCGGACCTCGACCGCCGCGGCGGTGCCCAGTTTTTCGACTTCGGCCTGGAAAGCCCCGGCGACGCGCAACGAGTCCTGCCCGTGGCATGCCGCGCCGGCGCACACCGCGATACAAGGCTTGACGCTCTCGCGCGCCGCGAGGATGCGCGCGCGAAGTTGTTCCAGTTCGCTGGCGGAGTGGAGCCTGGTCATGATGCGCCGTTCCTCACGGATATTCTTTCAGCACGGCCTCGACCTTGGCGGGCGTCATCCGCGCGTGGTGCGTGCCGTTGACGATCACCTCGGGCCCGACGCTGCAACTGCCGAGACAGCTGCCTGTCTCCAGAGTGAAGCGCCAGTTGGCGTCGGTCTCGCCCGCTTTCAGTCCGGTGACGCGTTCCACCGCCTCCATCACCTTCTTTGCGCCGCGAAGATGGCAGGAGATGCCGTTGCACACGTGCACCTCGTTGCGCCCCTTGGGCGTCAGGCTGAAAGTCTTGTACAGCGTTGCGATGCGCAGCACGCGGCTGAACGGGATCTCCAGCGCCTCGGCCACGTGGTGCAGCGAGTCGCGCGGCAGCCAGTGGTTCTCGTGCTGGATCTCCATCAGCACGTGGATCAGGTCGCCCGGTTTGCCGCGATGCCTGTCGATGATCTGGTCTAAGTTGGCGCTATCCATGCTCGGGTCCCATCCCAATCGAATTCAACAACATACGGCGCTTACACCGCGGCCACGAGCCGCTGGCCGGGGTCGAACTTGACGAGGCCTCGCTCGGTCAGGTGGTGCAGATGCCGCGCAACTTCGGACGGCTCGAGGTCCAGCCGCGCGGGAATGTCCGTCGCCGCCACCGGTTGCCGCCGCACGAATCCCATGATCCGGCTCATCACGAATTTGTCGAGGATCAGTTCGTTGAACAGTTCGTCGAAACGCTCGCTGCCGAAGAATTGCTTGTAACCTTCTTCGGTGCGCACCGGCACCCGCAGCCTTTCGCGTTCCACGAGCTTGATGTAGGGAACGAGCTCGTCGGCAATCTGCAGCCGCGAGGAAATCTCGGCGACCGACAGGCCTTCCGAAGAACCCAGCGGCCCCAGGCCTTTCACCTTCGCGGAGAAATCGTTCATGACTTCGGCGAAGCGCGTGCCCTCGCCGGCCGATACCCATTCGAGCCGCAGCCGCTCGGGATTGACGCCCACCTTCTCGAGGATGCGCTTGGCCATGAGCACGTTGCCCATCGCGTCGTAGTTGCCCTCGGGGTTGTAGTGGCAGTCGTTGAGGTGGCAGCCTCCGACGAACACGGCGTCGGCTTTCTTGGCGAAGGCGCGGAAGATGAACTGCAGGTCGACGCGGCCCGAGCACATCAGGCGGATCACGCGCAGGTACGGCGGATACTGGAACCGCGAGACGCCGGCGAGATCCGCCCCACCATAGCAACACCAGTTGCACAGGAATCCGATGATGGTCGGCTTGAACTCGCTTGCGGTGGCCATGGTCAGTTCGCTTTTCTGTATGTCAGAGCGCCAGCGCGGCGTCGATCTGGCCGAACACTTCTTCGTTGGTGTAGTGCTTCAGGAACACCGCTCCCGACGGACACTTCGCGTTGCAGAGGCCGTCTCCCTTGCACAGCACGGGATTGATGGTGGCTTTCTTGCCGCGCGGCGTTTCGTGGAATTCGATCGCACCGTACGTGCAGGCGGTGATGCAGGCGCCGCACGAGACGCAGATGCTCTCGTCGACCTCGCACACGGAGCCGGACGCGACGACGGTGTCGTGCGTCAACAGCGTGAGCGCGCGGCCGGCCGCGCCATAGGCCTGGCCGATGACTTCGGACAGGTGCTTGGGATATTGGGCCGTGCCGCACAGGTACACGCCTTCCGCGGCGAAATCGACCGGCCGCAGTTTCACGTGCGCTTCCTGGAAGAAGCCATCCGGGCTGAGCGGCACCTTGAACAGGCGTGCCGTGTCCTCGCTGCCGGCCGACGGAATGACCGCGGCGGCCAGCACCACGGCGTCGGCATCGATAGCGAGCCGCTTGCCCAGGATCGGGTCGGTCGCCGTCACCTTGATGACCTTGCGCCCGCCCTCTTCGACGGCTTCCACCTGCGGCTTGTCCTGCGGTTCGTAGCGGATGAACTTCACGTCCCGGCCGGCGGCTTCGCGGTAGTAGTCCTCGTTGAATCCGTACGTCCGCATGTCCCGGAACAGGACGTAGATGTCCATGTCCTTGTTGACCGACTTGAGCTTCAGCGCGTTCTTCATCGCGCCGCTGCAGCACACGCGCGAACAGTAGTTGCGGTCCTCCTGCCGGCAGCCGACGCACTGGATCATCACCAGCGTCTGGGCGCTGCGCACCTGCTCGTCGCCGGCGACGATCTTCTCCTCCAGTTCGAGCTGGGTCATGACACGCGGATCCTGCCCGTACAGGTATTCGGTCGGCTTGTACTCGTCGGCACCGGTGGCGATGATGGCCGCGCCGTGCTTGATCTCCTGCACCCGGCCCTTCGATTTGACCTTGGTGACGAAATTGCCCACGTAGCCGGAGACATCGGTGATCGTCGCATCGGCGATCACGCGGATCAATTGGTGCCGGTAGGTGCGCTTCTTCAGGTCGTTGAGGTACGCCTGCACGTCCAGGCCCTCGACGGTGTAGTGAATGCGGCGCGCCATCCCGCCGAGATCGGAAGCGCGCTCGATCAGATAGGTCTGGAAGCCCTGCTCGGCCAGCGTGAGGGCGCTGGTCATCCCGGCCACGCCGCCCCCGACGACGAGCGCGGCCTTGTTCACGGGCAGCGAGAACTCGTCCAGCGGCGCCAGCATCGAGGCCCGCGCCACCGACATGCGCACGATGTCCTTGGCCTTTTTCGTGGCGTCCGCCTGCTCCTTGGAGTGCACCCAGGAGCAATGCTCGCGGATGTTCGCCATGTCGAAGAAATACTGGTTGATGCCGGCCTCGCGCAGCGTGTCGCGGAACAGCGGCTCGTGCGTCCTCGGCGTGCATGCCGCCACGACGACCCGGTTCAGGCCCTTGTCGCGGATGGTGTCGCCGATCGCCTTGGCCGTGTTCGTCGCGCAGGCGAACAGGCTCTCTTCGGCATGAGTGACATTGCCCAGGGTCTTCGCGTATTCGACCACCGCGGGCACGTCCACCACGCGGCCGATGTTCGCGCCGCAGCGGCAGACGAACACGCCCACCTTCGCTTCTTCCTGCGTCACGTCCTTCTCGATCGGATACACCCGCGCGGTGCTCAGCCGCCCGCGGCGCGATTTCAGCATCTGCCCCGACAAGGCGCCGGCCGCGCTCGCGGTCATCACCGCTTCGGGGATGTCCATCGGCCCGCGGAAGGCGCCGCTGATGAACACCCCGGCACGGGTGGTCTCGATCGGGTTCACCGGGTTGACCTTGCAAAAGCCCTGCGGCCCGAGCTCCACGCCGAATTTTTCCGCCAATTGCTTGGCGCCCGCCGGTGGATTCAAGCCGACCGACAGCACCACCAGCTCGAATTCCTCTTCCTTCACCCCGCCATCGGTCGTCGAGTAGCGGATCGTGACGTTCTTGGTCACGGGATCTTCCCGGCCGATCGAGACATAGCTGCGGATGAATTTCACATCCGGCAATTTCTCCGCGCGCTGGTAGAAGCGCTCGAAGTCCTTGCCGTAGGAGCGGATGTCGTTGTGGAAGATGGTCGCCTGCATGTCAGGCAAATGGTCCTTGGCCAGGATCACCTGCTTTTGCGTGTACGAGCAGCACACCGCGGAGCAATAGCTGTTGCCGCCGGGCGTCACCTGCCGGGAGCCGACGCAGTGGATCCAGGCAATCTTTTGCGGATGCGACTTGTCCGAGGGGCGCAGGATGTGCCCCTCGTGCGGGCCCGTCGCGCAGAGCAGCCGCTCGAAGTCGAGGCTGGTCACCACGTTCTCGAGGATGCCGTAGCCGTAGTCCCCGCGCACCTTCGGATCGAAGGTTTCGTAGCCCGGCGAGAGCACGATCGCGCCGACCTTGATCTCGACTTTCTCGGGCGTCTGGTTGAAGTTGATGGCGTCGTTCTCGCACACGCCGGTGCAGATCGAGCAGGTCTTGTCCTTCAGGTACAGGCAGCTGTCGTCGATGTAGGTGACCAGCGGCACCGCCTGCGAGAAGTAGATGTGGATCGCCTTGTTCAGCGACAGCTCCTCGTTGAACGGGTCCGGAATCTTGACCGGGCAGTATTCGACGCACACCGTGCAGCCGGTGCACTTGTCCTCGTTGACGTACCGCGGCTTCTTGGTCAGGGTCACCGTGAAGTTGCCGGCGCTTCCTTCCACGCTGGCGACCTCGGTGTAGGTCATGATCTCGATGTTGGGGTGCCGGTCGCACTCGATGAACTTCGGCGACTCGATGCACATGGAGCAATCGTTGGTCGGGAAGGTCTTGTCGAGCTGCGCCATCTTGCCGCCGATGGTCGGCGTCTTTTCCACCAGGTAGACCTTGAAGCCGGCGGTCGCGAGATCGAGCGCCGCCTGGATGCCGCTGATGCCGCCGCCGACGACCATGACGTCGCCGCGCTGGCCGTCACCCGGGCTCAGCGAATGCTGGCCAGGCGCCTCGTGTGCGTGTTCGATGGCCCGTTCTAGTGTGTGTGCCACGACGTCATTTCCTTGCCTAGAGCGCTTCCCGGATCACTTCGGTGATGTCTTTCACCTCGATCGCATCGCCGCCCGCCACGTTGAGCCTGCTGTCCTCGAAGTTGGTGATGCAGTACGGGCAGGCGGTCACCACGACCTGCGCGCCGACGTCCATCGCCTGCACCAGCCTCAGGTCGGAGAAGCGCTGGCCCTTCGGCGTTTCCATCCAGATCCGTCCGCCGCCGCCGCCGCAGCAGAAGCTGTTCTTGCGCGACTCGACCATCTCGTTGAGTTTCAGCCCGGGCACTTGCTGCAGCGCGGCCCGTGGCTCGTCGTACACGCCGTTGTGGCGGCCGAGGTAGCACGGGTCGTGGTAGGTCACCGTCTTCGCGTATTCGGTCTTCAGTTGGAGCCTGCCCTCGGCAAGGAGCCGATGGATCAATTGCGAGATGTGCACCACCTCGAAGTGCACCATGAACTCCGGGTATTCGTGGGTGTAGGTGTGGAAGCAATGGGGCGACGACACCAGGATCTTCTTGACACCGCGATCGATCAATGCGGCGATGTTCTGGCGCGCCAGGCTCTTGAACAGCGCTTCGTCGCCGGTCTTGCGGATGCTCTCGCCGCAGCAGCTTTCCTGCGCGCCCAGGATGCCGAACTCCACCCCCGCCTTGTTCAGGATCTCGGCGGTGGCGCGCGCGATCTTCTTGGCGCGCGGGTCGTAGGATAGATAGCAGCCCGGGAGGTACAGAAATTCCATCCCTTCGGCAAACGGCTTGACGTCCAGCCCTTCGGCCCACTTCGTGCGCTTGCCGCGCTCTTCGCCGAACGGATTGCCCTCGGCGCGCAGATTGGCGGCCACCACGCGAATCGGCTGCACGGACTGCGGGAACACGTCGTACTCGGTGGCGATGCGGCGCAGGGCCACGCCGGACTCGATCTGCTTGACGCCGCGCGGGCACACCTGCGGGCACTTGCCGCAGGTCGTGCAGCGCCAGATGTCCTCGCTCTCGATCTCGGTCAGGCCGAAGGTGGCCTCGCGCACGAGCTTGCGCATGCTGAAGCTGCCCACCTTGTTCCACGGGCACACCGTATCGCACATGCCGCACTGGTAGCAGTACTTGAACGCGTCGCCGCCGCTCGCCTTGATGGCGTCGACGATCTCCTTGAAAGGTGTCACGGTCTCCATGTTCGTTCCCGGCCTTTGTTCGGATGCGCTATGCGATTGATGGTGGGCACAAACTGCGCACCCTACGACTTCGCCATTCGCGAGACGGTGTCCAGCACCTGCTGCAACCCGTGCTTGTCGATGAGCGCCTCGATACCGATCTCGATATCGGCCGGGCTCGCCTCGGGCTCCTCGACTTCCTCTTCGCGCTCCTCGAAGATCAGTGCGTCGTTGATGCACCATTCCACGCACTTGGGCTTGGCCAAGGGCGGTGAGTCCTCGCACATGTCGCACTTCAGCGGCAAGCCGGAATCGGGCTCCTTGAACAGGTCGCGCGAAGGGCAGGAAGCGCGGCAGAAGTCGCACTCGTTGTATTTCTTGCCGTCGATGATGTAGGTGTCGCGGCCGGTGCATTCCGCCGCCGTGTATTCGCCGGCGTACACCGGAAGGTAGATGTCCCGCAGGGGCTCGCGCACCACCCTGATGCGTGAGCGCGCCGGGTTGTTGCTGCTGTAGCGCGGCGTGGCATGGAACAGGGAGCAGATGACCTCGCACGCCCGGCAGCCGTTGCACTTGTCGGCATCGATGGTGATCGACTTGATCTTTTTCTTAATCATGGCCATGGCTGATGATCCCCCGCTGCTCCAGGTCTTCGGCGACGCAATCCAGGTCCAGTTCGCGCAGCGATTGCCCCGTCGGTATGCCGTTGCCGTCCCAGCCTTTCAGCTCGTAGTACGCATCGAGCAGTTTCTTCTCCAGGTCGGGGAAGCGCTTCTTCCAGTGGTCTTCCGGCGGCTTGTCGTCGGCCCGCCGCATGCCGCGCCGCACGTTGATGGCGCGCAACAAGGTACGGTTGCGCGTGGCCGCCTTCCAGAGCCCGGCTTCGTCGAACTCGAACCCGGTCCCCGCCGAAACGAATTTCGGGAAGTTGTGGATGTGGTACGGCGGCTTGAGCGGGAAGGACGACAGACCGGCGCAGATGCCCAGCGCGTCGTCGATGTAGTGCATCTTCTCCTGCCAGTCCACGATGTCGCAGCTGGCCTGGACGCTCGGATAGAGTGGATTGGAATTTTCGCCGCGCGGCTCCCACTCCAGCAGGTACTGCTTGAACTTGTCGTGCGGCACCTGGATCCAGTCCTTCACGAAGGCTTCGCGCTCTTCCATGGTCGGGAACGGCGCCTGCGGGAATTGCCCCTCGATCTGCGTGATGTTGATCTTCTCGCCGGTCGAGTACATGAGGTAGTACACCGGGTTCAGCATGCCCAGCTTGAGCGGCAACTGCTCGTGCTTCTTGATCGTGTTGTGGTCGAACTTCTCGGCGCCCTTGCCGATGCGCCGGGCCGCCCAGTACACGCCGTCGGCGAGCACGTCGCCGATCCCCTCGCGCCGGACGATGCGGTCGAGCAGCCAGAAGAACCGCCCTTCGACGTCGGCCGGCATGCCGGGGAAGTCGGCGTCGGTGAGGATGCCGGCCTCGAGCAACTCGAGCGCGAAGGCCATCACCTGCGGGGTCGAGAAGCCGTCCACGCCATATTCGGTAGCGCGTTGCGCGATCTTGAAGCCGAACTCCAGGTCGGAATAGGCCGCCATGGTGTAAGTGAGCTTGGAGTAGCACTTCATCATGTAGGTCGGCTGCCCCGGCACCGAGATGGTGGCCCCGCACTTCATCGGGCAGTTGTAGCAGCTGATCAGGCGCGTGCGCACGCTCTCCTGCGTCTCGCGCCACTTCTGCTCGATCTCGTGGGTCCAGAAGTCCTTGCGCCGGGTGCGCGCGTTGCCCCACATGAAGCTGGTGGTGTGCCACTGCTCGTCGTGGATCGCCATTTCCTGCGGCGACCCGAGCCCCTGCAGGATGGCGGGCACGCCGGGAATCGGGTGGTCGGCGCGGAACTGGATGTACTTCAGCACGTCGTCGCACAGGTCCATGAACTCGGCCGGACGGGCGACGTTGATGTCCTTCGTGCCGCGAACGACGATCGCCTTGAGTCCCTTGTCGCCCATCACGGCGCCCATGCCCCCGCGGCTGGCGCTGGAGCGGCCCTGCTCGATGGAAGCGTAGAAGACCCTGTTCTCCCCGGCCAGGCCGATCGACGCGATCTGGGCCTCCGGTTCCTTCAGCTCCTGCCGGATGCATTCGGCGGTCTCGATCGCGCCCTTGCCGCGCAAGTGCGACGCGTCGCGGATCTCGACCTTGTCGTTGTGGATCCAGAGATAGACCAGTTCGGGCGACTTGCCACGGATGATCACCTTGTCGTAGCCGGCATGCTTGAGTTCGGGCGCCCAGAAGCCGCCCATCATCGAGTACGCGAGCAATTGCGTCTGCGGCGAAAAAGTGGAAACGATCGTGCGGTTGGAGCCGGGCGCCGCCGTGCCGCAGAGCAGCCCAGTTGCGAAGATCAGCAGGTTGTCTTCGGAGAAAGGCTCGGTGTCGGGAGGAACCCGGTCCCACAGGATGCGGGCGCTGGTGCCGAGGCCTCCCAGATGCAGCCGCGTCAATTCGAGATCGGATTCAACGCGATCGATGCTGCCGCGGGACAGATCGACTTCCAGGTTGAATCCTGTTTCTGCATACCGCATGCCTGGGTCCTCTCACATGCCGGCCGACGGGTCCGTCAACGAAAATCCGTGCCCGAATCGCCTGCGTTCTTGAGTTAATCGGTATTCACGTACCATTTGGCTGATTTACCGCTTCAACGTCAACTGATCTCCGTCAAACTTGTTTGTTTTGAGGCCTAAGTTGAGCAGCGTGATCGGGTATGCACCGGCTCGCGACGCGTGCCTCCAGAATCGAATACCCGGCCACGCGAGGCCGACCCGGACCAGGAACCGACGATGAACGAGGTGCGCAAACTTTTGGAGTCACGGTTCCCCGGACTTCATGCGCGCATCGCGCGCACGCTCGTCGACTCCGAGGCGCGCTACAACCGCCGCACGCAACAGTCGCCCTCGCAATTCCTGCTCGAGCACACGCAACACACGGCGGCGATCGCCCACACGCTCGCGACACGCGAAGGCGTCGATCCGTTGCTTCCCGTCATCGTTGCGCTGTTCCATGACGCGGGCAAATTCCACGAAGGCGAATACCACCGCGGCGACGTCCCCGAGGAGGAGCACGCTGCCGTGCTCGCGTCGGCCCTTCTCGCCGAGTACGGCATGGAGCCGGCCGACCTCGAGGTTGTGCTGCAGGCGCTGCGCGGGCTCTACGACGACCGGCTGCGCTGCAACGAGGCGAGCCGCATCGTGCAGGACGCGGACCGGCTCGACAAACTCGGCGCGCTGGGTATCGGCGCGTTCTTCACGAAGGCGACGCTGCGCGGGCGCGGCCTGGTCGATGCGCTCGTGCACACACTCAGCCGCGAACTGACCTATGCGCTTGCGGCGCCCCGATCCATGCTGACCGAAGCAGGCAGGATGCTCGCGTGCGAGCAGTCGGCGAAAACCATCGCGTTCTTCGACGACCTGCTGCACGAGCTGGAGAACTGCGGAATTGCGGCATTCGAACGCAGGAATGTGGTCGTTCAGGGGGATTTCCGCACGCGCGACGGCACCCGCGTGTCGACGATGCAAGTGACCGTCGTCACGCCGCGCGCCTGCCCGGAGTGCGAAGCGCCCATCGACGTCGCGCACAGCCGGGCGCGCGGCGTCAAATGTGAAACGCTCAAGGCACGCTTCGCATGCCGGGCCTGCGATTACGCGCGGGAGATCTCCTTTTGCCTGCCGGTGTTCGCCTGAGGCGGTCCCGCGGGCCGATATTCGAGAGGCTAAGACATGAAGTACGCTGAAACAGGTTTCAACCTGGAGATCGACCTCTCGACGGGACGCATTGAAAAGGTGGAGACCGACCCGAGGGACACCGAGCTCTATCTCGGCGGCCAGGGCATCGCGGCGAAGATCCTGTTCGAGCGGGTGCCGCCCGACACCGATCCGTTTTCCCCGGACAACCTGCTGATCTTCAGCACCGGCCTGCTGAACGGCACACCGGCGCCGAGCGCCAACCGAACTGTGGTGAACACGTTTTCCCCGCAGACCAACCTGATGTCGCATTCCCTTTTCGGCGGCTTCTTCGGGCCGGAACTGAAGTTCGCCGGCTACGACCGGATCGTCATCCGCGGCAAGGCCCCGGACCTCGTTTACCTGTACATCCACAACGACCAGGTAGAAATCCGCGACGCGACGCACCTGCGGGGCATGGGCACCACCGAAACGCAGGACGTGCTGAAGAAGGAATTGAAGGACCAGCGGGTGCAGGTGGCGGCGATCGGCCTCGCCGGCGAAAACCGGGTTTTCATGGCGACGATCGACCACAACCACGCGAGCGCCTCGCGCGGGGTCGGCGTGATCATGGGCGACAAGCGCCTGAAGGCCATCGCGGTGCGCGGCACCCGCGACCTCAACATCGCGCGGCCGGCCGAATTGTTCGAGTTGAGCCAGGCGCTGCACAAGAAGATCGGCGAAGGCGACGGCAACGGCGACTGGATGGCGGTGGACGAAGACGACAGCTTCCACCACAACCATTTCGCGTGGGGGAACGCGCGCACGCGCCGCAAGAATTTCTGGAGCAAGGAACTGCAGGAGCGCTGGACGAAGTTGAAATACGAGCACATGGATCGCCAGACCGGCTGCTTCAACTGCGCCAAGAAATGCCGCAACGTGATCAACTGGCCGGGTCGGCCCCGCTTCGGCTACAAGTGCTTCGGCAAGGACACCTATCACATGGCGGCCTTCCTGGAACTGGATTTCACGTATGAAATCCTGGGCGTCGCCCAGGAATATGGGCTGGATTCCTACTCGACGCCGCAAGTCATCGCGTTCGCGCTCGAGCTGCTCGAAGCCGGGATATTGACCGACCAGGACTTCCCCGACATGCCGGCGGACAGCAGGGGGCGCTTTTTCTACCTGCTGGAGAAAATCGTCCGGCGCGAAGGCATCGGCGACGTGCTGGCCAACAGCGTGTCGCATGCGGCCAAACAGATCGGCCACGGCGCCGAAGCGTACGACCACAACACCACGAAGAAATTCGAGCAGCTGCCGATCAAGCTGGGCAAGCTCAATCCCGCCTATTTCCTCATGATCGCGACCGGCGAGAAGATGAGCATCACGCAGATCGAAGGCTCGTTTCCGCAGGACCCGCTGCCCACCCGCGAGCAGAGGGAAGCTTTCGTCGAGAAGTGGGAAGCTCCGCCCGACGACAAGTTCAAGAAGTACTTCCTCGAGTGGGAGAAGCGTGACGACATTTCCGAGCTCGCCACCTGCGAGATCGTGGACTGGAACGAGGCGATGCATTACATCGACGACTCCACCGGCTTGTGTGGTTTCGTGTCGTCGTTCCGCGGCCAGTTCGGCGGCGGCGTCGCCTATCACATGAACAACATTCCGCAGGTGATCGCGCACGCGACCGGCATGGAGATGGACAAGGCAAGGCTGTGGAAAACCTTCCAGAGGATTCGCACGCTGGTGCGGGCCGTGAACGTCAGGAGGGGCTTGCGCAAGAAGGACGAACGCCCGCCCGAGGACCATTGGGCGGTGCGCGACGAACGCTACGAACAGGAATTGCTGGGCAAGTACTACGCGTTCAAGGGCTGGAACGACGAGGGCATCCCGACGCGGCAGACGCTGGAGCAGCTGGACCTGGGCTACGCGGCCGACGACCTCGAGCGAAGGGGGATCCTGCAGTGAACGCCGCTGTCACGACCAAGACCGTCAAGGAAATCAGGATCGACGTCGAGAAATGCACGGGTTGCCGCGCCTGCGAAACAGCGTGCTCGGCCTTTCATGCCAAGCCGAGGTATAGCAGCGTGAATCCGGCGCGTTCGCGCATCCGCGTGGTGGCCGACGAGGTCAACGACGAATACGTGCCGGTGCGCGCCGGCAACTTCACACGAACCGAGTGCGACGGCCGGCATTTCTACCAGATCAACGGCAAGCAATACAGCGAGTGCAGTTTCTGCCGGGCGGCGTGCCCCTCCAGGGATCATTTCATCGAGCCCGATTCGGGCCTGCCGCTCAAATGCGACATGTGCGAAGACGAGCCGCCGCTCGCCGAGCCGCTTTGCGTCACGGCCTGCCAGCCGGGCTGCTTGACTTATGTGGAACGCCAGCTGCTCACTGAACTCGACGAAGCCGCGGAACGCGATGCGATGGAGCGGGGCCTGCAGTCGCTCGTCGACCAGCATGGCATAGCCGCGCTGCTCGACAACGTGAAGCGGCTCTCGAAGGGGCGCTAGCGCCAGCGGCGCTGCGCTGCCGACGCGCCGTCCTCGCTCGCACGTTCAGCGCGCCGACTTGCGCCGCGCAGGTTTTTGCGCCGCCCTCTCCTTCGCCTGCGCATCCAGCCGGCGCAGCAGCGCATCCACCGCTTCCAGCGCCTGCCGGTGCAGCTGCGGCTGGCCGGTCCCCGTGAGCATGGCGAGTTCCATGCCCATCCAGAAATTGCTGATCCAGCAGCCCACCACCTCCGCCGGCACCGGCAGCTCCAGTCGGTAATGCTCTACGGCCTCCTGGACAGCGTGGTTGACCACGTCGAACCAGGCATTCATGCGCGGCCGGAACTCCTCGCGCAACCCCGGGTTCGACATGCTTGCCGCGTACAACTCCATGAGCACGCGCACGAAACCCGAAGCGAGATCGTTCTCGTAGAACCGGCGCGCCTGCGCCCACTTCTGCGCATACTGGCCGGGACCCTGGTACAGGCGCCGTTGCCGCTCCAGCAGCCTGCGGTTGGCTTCGTCCAGCACCGCAATGACGAGCTGGTCCTTGGTCTTGAAGTGGTAATTGATCAGCGCGTGGTTGACGCCGGCATCCTTGGCGATCTCACGCACGCTCATCGCCGCGTAACCTTCGCGCGCCAGCCGCTGGAATGCCGCTTCCAGGATGCGCGCCTTGGTGTCGCCCGAGGGCGGCGCTGGGTGGGGAGCTTCGTGCGCTGCGGGTTTCTTGGGAGCGGGTTTGGGATTTGAACGCATGTGCAATCGGAAGTGCCGCACCAAGCGCCGAGCCCAGCTGGCCTCGCTCCCGTAATGTATTGTAGCAAAGTCGAATTTGACGCGGTCGGCCGCCGCACCTACATTGAACACCCGTTTAATTTTCAAGGAGACATCCCATGGCTCGGGCAGCGGTGTTTCTCTACAGCCTTGGCGCCTATGCCGGCTTTCTCGCGGCTTTTCTCTACCTGGTCTTCTTCGTCGGTGACCTGTGGGTGCCCAGGTCGATCGATACGGGGCCGGCCTCCGACGTGGTCGTGGCGCTCGTCGTGGACCTGTTGCTGATCTCGCTGTTCGGCCTGCAGCACTCGGTGATGGCCCGACCGGCGTTCAAGCACTGGGTGACACGCTTCCTGCCGCGGGCCATGGAGCGCAGCACCTTCGTGCTGGCGGCCACGATCGTCCTCGTATTGCTCATGTGGCAATGGCGGCCGCTGCCGTTGACGCTCTGGGCGGCGGACGGAACCCTCGCCATGGGGCTGTGGGCGATCTTCGGCCTGGGCTGGGGCGTGGTACTGCTCTCGACCTTCCTCATCAATCACTTCGACCTGTTCGGCTTGCGGCAGGCCTACCTGCATCTGGTGCAACGCCCGCTGACGCCGCTGCCGTTTCGCACGACCCTGCTCTATCGCATCGTGCGGCACCCGATCATGCTCGGCTTCCTGCTCGCTTTCTGGTTCACGCCGCACATGACGGTCGGCCACTTGCTGTTCGCGGTCGCGATGACGATCTACATCCTGATCGGCGTCCACTACGAGGAGCGCGACCTGGTGCGCTCCCTCGGGACCGATTACGTGGACTATCGGCGCCACACCCCCGCGTTCATCCCGGGGCTGCCCGGCGCGCGCGAGGACCTGCCGGTCCAGCCCGCCCGCCATCACCACGCGAGCTGACGCTGCCGCGAGCGGCGGCGTATAGTTTCCGCAGTACCGGCGCAGTTGCACCCGGCATTGCGGGTGCGCCGCCGGCCCGGACGGTGGGAACACGTATGGGGGAAGGCCGATGCGTTTGCTCCTCGCGATGTTCAAGCATGAGACGAACACCTTCTCGCCGGTGCCAACGCCGTTCGATCGGTTCTTCCGCGGGCGACCGGAGCCGCTCGAAGGGCGCGACGCGCTGGCCGCCTACCGGGGCACGGGCAGCGGCCTGGGCGGGTTCATCGAAGTAGCCGAGCGCGCCGGCGCGGAGATCGTGCTGCCCGTTGCCGCGGAAGCGTGGCCCAGCGGCCCGGTCGATGACGGCGCCTACGAACGCATCTCGGGGAGCATCCTGCGCGAAGTCGCGAAGGGCGGCTTCGACGGCATCCTGCTGGACCTGCATGGTGCGATGGTCACGCGCACGCTCGAGGATGGCGAAGGAACGCTGCTCGCGCGTCTGCGCCAGCTCGATCCCGGGACGCCCGTCGGCGTGGTGCTCGATATGCATGCCAACCTGTACGACGAGATCGTGCGGCATGCCACCGTCGTCACGGGTTATCACACCTATCCGCACGTCGACGTTTTCGAAGCGGGCTGCCGCGCCGCGGACATCCTCATGCGCACGATCGAGGGCAAGGTCAGGCCCGTGA
>JAGRPN010000040.1 GCA_019449555.1 Ramlibacter sp.
CAATTTGTCCAGGACTTCCTTGTGCATTTCCGTGGGCGCCGGCGGCAACAGCGCTGCGCAACCCGTCACCAGCGACAGGGCAAGCACAGTGCCGAGGAGCGACGCGGCGCGGCGCGGCCGGGCGCCCCTCACCTGGTTTCACCCGGACCGGGCGCGCGCTTGCCGGGGCCGCGCACCACGACGGACGGATCCCGCTCGATCCGGGTTGCCGCGCCGTTCAAGGTCGTGGACAAGCGATCCAGCTTCTCGAGCGCCTCATACGCTTGCGGCAACAATTGAGTCTGCATGGCGTTGGTGGTCTCGCGGCCCGATTCGAGCAGCGGCTCGAGGCGGCTGCTGGCGCGCTCGGCATTCAGGATGATCGCGTTCATCTTCTCGCTGTTGGCCGCGAATGTCTGCGTGACCTTCTGCATGCCTTCCACCGATTGCTTCAGCGACGCGAGCGTCTTTGCGTCCAGCGAAGTCTGCAGCAACCTCGTCATGGACTGGACGTTGTCGTTGACCTGGGCGATGGCCGTATCGAGGTTGACCGAGCGGGACGGCGCCGTGCGCAGTTGCGGGTACCCGGCGTCGGTGCTTTCCGCGAAGCAGCGCGGATCGCTCGGGTCGTCTTCGAGCGCGACATACACGTAACCGGTGAATCCTTTGCTTGCCAGCCCGCGCGAAGTGACGGTGGCGACGGTAGCCTGCGTCACCGGCGCGTTTTTCCTGATGTGCAGCAAGATGCTGACGGAGTGCGGATCGACCAGCTCGATGCGTGCGACGCGGCCGACCTCGACGCCGTGGAATTCCACCGGCGCATCCACGATCAGCCCCGACACCGCATCGCGGGTCCGGATCTGGTACGTGGCATAGCGGCCCGACGCCAGCTCGTCCCACCCGAATGCCGCCGCGCCGCCGAACAGGATGAGCAGCGCAAACGCCCACCGGGCGCGGCTTTCGGGGCGGCGCCTTGCGGGGGTGGGAGACGGGATTTCCATGCCGGTTAATTCGCGCAGCCGCACCAGGGGTTCAAAGGATCTGCGCGTTGACAACCGCGCCCCACTGTCCAGCGGGAGGGGCGCCGGGCAAAACTCCTAGCGCGGCCAGTACCGCAGCGAACGCAAAACGGGACATTCGCCTCATGTGCGGAGCGTCACCCGCAAGCCCAATGGTCCCTGCCGCGGCTTGCGCGGCGCTGCCCGGAAGGAACGATTGCCATGCCCACCACCATCACACGCGGAATCCTGAATTCGCTGGAGAACACGCCCCAGGCTGACGACGATTTCTACGGAGCGGCGTCCACCGGCCTGACGGAGGATTCGACCGGCATCGTATGGCTCGATGTGATGGCCAACGACCAGGGCGGCACCGGCAAGGCGCTCTTCTCGCTGGACAATTCGGTGAGCGAGGGCGACGCCCGGCCGGTCGACCTGGCGACCCAGGACCTGGCCAGGACCGAAGCGGCGAGCACGGACGCCAGCCTGGGCGGCGCCACCATCTGGATCGGCGCCGATGGGCGGGTCGGCTACGACGCCTCGACCTTGAGCGCGGCCTTCCGCGCCGAGTTGCAGACCCTCAACCCCGGCCAGTACCTGACCGACCAATTCACCTATGCCATTCGCTTGGGCGACGGCACGATCAGCTGGGCGACCGCGACCGTGCAGTTCGCCGGCGTCAACGATGCTCCGGTGGTCAGCGGCGCCGTCAGCGGCAACGCGGTGGAAGACGGCAGCACGGTCAGCCTCGATGCGCTGGCCAATGCTTCGGATCCCGACGCCGGAGCGACACTCTCCGTGGTGAATGTGCCCGGCACGCTGCCCGCCGGCGTCAGCTACGCCACGAGCACGCACTTGTTCTCGCTGGATCCGACGGGCGCGGCCTACCAGCATCTCGCCGTGGGGCACACCACGACGGTGACCATCAACTACGGTGTGTCGGACGGCACCGCGACGACGGCGGCCTCGGTGAGTTTCGTCGTGGCGGGAACCAACGACGCGCCGGTGTCGGCGGCCGACACCAACAGCGGCAACGAGGACACCACCATCACCGGCACCGTGGCCGGCAACGACAGTGACGTGGACGACGGCGCGACACTGTCCTACGCGCTGAACGCCGCGGTAGCCGGCCTCACGCTCGGCGCCAACGGCGGCTACAGCTTCGACGCCGGCAACGCGGCCTACCAGCACCTGGCGCAGGGTGCCACCACGAACGTGGTCGCCAATTACACCGTCACCGATGACCACAGCGCTACCAGCACCAGCACCCTGACCATCACGCTGACCGGCACCAACGACGCGCCGGTCGTGACCGCGGCCCTGGCCACTTCGGCTGCCGAAGGCGCTGCCTCGTACACGCGGGACCTGCTGGCCGGCGCGAGCGACGTGGACGACGGCGAAACGGCCACCCTGGCGGTCTCGGGCCTGAGCTACAGCGTGGACGGCGGCCCGGCTTCGATCACCGCTCCGGCGGGCATCAGCGTGAGTGGCGGCACGCTCACCATCGATCCGTCCGTCGCGGCCTTCGACCACCTGGCGGTCGGCGAGAGCGCCTCCATCGTGATCAGTTACGACGTCGAGGACGCGCAAAATGCCACCGTCGCGCAGACCGAGACGGTCACGATCACCGGCACCAACGACGCGCCCGACATCCAGGTGGTCACCACCGACAGCCAGACCAGCACGCTCGCCGAAACCAATTCAGGGCTGAGCACCAGCGGCACGCTGACCGTGACGGATGTGGACACGTCGGACACGATCGGCTCTTCCGTGACGGGAGTGACCCTGTCCGGCACGACCGGCGTCCTGACGCAAGCAGCCGTGCTGGGCTACCTGTCGGTATCCCCCACCAGCGCCCTTGCGGCCGACACCGGCGACACGCACAACCTCGACTGGACCTTCGATTCGGGCACGCAGGCATTCGACTATCTCGCCGTGGGCCAGTCCCTGACCTTGAACTACACGGTCCAGGCGGCCGATGGCCACGGTGGCACGGACACGCAGCAAGTCAGCGTAACAATCGACGGGACGGCCGACGGGCCAACCGGCATCGTGCTGACCGGCACAGCGCCCGGCGCGACGCAGGTGCCGAACGGCGCGATCGGGCAGTTCTCGGCGATCGGCGCGTCCGGCGTCGTCAGCTACGGCGCAACGGTAGTCGAGAAGACGCTGGCCGGCGTCGTCCAGACCGATGCGGATGGCACGGCGGACATCACCGTCAGCACCTCCGGGGCGGTGACCGCCGCGGGCGGCCCCAATGGCGTGCAGGAAAACCGGATCTACGAACTCGACGTCACCGCGACGGACAGCGGCGGCAGCCTGAGCGAAATGTTCCGCATCGTGACCGGAAGCACCGTCGGCGACAGCATCACGCTCGGCGGTACCACCGGCG